>NZ_CP083724.1:0-300000 GCF_020150815.1 Haloprofundus salilacus | reverse complement strand
CAACGTCAACGGAGGGATGCAGTTCCGATGACCGTCCCGGAGCAAGCGACGACGCGGCCGTACGCGCTGACCGTCGCCTCCAGCGACTCCGGCGGCGGCGCGGGGATCCAGGCCGACCTGAAGACGATGACTCGTCTGGGCGTCTACGGCGGTTCCGTCGTTGTGGCGGCGACGGCGCAGCACACTCGCGGCGTCGACTCCACCCACGTGCTGCCCGACGAAGAGATTCGGGCGCAGTTCGAGGCGGTGACCGGCGATTTCGATGTCGCTGCCGTCAAACTGGGGATGCTCGCGGCCGCATCGGCCGTCGAAACCATCGACGACTGTCTGCGTGACTCCGACGGTCCGGTCGTTCTCGATCCGGTGATGGTCGCTACCTCGGGCGACAGACTGCTCGACGACGACGCCGTCGACGCATACGTTGACCTCTTCGCGCGCGCGACGCTCCTGACGCCCAACGCCGACGAGACGGAGGCTCTCACCGGCGTCTACCCGAGCGACGAGCGATCGAGAGGCGAGGCCGCGACGGCATTTTTCGACTGGGGCGCCGACGCCGTCCTGTTCAAAGGCGGCCACGTCGATACCGACGCCGATACCGTCCGGGATACGCTCGTCACGCCCGATCGGTCGGTGACGTTCTCCAACCCGCGCGTCCGCACCGACCGAACCCACGGGTCGGGATGTACGCTGTCGAGCGCCATCGCATCCCGACTCGCGCACGGAGACGAACTGGTCGAGGCGGTCGAACGAGGCATCGAGTTCACTCACGCCGCAATCGCTCGACCCGCCGACGTCGGACGCGGACCGGGGAGCGTCGACCACCTCGTCGACGCCGAACGCTGGCACCCCTCGTCTCGGTAACTGCCGTCGTCGGCGACGCATACGCGGTCCTATGTCGCGTTCGATCGCCTCAACGCCGGAGCACCTGACATCGTCCATAAAGTATAACTATTGACAATAATTGTACTGTCTCCGACAGTACACTGAGTTGGTTATCGGCGCGGTCTCTCGTGTGGGGTCAGCGGAAAGGACTCTCGGTGAGTGACAGTGTTTGTGCTCAGGTCATCCGTTTCGATCAAGAAAACGGTCGAGCGACGACTGTCGCTGTCAGTCGGTTCGGTCCGGCGGTGGGGCCGGACCGGGCGATTCCGGTTCGCGTCTCTTTTTACGCGACGATGGAGAAACTGTTCGAGTCAGTGGTCGTCGTGGTTGTTTCGTTGGTTGGCGTTGTCGTCGTGGTTGTCTCGTCGGAGTCAGAGTCGTCAGCTCCGTCGACGTAGAACGAACTGTAGCCGTCGAGGTCGTTGTTCACTTCGAGCGGGTTGAGTTGGTCAGTGTCGCCAGTTCGGTAGGCGTACGCCTTGAAACTCTGCGGACCGGTTCCGAGCTGTTCGGAGAAGTCGACGGTACGCGACTCGCCCGGTGCGAGCGTGAACTCTCCTCCATCTACGGAGCCGTAACCGTTACCCACGCCGTCGCGGACGTAATACGCGCTGAAGTCGATCTCACCATCGGTTGGGTTGTCGACCGTGAACTGTCCAGGCGTGTCTGTGTCGACAGTCACGTGGTCACGGTAGACGGTCACATCGTCTCCATTGGTCGGTACCTTTGCACCGGTATCGGTGGAGTATGCGGCCGTCTTCCAGAGCACTCGTTCGTTTGCGTTCCCGTCGTCGAAGTGATGGTGTTCGATATCGACCGTCTTCGTCTCGTCGGGGCCGACTTTGACCGGACCGACGCCGGTCAGACCGAGTTCGCCGAAGTACGAGACCTCGACCGTCTCGTTGTTCGGATTGTAGACGGTGAACTGTTCGGGTGCGTTCGACTCGAACTCGACGGTTTCGTACTCGTCAGTGACGACTGGAACGTGCGTGTCTCCGGGCTCTCCGTTCACGTCGAGAACCATCCCCGTCTCAACTGCGGTCGCTCCGAGGAAGATGTCTTCCTCGTGGTCCGTCTCCGGGACAGCGACGGTTTTCCGCTCGAACGGCTCCAATTCAACAGTACCGACTTCTCCAACGGATTCGTCGAGCGAATCGAATTCGACTTCGATGACTTTGGCAGTCGGGTTTTTGAGCGTGACGTTGCCTGCTTCCTCGGAAGAGGCGTAGATAGACTCGCGCGAGTCGTTGTTGTCGTCAGTACAGAACCCAACCGTGATGTCTGCTGGTCCGTGCTGGTTGTTGGTGTACCGGTACATGTCCTCTGAGTCGGCCGGATATACACCAGCGACCGCCAACGACATGTTCTCTCTGCCGTCGGGGTTTGGCACCGTGTACGTCTTGGTCTCGCCGGGGGCGAGCGAGAACTCGTGGGTGTCGGCCCACTGAATCTCTACCATCACGTTCTCGCCATAGTAGTTCGTCACCGTGATCTGGCCACACTCGTTCGACTCCGCGATGAGCGTGTTCTCGGGCGTCTCCTCGGAGTTGTCCGAGTCGTTCGAGTTATCGCCTTCGACGTAGAACGAGTCGTAGCCGTGGAGATCACCGTTCACGGCGATTTGGTTGTCTTCGTCTGAGTGTCCGTCGCGGTAGGCGTACGCCTTGAAGCTCTGGGACTCGTTGCCGAGTTGTTCGGTGAAGTCGACAGTGTGCGACTCGCCCGGTGCGAGCGTGAAGTTTCCACCGTGCACATCCCCGTGATCACGTCCCTCGCCGTCGAGGATGTAGTACGCGCTGAAGTCGACAGCACTGTCAGTCGGGTTGTTGACCGTGAACTGACCGGGTGTGTCCGTGTCGACCGTCACGTGGTCGCGGTAGATGGTCACGTCGTTCGCGTCGGCCGGCACCTCGACGCCGGTGTATACGTCGGCTGCGGAGGCTTCGTAGAGACCCCGCTCTTCGGCATTCCCGTCGTCGAAGTGACGGTGTTCGATATCAATCGTCTTCGTCTCGTTCGGACCGACTTCGACTGTTCTGGCGGTCTCGAAGTACGTGACGTTGACCGTCGCGTCGTTCGGGTTGTAGATGGTGACCTGCTCGGGCGCGTCCGACCAGAACTCGACTGCGTCATACGACTCAGTCGGCATCTCGTCGCGGTACACCAGCATGTCGGTCGCCTCCGGCGTCGACGCGAGGTAGTCGTTCAGCGGGACGACGGCCATATCGTCCGTGCGTCGCGTCTCGGCGGCGATGGACGTGGCCGATGCATTCTCTTCGTAATCTCTCTCAGACAACTCTACGACGGTCGTGTCGTCGGCGGAGACGTTGACGTCTCTGGTGTCGCCGTTGACGACGTATTTGAACGTGACGTCGAACTCGTTCGGGTTGGTGACACTGAACTGGTTCGGGCGGTCGGAGCTGAGTTCGACAGATTCGACGCTCGTACCTTTCCGCTCGACAGGCACGTCGACGTCTCGCGGTTCCTCACCGGTGACGTTGTTCAGCGGGATGGCCGTCCGGTCGCCGTCCGCGAGTCGTGTCTTCGCGTAGAGGTCGAGCGACTCACCGTCGAAGTGCTCGTCGGCGATGAGAACGGTGTGTGTTTCCCCGGCGGGCACGTAGACGCGCTCTTCACCGTCCAACTCGAGAGTCAGGCGCACGGCGAACGAGTTGGGGTTCGTCACCGTGACTTCCTGGGGGTTCTCGGAGGTGAGCGTGACGGACTCGATGGACTCGCGCTCGTCGGTGTCCTCGGAGTCAGAGTGTTCTCCGTCGTCCGAGTCGTCGGAGTCGCCCGCGGGCGTGTCTCCCGTGTTCGACGACTCGTCGTCGTTGGAGTTCGACTGCTTGTTCGTGTTCGACGATTCGTCGCTGTCCGAGTCGTCGGAGTCGTCCGAATCGTCTTCTCTATCGTCTGTATCGTCCGCGTCGTCTGCGGACGTATCGCTCGACGATTCCGTATTCGTCTCGCTGCTGTCGGTCTCGGCGTCCGAGGTGGTTCCGGTCTCGTCGACCGTGTCGTTATTCGCCGACGACGCCGCGTCGTCGGTTGCCGCTTGGCCAAGCGGTAGTCCTACGAACGCGACGGCCGTCGAGAGGACGACCACCACTGCAAGACCGACCACGAGTAGGGCGGATTTCATCGATTTCTGGTTGGTGGAACCGTTCACCACGAGCCATCGAATGAACAGTGGGTGTATTGTTATGGATTACAATCATGTTCTTTAGGGAGGATCATCTGTAGATAGTGTCAGAATACGGTCTAGTAGCGCTGGAATATCGACGATGCAATGTCCCATCTTGCCCTATTCCGAACCAAACTACAGAGAGGCACTCTCCGGTGGATCCCTTTATTACTACGGTATTCGAGAACAGTGTTAGAACGTCGTTTTAGCCTTCTAAACACCCGGATATTGTCCCCGACATTGACTATCTCTGTCCGAAGAGAGAACCGACGACAGACGAATTCGGCGCTCCGACCAGCACCAAGACGAGAGAGTGTCAGCACCTCTCTCAAACCCGGAATTTCTCGCCGTACGCTCGGGTCGGTCGATTCCTCACTCCCTTTCGGTCGCGCCGACACTGGACCCGAGGGGTAATGCAGTGTCGAGGTCTTCGCGCTCGATGCCGTCGAACTCCGTGACGAACTCGGAGCCGAACGCCGACGCGGGCGTCTGGAACCCCGCGGAGACCTCGCCGTCGAGCACCCGTCGCGTCGACTCGACGGAGGCCTGCGCTGCGAAGTCGTACGTATCGGGCGTCTTGAGTCGCGTCGCGACCCGATTGCCCTCGTCGTCTTCGACCTCGCCCAAAATGTGGTTCGCGCTCTGTGCGCGCTCCTGTGCGGTCGGTCCGGAGACGAGAGCGTCGACCGCTCCTGTCAGCAGTCGCTGTCCTGGTCTCGTCGCTAGTACGGGGACGAGCGGCCGCGTGCGACGCATCACGTTGACTGCGAACTCCGGGACAGTCGCGTACACTTCGATGTTCTTGATACCGGTCGTGTAGTACGCCGCCGACACGTCCCCCCACGGAACCGTCACGCCCGTCTTTTCGCCGCGCCCGAAGTCGAACCGCCGCGTTCGCCACGCCGCGGGTACCGTCCGCAGTTCGCCGTTCTCGCGGACGACGCCCGACTGCGGCAATTCCTCGAGTATCGACTTCAGCGTCCCCGGCGAGAACGTACCGAGACCGTCCATCGCCAGCGTCAGCGACGTCGCCGACGGAAGCCGCGATTCGAGGTGTGCAGCCAGACAGTCGGTCGGAACGACGTCGAACCCGACGCCTGGAAGGATAACGACGTCGGCCTGTTCGGCCTCCCGGTCCAACTCGGCGGCGGCTTCGAGCACGTCGATTTCGCCGGCGAGGTCCAGATAATCAGTCCCCTCGCGAAGGCACGCCGTTCGCAACTGCGCTGCGGTCCGCGAGAACGGTCCTGCACAGTTCAACACCGCGTCGAAGTCGGCGACGTGTTGACGGACGACGTCCGGGTGGTCGAGCGTGAAGACGCGGTGGTCGACGCCGAGTTCCAGCGCCTGTTCCTCGACTCGATCGGCGCGGCGTCCAGCTATCACCGGCGACAGTCCCTCGTCGACGGCGGTTCGAGCGACTAACGCGCCGATGTAACCGTACGAACCGTACACGAGAAGCTCTCCTGACATACGTTCGGATACCACGCGGAGTGAGAAAATACCGCGGTCGCGTACGTGCGGTGGCTTTGTGCTGTCGTGAACGACGATTGGAGCGCAGAGCCAACAGCTGCGCCGCGTAGATGTTCACCGTTTGTGTTCAGTAGATGTGTTCAATAGTTGTGTTCCTTACCTTCAGCCCGGTCCCCCGATCCGTCCTTCGAGGCGATTCGAACGCCCGTGGGAGTCCCTCAATTCCCGAAACGCGACGTTCCAGTGACGGCACAGCGGTCGATCCGCAACTCGGTTCGGGGTGGAGATACGCCGACTGATAGCGAAAACGGGCCCCGAAACGTGCGACGGTTACGGACGTTTCTGACCGCGTGTCCGCGACGGAAATTGCCGGAAGATGAACCACAGCTCCGGTATCAATAAATAGATTTTTTACAGCCTCAACATTATTCCCACTGCGAGAAGGTAATCAATGTCTGAAGACAACTCCAAACACGGTCTCGACCACGCCGACTTCGGCGACGACTCCGACCGAGACGCTCTAACGACTAACTTTGACGAGGAGGTGTCAGACTATGAGTAGGTCCAACCGGGACTGGTGGCCGAATCAGTTAAACTTGAAGATCCTCGACCAGAACGCTCGCCAGGCCGATCCGATGGGCGAGGAGTTCGACTACGCCGAGGAGTTCGAGAAGCTCGATCTCGACGCCGTGAAAGCGGACATCGAAGCGGTGATGACGACGTCGCAGGAGTGGTGGCCGGCTGACTACGGCCACTACGGGCCGCTCTTCATCCGGATGGCGTGGCACAGCGCCGGTACGTACCGAACCAGCGACGGCCGCGGCGGCGCGTCCGGCGGCACACAACGCTTTGCGCCCCTCAACAGCTGGCCCGACAACGCGAACCTCGACAAGGCGCGCCGGCTGCTCTGGCCGGTCAAACAGAAGTACGGCCGCAGACTCTCGTGGGCGGACCTGATAGTCCTGGCCGGGAACGTCGCTCTGGAGTCGATGGGATTCGAGACGTTCGGCTTCGCCGGCGGGCGCGAGGACGCTTTCGAGCCCGACGAAGCCGTCGACTGGGGGCCCGAAACCGAGTGGGAAGCGTCAGAGCGCTTCGACGACGACGGCGAACTTGAGGAGCCGCTCGCCGCCACCGTGATGGGGCTCATCTACGTGAATCCGGAGGGACCGGACGGTCAGCCGGATCCGCTCGCGTCGGCGGAGAACATCCGAGAGTCGTTCGGCCGCATGGCGATGAACGATGAGGAGACGGCCGCGCTCATCGCCGGCGGACACTCGTTCGGGAAAGTCCACGGCGCCGACGACCCCGACGAGCACGTCGGTCCCGAGCCCGAGGCGGCCCCCATCGATCAGCAGGGCCTCGGCTGGGAGAGCAGCCACGGCTCCGGCAAAGGGGCCGACACGATCACCAGCGGGATAGAGGGTCCGTGGAATGCCACGCCGACTCAGTGGGATATGGGCTACATCGACAACCTGCTCGACCACGAGTGGGAGCCCGATCAGGGTCCCGGCGGTGCGTGGCAGTGGACCACGAAGGACAACGCGCTCGACGGCGTCGCACCGGGCACCGAGGACCCGTCAGAGAAGGAAGACGTAATGATGTTGACGACGGACGTCGCCCTGAAGCGGGATCCGAACTACCGGGAGATCATCGAGCGCTTCCAGGAGAACCCGCGCGAGTTCCAGGAGGCCTTCGCGAAAGCGTGGTACAAGCTGATCCACCGTGACATGGGCCCGCCGATCCGGTTCCTCGGCCCGGAGGTTCCGGACGAGGAGATGCTGTGGCAGGATCCCATCCCCGAAGCCGACTACGAACTGATCGGGGACGAAGAGATCGCCGAACTCAAAGAGGAGATTCTCGCTTCGGACCTGTCCGTCTCCCAGCTGGTCAAGACCGCCTGGGCGTCGGCGTCGACGTACCGCGACAGCGACAAGCGCGGCGGCGCGAACGGGGCCCGCATTCGCCTCGAACCACAGAAGAGCTGGGACGTGAACGAGCCAGAGCAGCTGGAGACGGTGCTGGGGACCCTCGAAGAGATTCAGGAGGAGTTCAACAGCTCGCGGTCCGACGGTACGAGAGTCTCGCTGGCTGACCTGATCGTTCTGGGCGGCTGCGCCGCAGTCGAGCAGGCGGCGGCGGACGCCGGATACGACGTAGAGGTTCCGTTCGAACCGGGACGCACAGACGCCTCGCAGGAACAGACCGACGTCGAGTCCTTCGAAGCGCTCGAACCGGAAGCCGACGGGTTCCGTAACTACCTCGGTGGCGAGCACGACCGCTCGGCGGAGGAGTTGCTGGTCGACAAAGCGGACCTCCTGACGCTAACGCCTCCCGAGATGACGGTTCTAGTCGGCGGCATGCGCGCGCTGAACGCGAACTACAAGCAGTCCGACCTCGGTGTCTTCACCGACCGACCCGAGACGCTGACCAACGATTTCTTCGTGAACCTGCTCGACATGGACTACGAGTGGGACGCGCCCTCGGAATCGAAAGACATCATGGAGCAGGAAGCGTCCTCGGAGGCCTACGACGTTTACGAGTTGCGCGACCGTGAAACAGGCGATGTCGAGTGGACGGGTACCCGCGTGGATCTCGTCTTCGGGTCGAACGCCCGGCTTCGAGCCGTCGCGGATGTCTACGCCTCCGACGATGCGGAGGAGAAATTCGTGCGTGACTTCGTGGACGCGTGGGACAAAGTGATGAGCCTCGACCGTTTCGACCTCGAGTGATCTGAGTCGAGAGCCGCCGGATCGGTGGCCGTACGAGATCAAGAAGCACCAGATTTGGCACCTCTACAAGACCGACCCGACGGTCGGTCGCCACATCGGTGACGGACTCGGTTTCGACGCCGACGAAATCATCGACGACGACCTGCTCGCGGTCGAAAATGCGAATTCGGATGCGCTCGGCGTCGGCGAATCGTCGAGCGACACTCGGTGTGAACTCCTGTTTTAAAACTAGTCCGTCCAAAGCTGTTGAGGTGACTGCGGAGGCAGTCGCACTGCGCGAGCGACACCGCACATCAGCGAGAAATCCGTCCCCTTGGCATGAGTAAACAGATCACTTGATATCAGATATTTGTCTTCTTCTGAACGCCATACGTTTATCGACTCGTCCCTACCCTATCAGCCATGGACTCACCTGGGTCTCCCCCGACTGTTACTTCGGAAGACATCTGGGGAGTTTTCACGCGGCAAGAGCACCTGTATACGCCAATAACTGCCACAGAGGTTGCTGAGGACCTACAGTACCCTCGGGAACTCATACAGGAGAACCTCACAGAACTGGCCGAACACGGCGACCTGGAAACCAAGCAAATAGACGAATCAACGCGAGTTTGGTGGCGCTCAGAGAAAAGCCCGTCAGTCGACCAGCAGCCCACTCGAGAGGAGTTCACCGCCTTCGTCGAAGCGGTCGAAGACTACGCCATCTTCATGCTCGACGCCGACGGTGTCGTGCTCAACTGGAACAGGGGGGCCGAACGGATCAAGGGTTACGAAGAAGGCGAAATCGTCGGCGAACACTTCTCCCGGTTCTACACCGACACAGACGTCGATGAAGGGGTGCCCGAACAGAACCTCGAAACCGCAGCGACGGAGGGCGCCGTCGAGGACGAGGGTTGGCGGGTACGCAACGACGGCTCGCGATTCTGGGCGAACGTCACCATCACCGCCATCCGTGACGACACCGGCTCGCTACAGGGATTCACGAAGGTCACTCGCGACATGACCGAACGGCGAGAGTACGAGCAGCGACTGTATCAGGAGCGTGATCTCACCGAGCAGATTCTCCAGACTGTCCCGGTCAGTATCTTCGTGAGCACGTCCGACGGCGAGTTCGTTCGCGTCAACCAGCGACTGCTCGACCGGTTGGGTATGGACCAGTCGGAACTCGAGGGGTACAGCGCCGAATCGTGGATACTTCTCGACGAAGAGGACGAACCGATACCGGTCGACGAGTGGCCGTGGAAGCAGGTCACCGAAACGGGAGAACCAGTGTACGATTACCAGTGTCAGATTCACCTCCCGAATATCGGTCGTCGGTGGCTTTCTCTCAACGCCGCTCCGATCGAACACAGTCAGTACGACGATGACCGGATCGTGTTCTCCATCGACGATATCACCGACCAGAAGATGCACGAACGTCAGCTTCGTCGCGAGTGTACCCTCACCGAGAAACTGTTGCGGATTGTACCGATTGCAATCATCGTCCAAGACGCAGAAGGTAATACAGTGATGGCCAACGAGAGGGCCCAAGAGCTCCTTGGACTCTCCGAACAGGAGTTCATCGAAGAACCCGAAGACATCGAAGAATGGCACGTTTTTGATCCAAGCGGCAAACCCCTCGAACCACCCGAGATGCCGTCGGCGTGCGTGTTACGGACCGGTGAACCGGTGCTCGACGAAGAACTCGTCATCGAATCGCCGAGCGGCAGACAGCTACACGTGAACGTTAACGCCGCCCCGCTGTTCGGGGCCGATGGAACAATCGAGCGCATGATAATGGCGGGTGAAGACATCACGGAGCTGAAAGAGCACGAACGACAGCTCAAAAAGCGAAAGGCCGAACTCGAAACGGAGTTGAGCGAGATTCTCGGTCGAATCTCCAATGCGTTCTACGCCCTCGACGAGGAGTGGCGATTTACGCACCTCAACGAGCGAGCCGCTGCGGTTATGGGTCGACCCAAGGATGAGCTGTTAAATCGCAACATCTGGGAACTGTTCCCCGAGGCGGAGGATAGTATCTACTGGGAGCAGTTGCACACGGCAATGGAAACCCAAGAGTCCGTCAGCTTCGAGCTGTACGCCGAAAAACGCGGAGAGTGGCTGGAGTTCTCTGTGTATCCATCCGAGTCAGGGCTCTCGATATACTTCCACGACATCACAGAACGGATCGAGCGCGAACGAAAACTCGAGGAGTCCGAACAGCGTTACCGCACTCTCGTCAATCACTTCCCGAACGGAGCCGTCGCTCTCGTCGACAGGAACCTCGAGTATCGGACCCTCGGTGGCAGACCACTCGAGGCGGTGAACGCTTCGATCGAGGAGTTGAGCGGAGCCCCCGTAAGGGAAATCTTGCCTCCAGAGATCGCCGACGAACTCGTGCCACGCTACGAAGCCGCACTCGATGGTGAGTCCGATACGTTAGAGATGGACCTCGGCGGTCAGACCTACCAGTTCCAGTTTGTACCGGTACGAGACGATAACGGCGACGTTTTCGCCGCGTTAGGAATGTCTCAGGATATTACCGAGCGTCGGGAGTACGAACGCAAACTGGAGGAGTCGAACGAGCGCTTAGAGCAGTTTGCGTACGCTGCCTCCCACGACCTCCAGGAACCGTTACGGATGGTGTCGAGCTACCTCCAACTCATCGAACACCGCTATCGTGACCTCCTCGACGAGGACGGTGAGGAGTTCCTCGAGTTCGCGATTAACGGTGCTGATCGGATGCGCTCGATGATCGAGGGCCTCCTGCACTATTCGAGGGTCGAGACCCAAGGTAACGAGTTCGAGCCGATCGAATTAGAAGCCGTTCTCGAGGACGTTCGCGAGATCCTCCAAGTAAAACTCGAGGAACACGACGCCGAAATCCGCGGCGAATCGCTTCCTTGCGTCGAGGGGGACGAGAGTCAGTTACGTCAAGTATTCCAGAACTTGCTCTCGAACGCGATCGAATACAGCGGTGACGAACCCCCGAGAGTTAACGTCTCTGCCGAGCGGGACGGATCAAAATGGATCGTATCGGTTGCTGACGAAGGGATTGGGATCTCCGCGGGTGACCAAGAGCGTATCTTCGAGATCTTTCAGCGGGCACACGGGGAGAGGAAGCACGCTGGTACCGGGATTGGCCTTGCGCTCTGTGAACGAATCGTTGAACGTCACAGTGGTGATATCTGGGTCGAGTCGACACCTGGCGAGGGAGCCACGTTCTCGTTCTCACTGCCAGCAGTGACAGCGCGTTCTGACGAGTGCGCATCGAAGTAGTATCAGCCGGATATCCGCTTTCAGAAACACGTAAAACACTGGAACAGAACCCGATGTAGCCGTAAGTCAGTCGTTCAATTGCGCCTTGTCGAACGGGTCTGAGGGCAACCGGAGTTCGTCGAGACCGGGGAGGTTCTTCACGTTGTAGACGACTTTCATCTCGTCGGTGACGGGCGCGCTGATACAGGACAGTTGGATACCGTTGTCGGTCATCGACGACGGGAGGATGTGATTTGACGGCATCTGCACTGCTCCGTCGACGACGGCGATTGCACAGTTAGCGCACGCACCGCCTCGACAGGAGTACGGCCACGCGAAGCCGCGGCTCTCGGCCGCTTCGAGCAGATTCTCGCGCGGCTTAACGAGGAACCGCCCGTGGTCGGCGGGGTCGAGGTCGGCCTCAGAGGCTTTCTCGAAGAGGTCTTCGTCGTCTATCTGCCAGCCGTGGTCGGCGAGCGTCTCGTAGTTGAGAAACTCAACCTGTGACCCCGTCTCTTCGGGGTCCTCCGCTTCGGACTCCGCGTCGGGCCGCTCGGACTCCGGTCGCGGCTGGGACGCCTCCGCTGGACGCCCGCCGGCGTCCTCCGAGGCGACTTCGAGTTCCGCGTCGGTGTTGCCCGCGATAATCTGTCGGTACGCCGTGTACACCAACTGGAACTCCCTCGCGGAGCCACCGTGGTCGGGGTGAGATTCCTTTACCCGCTGGCGGTACGCGCGCTCGATTTCCGCGTCGTCCGCGTCAGAATCGACTTCTAAAACGTCGAACGGGGATACCACGTCTACCGTTAAGAAATGGCGAGTATAAATGCCCTCGCTCGGAGACGGGGCGGCCGCGCCTGCGTCGGAAAACAACGAAGGACGAAAGCGGAGACCGCTCCGATCGACGACCGACGACACGCGCGACGACGGGAACGTCGACGAGGTATCGTTCCTCGATTCGACAAGCGACGATTCGCGACGAATGGTGCCAAACTGTATAATCAGTATTTTAACAATGGTGCTATGCGTACGTACAGCAACGAGCAGAAAATGGACGTATCTGGAAATCTGTTGTGTCTGTGCACTGCAACGATCGAAGAACAAGACGGGTCGTACGTCGTTGAACTCCCCGAACGGGAGATCGAACTCGGCGATATCGAGCCCGGAGACGTGTACAGTCTGGCGGTTCTCTCTCCTGAGGCGGGCCGCGAGTCGAGCGCGTCAGACGGGGCGAGAGCGTCGACGTCGGGACGCTCGGTGCGCCCGGCCGATTCGACGTCAACGCGAGGCTCACAGTCCCCGCCGGTCGAAGTCGGCGAGCGGCGAACCGTCGACATCGAGGGGTTGGGCGAACAAGGCGACGGCATCGCCCGCGTCGAACGCGGATACGTCGTCATCGTCCCCGACACCGAGGTGAACGAGCGGGTTACCGTCGAAATCGAGAAAGTGACCGAGAACGTCGGGTTCGCCACCGTCGTCGAACGCGAAGAATACTACCAATGACATCCTCCCCGGCGTGAACGCCGGGGTTTCCTCGCGCTGGGGTATTGCTTACCGGCCCACGGAGGCAACTTGCGGGTTCGTGCGCTCCTCGTTGGGAACTGAGCGTGGTGACTCTGACCAGTCGTGGTCGTCCCACTTGAGGCGCACAGGCCGTGCCATCGGCCGTGCTACGTCGGTATGCCGTCTCAGGAACGTTTCCGAAGCGGTGAGGTCCGCGTGCGCCTCGAAGCCGCACGGACACGTTAGCGTGTCGCGGTGGCGCGTCGTCCGGTCGGTCGAACCGCACTGCAGACACTCTTGGGAAGTCCACGCTTCCGACCGAACCTCTACCGTCATGCCGTACTCCTCGGCAGTACAGGCGAGTCGCTTGATGAACGCGCGGAACGCCCAGAAGTTGTGCGTCTTCTCGTTTGCCCGCACCGACCAGTGCGTATCGAGTATGTCCGTGAGCGCCCCAACATACACTGTGGAGACGCCTTCGGCGTGCAACCGTTCGATGAGGTCGCGGGCAAGCGCGTCTTGGGCGTGGTCGCGGCGGCGTGTCCGGCGTCGGTACAGCGAACGTATTCGGTGACTACTGTACCGTCTATCGTCCAACAGCGACTGCAACCGGGCGATTTCCCGCGTCGACTCGCGGAATCGCTCGAACAGGTCGCGCCCTTCGTACAGCAGTTGCGTGCCGGTCGTGGTCGTACAGGCGACGAGGTTGTTAGCACCAATATCCAGAGCGGCTTCTTCCGAAGCCAGTGGTGATGCCAGCCGAGAATCGTCGATAGTAACTGGCTGAAAGGCCCTGAACGATTGTGCTTGCTCGTCCAAGAACAACTCTAACCGGCCCTGCTTGTCGTACTCTTTCCAGTTGGGTTCGCCCCGGATTTCGAGCCGGAGGCGTTCGCGGTGTCCCAACCCGTACTCGTCTTTCAGATCTTTGCCGACGAGGATTTCGAGGCGGGAGTAGTCGCCCCACTCGACGGAGTACGACGTATTGCGGATGTACGTGCGGAGTTCTCGGCCATCTTCTGTGTTGCCCCAGTATCCGGGCTTGCCGTTGGCTTCACCCTTCTTTTGGAGGCTGAAGAACGACCGCCACGCTTCACGGTTCTTGCGTTCGATTTGCTGAACCGTAGACGCACCGAGAACACCGCCGTAGCGACCTCGATACTCGCTAATGTCCCACACATCTCCGTCTGGGTCGGCGTAGTTTTCGCGGCGCTCGTAGTTGATTTCGTTCCAGAGAGCGGCAGAAGCGTCCAACAGGCGTCGAAGCAACTCCTCGTCCTCGTCGGACTGGGGAACCACCTCAAACGTGTTGGTTCGCCTCATTGAATACTCCATCGGGATGGTAAAACATAAGTCTATGGTTATCCATAGACTCAGTTGTGACGAACATCCACATCGAAGTGCCGGACGAGGAGCAGTACAAGCGGTTGAAAGACGTGAAGAACAAGTACGGACTAACGTGGCGCGGGATGCTTGTCCACGCGGCCGACGACTTGGATACCCCCGACTGAGCGGCGTCGGCGGTTGTTCCGCAGTTGTCGGATTCATGCCTGCCGTGAACGGCGGGACTCTCTCGTTGACTCAGGTAGTCGCCGAACGCGCCGAGGAACTCCTGACGGTCGTCTCGCCTACTTCGTTCGCCGTTTCGTCTGAATACTTCGACCGTCAGATACAGCAGAATACGCATTTATCACTCGTTCTCACGTCTCGTCGCTGTATGAGCGAAAGCCGACCACACAACACGAGTGGAACGCTCGTCGTGGGGACGTTCCTCACTCTTGATGGCGTGATGCAGGCACCAGGTGGTCCTGACGAGGACCGTGACGGCGGGTTCGAACACGGCGGATGGACGGTCAACTACTGGGATGAGAAGATGGGCGAGACGATGGACGAACAGTTCGCCGAGGCCGACGCACTGCTGCTCGGTCGCAAGACGTACGAGATTTTCGCCGCACACTGGCCCAACGTCGATTCGGAGGGGGATCCCGTGGCGACAAAACTCAACGACATGCCGAAGTACGTCGCTTCACGGACTCTCGATGGGGTAGAGTGGAACAACTCGACGCTCCTGTCGGGCGACGTCGCAGTGGCCGTTGAGGATCTCAAAAAGGAGCGCGGGGACGTACTCATGGTCCAGGGGAGCCACAATCTGATCCAGACCCTGCTCGCACACGACCTCGTCGACGAGTTCTGGCTCTGGGTTTTCCCCTTGGTCCTAGGAGACGGGAAGCGACTGTTCGGAGACGGGACGATTCCTGCAGCCCTCGAACTGACGGACGTCAAGACGTCGGGTACGGGAGTCCAGATGCTCCGGTTCGAGCGGGCAGGCGAGATCGACTACGGCTCGTTTGCGTTAGATGACGTAACTGAGTAACCTCGGTACACAGCTGTTTGCCGCCGACAGTTGTAGACACTCGCGGTATGCCGTGCTTTAACTCTCGTCGACTGATCGAGTCACAATCATCGCAGTCGCCCGTTCTGACTCTATCCGTTCCGAGAGCGGAGTGCACCGGCTCAACTCCCACGCCAACGAAACCAAATCGGAGTAGTCGAGAGCTACTGTAGCCGAAATACAGCCTCGGGCCGGATCGACACAATCTCGACTCAGGAACACACTGAGACGCTTGTCGTCTGTACTGCTGGACTTCGTATCACTCGATGATTGTCTTCGTCCGCGCGGAACCGAAGCACACGATTACCCGTCGTTCGGCCGCCGCAAGCTGACGAACGGCGGCCGTTCGGCACTATCGACGAACGTTCCGTCTTCGAGGTGCCGACGGATTCCCTCGACGTGTGCCTTTCCGACGACGGCAACCACGTCGTTGCCCTCCTGCCGCAGATATTCGAGTCGGCGAGCCATGTAGGCGTCGCGCTCTCGAATCATCACGCGGACGAACTCGGGAGCGAGGTGTTCGAGCGCGTTCTGGAACGACGCCGCCTGCTCGGGTGAGAGCTGCTCCATCACGGCTGCCTTCGCCGCCGGGCTGTCGGCGGTCAGCGTCCCGCACCAGAAGTGGAGTCCGAGAAGGCGCACGAGACCGGTCGTCGGGGCCGTGGCGTCGACGAGGAGGTCAGAGGCGAGTTCGCGCCACTCGCCCCGTAACGCCTGCCGCAGTCGTCGCTCGGTCGACGTTCGGAACTCGTCTGCGCCCGAGAGAATTACCTCGCCGAGTTCGTCGAGCGTCTCCTCGATGGGCCGGTCGACGGCCGCGGTTCGGCGTCCCGACGCTTCTGCCGCGTTTATGGCCGCGAACATGTCCCGGTCGTCCCGGTCGACCTCGGTGTCGTCGTAGTACGTGCGCTGGGAGAGTTTAAACAGGAGGCTCAGCACGAATCCGGCTCGCGAGAGCGACCGATAGCTCTCGACCGCGTTTCGGAGGGTCTGTAGCGTCGTATCCGGCGAGTATAGCTGTCGAAGTCGCATCGAGCAGAGTTCGACGGTGACGACGTCCGGATCGTGTCGCCGTATCGCCTCTCGGACGTTCTCGCCACTCTCCTCGGTGACGTGGACCGTGCCTACGAGCGTTACCGTTCCGACATCGTCGCTCACGTGGACAACTCCATCTTTTCGAAAAGTTCGGGACAACGACTCAAGAGCGTTCGCATCGGTAGAGCGACGAGTGACAGGACGACGGGGCGACGGGGCGACGGAGCGACGGCGCACCGGCGGACGTAGAATATGAACAACCCCCGGTCGAGCGGGGGCGTATCTGTATGCCGAGTACATTCATCCGGCGTCCGTCCCTCCACTGTTCTGTCGGGAACCCGCTGCCATCACGGTCTCACACACCGACCGTGGACACACCCGGCACTGACACACCTCAGGCACGCGAATCAGCACAAGCACAAGCACGGCCGCCACCCCATCAGGTCTCTCGTTTCGACGGTTACCGGCGGGACCGTCGCGAATCTCACTTCTCGCGGAACTGGAACACCTTTCGGCGGCGAAACACGATAGCGTGTCAGCCGAACGCACGGTGACGACTGGAGCGACGCTTCATCTCCGCATAATTATTTCCAATCCGATATGAAAGATTTTTAGTGGATCGCGGCACACTGGATAGCCGAGAGAGTCTCCCCGACCACGACTGCGGCATCCGCTCTCAACGAAGGTGTGTCTCCCATCGTATGATGTCCGACGGGCCTCACGTCCTCTATCTCGATCCGGACTCGGACGAGAGCGCGCTTCGAGCACGACTGCAGGCCGGCCATCCGGGAGCGACGCTCAGAACCGTCACCAGCGTCGCCGACGCGTCGAACGTCGTCGCGAACGCGCGGGTCGACTGCGTCGTCGCCCGCTACGAGTTGGACGACACCGACGGCGTCTCGTTTCTCTCGACCGTCACGGAGCGCGAACCGTCGACCGTGACAATTCTATGCACGGAGGCGCACTCGGAGCGTCTCGTCTGCGAAGCCGAGCGCGCCGGAGTCACTGACTACGTCTCGACGGGCGGCGACGACGCTCACGCGCTCGGACGACTGATACTCGCCCACGTCGACTACCCGACCACCGAGTCGACGGCGTCGTCCCGCCTGCAGTTAGACATCCTCACGAAAATCACGTCGGACGCCATCGTCACGGTCGACGAGCGGGGCGTCATCGAATTCGTCAACCCCGCTATCTCTGACGTTCTCGGCTATGACCCCGACGAACTCGAAGGGGACCCGCTGACGGTTCTCATCCCCGACGAACTCGTCGAGAGCCACCGCCGCAGGTTCGAACAGTACCTGAAAACCGGCGAGAGACAGCTCGACTGGAACGATATCGAGCTGCCAGGTCTCCACAGAGACGGGCACCGAGTCCCGTTACGCGTCTCGTTTTCGGCGTTTCGCAGCGACCGCGACCGGTACTTCACGGGCGTCCTCCGCGACGTAACCGAGCGGCGGCGCCGCGAAGAGCAGTTGACCGACCTCACCGAGGCGGCGCGGTCGCTGACGCTGGCGACGACCGAGCGGGAAATCTGCGACCTCACTGTGGAGGCGGCCCGCGAAACGCTGAACCTGCCGCTCACGTCCATCGAGCGGTACGACGAGACGGGGACGCTGACGACCGTCTCCCGCACGCCGGAGGTGGCCGAACTCGTCGGAGAGGGGTCGCTGTTCCCGCCGGAGAGCGACGTACTATGGGACGCGTACGTCGCCGACACGAACGAAGTGTTCGACGACGTACCCGCCGAGACGGGGATGGCGGAGTCGGAAACGGTGCTTCGTAGCGCACTCGTCCTTCCGCTGGGGAAGTTCGGCGTGCTCGTCAGCGGTGCGACGTCGCCCGCGTCGTTCGACGAGAGCGACGTCGTCCTCGCTCGCCTCCTGGCGGCGAACGTCCGGGCGGCGTTGCGACGGACCGAGCGCGAGGAAGACCTGCGCGAGCGAACGCGGGAACTGGAGCGCCGAACGGCGACCTTAGAGCGGGTCAACCGCATCGACGAAGTAGTCAGAAAGTTGACTCGGGCGCTGACGCAGGCGACGACGCGCGAGGAGATAGAGCAGACCGTCTGCACGCAGTTGGCGAACTCGGAGCCGTATCGGTTCGCGTGGGTCGGCGAGCAGGAGCTCGTCGGCGGCGAACTCGTTCCGAAAGCTGACGCGGGCGTCGAGCAGGGGTATCTCGACCGAATCACGGTGACGGCCGACGAGAGCGAAATCGGGCAAGGACCCGGCGGACGGGCGATTCGGACGCACGAACCGCAGGTTCAGAACGACCTCCGCACCGACCCGCCGTTCGAACCGTGGCGGGCGGAGGCGTTGAAGCGAGGGTACCGTGCCAGCATCTCCGTCCCAATCCGATACAAAGAGACGCTGTACGGGGTGTTGAACCTCTACGCCGCGGAAGCGAACGTCTTCGACGAGTTGGAGGTGAGCGTTCTCGAAGAACTGGGGCAGATGGCCGGGTTCGCCATCAACGCGCTCGAACGGAAGAAAGCGCTCGTGAGCGACCGAACGGTGGAACTCACCTTCGAGATTTCGGACCGGTCTCTCCCCGTCCTGCGGTTCGCGGAAGAGACGGGAGGGCGGGTCGAGTTCGAGACGCTCGTAGAGGAGTCAAACGGGTCGCTCCGTGCGTTGTTCAGACTCCTCGACGCCGACCCTGAGAGCGTCGTCGAGGCGGCCGCGCGGAGTCCAGTCGTCCGCGATATCGACGTCCTCTCGGAGCGAGAGGGCGGCCATCTCTTCGAAGCGACGCTCTCCCCGGAGAGTTTCCTCAGCGGGTTGCTCGATTACGGCGCTCGACCGACTAAACTCGTCGCGTCGGACGATGCCGGAGTGCTCACCGTCGAACTACCGCAGAACGGCGACGTCCGCGCGTTTCTGGAGATGGTTCTGAACAGCCACGAGGGAACCGAACTCGTCGTGCGACGCGAACTGGACCGTCCGGTTCGGACCGAATCCGAGTTTCGGACGCTGTACAAAGAACGGCTCACCGACCGCCAAGAGGAGGTGCTCAGAACCGCGTACTTCGCGGGCTTTTTCGACTGGCCGCGGCGGGCGACGGGTACGGAAGTCGCCGAGATACTCGGCGTCTCCCAACCGACCGTCAACCGACACATCCGAAAGGGCGAAAGCGAACTGTTCGATCTCGTCTTCGGCGACACGTCCCGACGGTGACGGCGTCCCGACCCAAAGGCTGACTGGTCATTCTCTCTCGTCGGTCGTTTCGCTCGCCGACGCTCAGAGTCGGAGGATACGGAGAAACGGGGATTGGGAAGTTTACCAATGGCCAACCCGTTCGCGCCTTTCTCGGGGACAGGCGCATTCGAAGCGCAGGCCGTGGCTGTTGTAAACTTGTTGGTAGAAGTACCGCACCCGCGTTCGTCGTCGGGATCTGAAACAGACGTATGCCGCGGGGTTATCGGTTACGGCGATGACGGTGACGAGTTCGCGTCCTTCGTTGAAACCGACGATGTCGAGCCGAAATTACCGGTGAGACGGCATCTCTCGGCCACTCCCGAGCGCCCAACTCCTTCCGCCGCTCTCGGCGCTCTTCAGTCGCAGTTCTCCTCTACCCGAAGTGCCCCGCCGCATCCACCGCACCGATACGACTCGGTGTTCTCGACGAGTTTCGACCGCCGATACCTCGCTAGTTTGGTTTCACAGGACTCGCAGCGTATCCACCACTTCGGCTCGGCAAATCGCTCGCAGTTGACGTGCGTCCCGAGTTCGCCCGCCAGTCGCCGGAAGCGTTCCCCGTGAGAGCCGTCGTTCGCTTCGTTGAGCAGATGAACGTGGATGAGTTCGTGACGTATCGTCTCGGCGGCAGCTTCCCATCCCCGATTTTCGAACAACTCCCACGTGAGAGACACCGCTTCCGGCTTCCCGTCTCGGTACCTGACCGCACCGGCCCGCCGTTTCGCGCGCTTGCTCACCTCCCATTCGAGGTCGCTGACGGTGACCCTCAGCCCGTAGTGCTCGACGACTTCACGCGCGTAGACCTTCGAGACGGCCAGAAACTCCGGCACCGACGCTGTCGAGTTTATCGAGTAGTACGCCGGGTCGAGTTCGTCGAGTTCGTCCATCGGTTCCACGTTCGTCTGCCACCGATCTCCGCGAATCCGCGCTGACCGGTCCGCTTTCGGTTTTCACCTCCCGGGACATATAGTTGCCCACGCTCATTGGCCATCGATGACCGGCCACCCGTTTCCCATCTGGGTCGAGTCCAAACTCGGCGAAAGGACCCACCGTTTTCTTCACCGTTTCTCGCTCCTCGACGGCGACTGTCGCGACGAGAGCGCCAGCCGGCGAGTAGTCGACGACCGACACATAACATTTTGGACACTTCGGCCCACCGTGAAGCTTTAACGCTTACACCTCAGTAGAACGTATAGAATGGAGTCGTCCCCATCGACTGACACTGAACTCCTCGCTCGAATACGACAGCAGGAGGTCGCCGCCGAACTCGGTCAACGGGCACTCGAGACGGATAATCTCGACCAGTTGCTCCGCGAGGCGACGGCGGCCGTCGCCGAGACGTTGGGCACCGAATACTGCAAAGCGCTCGAACTGTTACCGGGTGGGGACGAACTCGTTCTGCGAGAGGGCGTCGGCTGGAGGGACGGGCTCACCGGGAACACCACCGTTCCGGCGGAGCGCGACTCGCAGGCCGGACACACGCTCGTCACGGAAGAGCCGGTGATCGTCGACGACCTGCGTACTGAGACGCGGTTCTCCGAGACCGAGTTGCTCACCGAACACGGCGTTGTCAGCGGCATCAGTGTCGTCATCGGGTCGGTCGAAGCGCCGTGGGGGGTACTCGGTGTGCACACGACTCACCGTCGCGAGTTCACCGAGCACGACGCCAACTTCGTCCAGAGCGTCGCCAACGTGCTCGCGTCGGCTATCGAGAACGAGCAAACGAAACACGAACTGCAGGAGATTTACGGTCGAATCTCGGACGCCTTCTTCGCACTCGACGAGGAGTGGCGGTTCACCCATCTCAACGAGCGCGCTCACGAGCTTATCAACCCGGACGGCCAGAGGCTGATCGGTGAACAGATCTGGGAGATGTTTCCGGAGGCGCTCGGTCGGGAGTTCGAGACGAAGTACGAACGGGCAATGTACGAACAGGAGACGGTCTCCTTCGAGGAGTACTACCCCGAGCCGCTCGACGCGTGGTTCGAGGTGCGCGCCTACCCCTCTGCGACGGGACTGTCGGTGTACTTCCGGGACGTAACCGAGCGGAAGAAGCGCGAACGCGCCCTCGAACAGAGCGAGCAACGCTACCGGACGCTCGCCGAATCCTTCCCGAACGGCATCGTCACTCTGTTCGACGACGACCTTCGGTACACGCTCGCGGCGGGGCGAGCGTTCGATTACCTTCCGGTCTCCTCAGCGGACGTCGAGAATCGGACACCACGGGAAGCGTGGAGTGACGACGTCGCAGACGACCTCGAACCTGTCTTTCGAGCCGCGCTCGACGGCGAGTCGGGTTCGGTCGAACTCTCGTACGTCGGCCGAGAGTGGGTCATCCACGCGGTTCCGATCACCGACGAGGAGGGTGACGTCTTCGCCGGGATGTCGATGGCCCAGGACGTCACTGAGCAGAAAGAACAGGAGCGAACCCTGCGCGAGGCGAAGTCACAGTTGGAGGCGGCGACCAAAGCGGGAGCGGTCGGCACCTGGGAGTGGAACGTCCGGCGAGACGAGATGGTCGTCGGGCCCTCGTTCGCCGAGACGTTCGGGGTCGACCCGGAGGCGGCCCGCGAGGGCGTGTCGCTCGAACAGTTCATCTCGGCAATCCACGAAAACGACCGCGAGCGGGTCGTCGCCGAAATCGAGGAGGCCGTCGAATCGGACGGCGAGTACGAGTCCGAATACCGCGTCTGGAACGCCGACGACGAACTTCGGTGGGTGGTCGCTCGCGGCAGCGTCGAGTACGACGAGGCAGGGAACCCACTCACGTTCCCGGGCGCGCTCACCGACATCACGGACCGCAAGCGCGCCGAACTGGAACTCCAGCGAAACAAGAACCAACTCGAATCCCTGTTCGAGGTGCTCCCTGTCGGCGTCATCGTCGCGAACGCCGACGGCCAACTTGTCGAAGCCAACGACACGGCCAAGGAGATATGGGGCGGGGACGTGTTCGATGCCGAGTCCGTCGAGGAGTACCGACAGTTTCCGGCGGTGTGGGCGGACACGGAGGAGCCGGTCGAACCCGACGAGTGGACGATGTCCCGGGTGCTCACCGGAGAGGAGGTGACGGAGTCGGATGTCTTCGAAATCGAGACCGTCGACGGCGAGTCACGAATCATCAGCGCGCAGGGGATGCCGGTCAGAGGCGTGGACGGCACGGTGACCCGCGGTGTCATCACCATCACCGACATCACCGAGCGCCGAGCGAACCAGCGGAAGTTAGAGGAGAGCGAACGTCGATACCGAACGCTCGCCGAGCACTTCCCCAACGGCGCCGTCGCCCTGTTCGACGAAAACCTCTGCTACACGGCCGCCGGCGGTCAGTTCATGAAAGCCACCGGCGTCGACCCCGAGGACAGAATCGGCCACAATATCCTTGAACTCTACCCGGACGACGTCATGGAGACTGTCGAACCACACTTCTGGGCGGCGCTCGACGGGGAGACGAACTCCTTCGAGATCGAATACGCCGGCCGAAACCTGTTCGCGCACACCCTGCCAGTCAGAGACGCCAACGACGAGGTGTTCGCGGGGATGCTCGTCGTGCAGGACGTCACCGAACGCCGGAAGTACGAACGAAAGCTCGAAGCGTCGAACGAGCGCCTCGAACAATTCGCCTACGGCGCCTCCCACGACCTGCAGGAACCGCTGCGGATGGTGTCGAGCTACCTCCAACTCATCGAGCGCCGCTACGCGGACCAACTCGACAAGGACGGCCGGGAGTTCCTTGAGTTCGCCGTCGACGGCGCCGACCGGATGCGGGAGATGATAAACGGCCTACTGAAGTACTCCCGGGTCGACACCCGCGGAGACCCATTCGAACCGGTCGAACTGGACGACGTCCTCGCGGACGTCCGCGACGACCTCAAGATGAAAATAAAAGAGAGTAACGCCGAGATCACGGTGGAGTCGCTCCCTCGTGTCGAGGGTGATAAAGGACAGTTACGCATTGTGTTTCAGAACCTGTTAGACAACGGAATCAAGTACAGCGGAGACGATCCCCCGAGGATAACGGTCAGCGCCGAGCAGAGGCACGGAAAATGGACTATCTCGGTCAGCGACAATGGCATCGGTATCGACCCCGCCGAGGCAGACCGGGTCTTCGAGGTGTTCAAGCGCCTCCACGCGCAGGACGAACACGAGGGAACAGGAATCGGTCTCGCGCTGACCGAGCGCATCGTCGAGCGTCACGGCGGCGACATCTGGATCGAATCAGCGGTCGGCGAGGGGACGACGGTCTCGTTCACGCTGCCGGCGAGTGGTGGTCGAGATGAGTAGTTGGAACCACTCTGGCGGCCCGGCGGAGATCCTGCTCATCGAAGACAATCCGGGCGACGTCAGACTCACACGGGAGGCGTTCAAGGAGGGACAGATCGAGAACACGCTCCACGTCGCGAAAGACGGAGTTGAAGCGCTCGACTTCCTCTTCAAACGCGGCGAGTACGCCGACGCACCGTGTCCGGATATCATCCTTCTCGACCTCAACCTTCCGGGGAAAAACGGCGACGAAGTGCTCGAGGAGATACGCGATGACCCGCACCTCTCGAGGATTCCGGTCATCGTGCTCACGAGTTCGGAGGCGGAGTCGGACATCGTCAAATCTTACGAACTACGGGCCAACGCCTATTTGACGAAACCGGTCAACCCGGTGGAGTTCATCGAGACGATACAGTCTTTCAAATCGTTCTGGCTCTCCATTGTTCGGCTCCCGCCGTGTGATAACCAATGATACCCAGCAGCGAACTCGACGTTCTCCTGATCGAAGACAACCCGGGGGACGTTCGGCTCATCGAAGAGTATCTCCGAGAGAGCCTCCCTTCCTCGAACCGGGGGGAAGAAGGAGCAACAGTCGCCGTACCGTCTCTTCGGCACGCGGACTGTCTCACCGCGGGTCTCGATATGCTGGAGACTCACGAGGTCGACGTCGTGTTACTGGACCTTGGTCTGCCGGAGAGTACAGGTCTCGACACGCTTGAAACGGTACTCGAACGCACGACGCAAACCCCTATCGTCGTCTTGACCGGTCTAAAAGACGAGACGGTCGGGTTACAGGCCGTCGAACAAGGTGCACAGGAGTATCTGGTCAAGGACGAACTCACAAGTCCGCTTCTGCACCGGTCGCTTCGCTACGCCATCGAGCGACAGAGTCGAGAGCGACGGTTAGCCCATCAGCGCGAACAGCTCGCGGCGCTCAATAACCTCAACGCCATCGTTCGCGACATCAACGAAGCGCTACTTCAGCAGTCTACGCGCAGCGAGATCGAGCAACTGGTCTGCGAACGTCTCGCCACGTCCGACTCGTATCTCTTCGCGTGGGTCGGCGTCGTCGACCGGAACAGCAAGGAGGTCACCGTCCGGACGGAGGCCGGCGTCGAGGGGTATCTCGACGATATCACCATCACCGTCGACGAGAGCGAGACGTCGAGGGGGCCGACCGGCAGAGCGATCAAAACCCAAGAGATGCAGGTGACCCAGAACATCTCCACGAACCCTGACTACGAGCACTGGCGCGAACACGCCCAAAAGTACAGTTTCGAGTCGTCGGCGGCGATTCCGATCGTCCACGAGGGCCTTCTCTACGGCGTGCTGAACGTGTATGCGGGGCGTCCGTACGCCTTCGACGGCGAGGAATACGCCGTCATTAGTCATCTCGGCGAAGTCGTCGGCCACGCAATCGCGGCGCTCGACCGAAAGGCGGCCCTGATGAGCGACGATATCACGGAAGTCGAGTTTCAGGTCCGAGGGATGTTGGAGCAGTTTGACGTCACCGAGATTCCGGAAGGACCGATCACGTTCGACCGGGCGATTCCCATCGGTGACGGTTCGTACCTCGCGTACGGTACGGTAACCGAGGAGATGATTTCGTCGCTCGAAGCGCTTGTCGAACAGGTTCCTCACTTCGAGGAGGTCAAAATCATCAGTACGAACTTCGGCACCGCGCAGTTCGAACTCCACCTCAACACGCCACCCGTCATCTCGATGTTAGCCTCTCAAGGCGGGTACGTCCAGAAAGCGACCATCGAAGATGGGGACTACTTCTTGACGATCCACGTTCCGCCGAGCGTGGAGATGTGGCGCGTGACCGAGGCGATGCAGGAGACGTATCCCGGCGCCGAACTGATCGCCCAACGTCAGCAGACCCGCTACGATACGTCCGCACAGCAGGTGCAGACGGTTCTCACCGAAGACCTGACCGAGCGCCAGCGAGCGGCGCTCGAGACGGCGTACCGGGCCGGATTCTTCAACTGGCCCCGGGACAGTTCAGGAAAGGAAGTTGCCGAATCGCTCGGCGTCTCGTCGCCGACGTTTCACCAACACGTTCGAATCGGACTGTCGAAACTGTTGGAGGCGCTGTTCGCCGACTTCGCGGAGACCACCCCGGTGATTGAACGCGAGTCCTAACTCTCCCCGTCGTTCCACCCGCCGACGGTCCGCCCGCCGACGGTGCGCGCAAGAGTATCTCTGTCGTTCAGTGACTCTCTCGCTCGCCTGCTCCACCATCGGCGAGCGAGAGACGTACCGGAGAACGCGGTCGGCGACGACGAGCGTCTCACTTCGGACGTCCCCTCCGTCGGAGGACGTAGTAGCTCCGTTATGGACAACGTTCAAAAGCGCGACTCCGTATGGTAACGTATGCCATATCGTGAGGGAGCGAGGTCCAACGCGATTACCCTTTCAGTCGCGATCGACGACGACCGCCTCGACGACGCAGTTTCCAGCGGGCTTTACCTTCCGATCGAGAACGTGGCGAGACACTCGAACAGTCCTGACGAGATGAAAGAAGAGCTTCGGGAGCGACTCGAACGCCTCGTCGTCCCTGTTACGGAGACGTGGGCGCAGAAGACGAGCGAGAGCCACCGCTGACGACCGACGAGTTGGAAGCGATCCGTCGTAACCTGAGAGGGGAACGTCCTGTCAACGACAGCCGAGAGAGTGGCGTGAAGGTCTCTCGTTAACTTCTTCGCCACTCGTCTGACTGCGTGTATACGGCGAGCAACCGAAGTGGGAATGTCTTGCTCGCCAACGTAGTGTACTTCGTTGCTCGGCCGTGAATTTTCTACCTAATTTTTTCAGTGTAAACGGCGGAACAGTATGTGCCCAGCATCCGTATCCCTCGCGGTCAATTCACAGGAGCCACTCGGACCCGACCGGAGCGACGCGTCGTCCGCTCTGACGACCCTGATTCGCCTACGACCCCTCGAACGCGGTCCGTCAGACGCCGACGCGTCGCCCCGTCGACGGGGCACGTCGGACGGCGCGAACCGTTCCGGAAACGGAACGCTTGAGACCTCCTGCGGAAAACTACGACCGTGTCTCGCGCCCGTTTATTCGGTTCCCTCTGTGGACTCGTCTTCCTCATCAATCTCGCGAGAATCGTCTTCGCACCGCTTTTAGACGTCTTCATCGCCGAATTTCACATTGGCGAGGCGACGGCCGGACTCATCGTAACGCTCACGTGGGTCGGGAGCGCGTCCCTTCGGCTCCCTACCGGCTGGCTGCTCACCAAGTTCCCGAGACACCACATCGTCGTCGTCTCGGGAGCGATACTCGCGGTCGCCTCCGGATTTGCGGCGACCGCGGCGACGGTTCCCCACCTCATGGTCGGCGCGTTTCTCATGGGACTGGCTTCCGGCGTTTACTTCGTCTCGGCGAACCCGCTTTTGAGCGAACTGTACCCCGAACGGGTCGGCCGCGTCGTCGGTATCCACGGGGCCGCCAGTCAGGTCGCCGCGGTGGTCGCCGCGCCGTTAGTCGCGCTCACGCTCCTGGTCGACTGGCGACTCTCGTTGTGGATAATCGCCGTCGGCGCTGCGGCGATAACGGCCTACACGTGGGTCGCCGCGATGCGGATGGAGATGCCGAGCGCGGGACAGGCCGACCGCGACTTCGTCGCCGGCGCGCTCTCGGAGTGGCGCATCATCCTCACCTCGCTGGTGATCGTCGGCGCGCCGGTGTTCGTCTGGCAGGGCCTGTTCAACTTCTACGAGCTGTACATGCAGTCGAAGGGGTTGTCGGACCAGGCGGCGGGAGCGATGCTCGCGGTGGTCTTCGCCGCCGGCGTCCCCGCGTTCTTCGTTGGGGGCGACCTGGCGGACAGGCTACCGCAGGTCCCGTACCTGCTCGGAATCGTCGGCGCCTTCGCGGCGAGTCTGTTCGCGTTGACCGCGGTGCAGGGGGTGCTCGCGCTGGGTCTCGTCACCTGTGTAGTCGGCTTCGTCGTTCACGCGCTCTTCCCGGCCGTCGACACGTACCTTCTTGACACGCTCCCGGATTCGACGCGGGGGAGCGCCTACGCCGTGTTCAGTTCCGTCTGGATGCTCACGCAAGCGCTCGGCTCCTCGGCTCTCGGCTTCCTCATCGAAGGGGGCTACTCGTACAACGCAGTGTTCGAGAGCGCCGCGCTCGGCTTAGGCGGGTTGATTTTCGTCCTCGTACTGTTCGAACGCGCGGGGCGACTGCCGAGTTGAAGCGGTGTCAGGCTCCCGCCGAAGGGTTGCAGAGAGGTGTCGGCCCGTCCGGAGGTGACCGACGACCTCGACAACTACGTCGCTCGGGTGCGCTGGGACCCCGATTACGAATCGTCCCTCTTGCCGCCAATAAAGTATAATTAAAACAATATTGGCAGTGCCATACGCTACCACCTCTGTAGACGAATTGAATTGGGAGCATTCGTAACGTTATTTATTAAGGTACATAAATAAGTAATATTAAAAATAATAAATGATAAATACCAACATTTGTACCAATTTTTCGCGTATAACGTTCGAGAGCGGACAATTAAAATCGCGGGAAATGCTCCACTGTGGTCTAAAACATCGACAAATGGCCTGGGTTGGCTGTTCTCTGTGCTTCAAACGGTCACTCAGAGGTTCGTTGCTCGGAGAGCGACTCGGAGATACCGTAAACGGCCAATCGAATCTCATTAAATTGTGCTATCTATACAATATAATGCAGTTCTACTCGCTGCACAGTGCGTCGACCTCTGTTGGGCCTATCTCATCGGTGTACCCGTGATGAGTGAGCTGGTTACACCGAGTGAATATTTTCGGCGAAGATCGCTGAAAGAGGGGTGAACGGCGGGTTATGCTGCGACGGTTGTCGCTTGCTGCACCGTTCGTGTCGTGTGAACGTTTATCACTACTCGGCGATTCGGGAGTTCCGTTCGCGCACGATCCGGTTTTCTCTCTCGCGACCATCGCTATAAAAGGGGAGCGTCGATCAAAATCCACGTCTATTTTCGCGATACGATATATTCTTAAATATACTATTACAGAAATAGTGCTGTAATGGAAACGGCGCCGTACCGAGTTCGCAGAGTATAAAAATATTCGCCTCTCGTGAACGCCTGTATACACTCACCGAGACGTACCTCTTCGACGCGACGGAGTTTCTCCCATCGACTCATCGAGACTCACGTACGGTTTTCGATCCCCTACGCCTCGCTGGAACGGTACAACGGAACACTTCCGCTTGTATTTCGCCTTGTGTGTACTGATAAGTGTTCACGTCTCGCGAACGAATCGTGAAAATCGAACGAGATGGCCATCGTTCGTTTGTGCGCCGTGGGGCGACCGATCCGAAACGATGCGGTCCGGACGGCGGGTGCATCCGCGGATACGGCGACGCGAACGCGGTCACAAACTGTTTTAGGGGTACCGTCTGACCGATAGCTATGACGAAACGGGACACAGGACGGGTGCTCAAAACGACCGCACTCTCGCTGCAGTTGGTCGAGCACATCCTCGAACTCGAGGGGGCGAGTCTGGCCGACCTCGCGGAGGCCTCGGGTCTCGCAAAGAGTACCGTCCACAGCCACCTCAATACGCTTGCGGAGTACGGATACGTCGTCAGCGAGGACAACCGGTACCACCTCGGCGCGAAGTTCTGTCACCTCGGCGATTACGTCAGGACCCGAAAGGAGTACCGGCGCATCGCGGAGGAGGCGATCGCTCACCTCTCGCAGGAGTCAGCGCTGGAGGCGGACTTCGCTGTCGAGGAGGGCGGTCGGATCGTCTCACTGTACGGCGACCTCGACTTCACGAACTTTCCGCAGTTCCTCGTCGACGGTAGTCCCTTCCACATCCACACGACGGCTTCGGGAAAGGCGATCGTCGCCGAGTACCCCCGAGAGCGGGTGCAGGAGATAGTCGACCGATGGGGGCTTCCGGCGACTACGGAGCGCTCGATTTCCACTGAGGAGAAACTGTTCGATGAACTCCAGCAGGTTCGCGAGCAGGGGTACGCCGAGAGCGACGGTGAGGCTATCGAAGGGCTCTGGGCCGTCGGCAAGGCGGTGAAATCTCCTCGCGGGGAGGTGTACGGTTCGTTGAACCTCTCCGGGCCGGCCTACGCCATCGACGACGAGACGAAGGCGGCGCAAGTCGAACTGCTGACGAAGGCGGTCGAGACGTTCGAGCGGGAGGTGACCGAGATGTACGGTGCACCGTCGGGTGGCGGCGAACGCATCTGACCGCCGAGCGGGGAGGAGAGCGGTTGGCGAATCGCCCGCGTTATGCGGACACCGCGTCGTCGGGAACCACGCCCTCCTCGGTCCACCCGCGTAGTTCGTAGTACTCGTCGAGCGCCGCCTCGAAGCCAGGGATGTCGTACGGGAGCGCGTCATCAGAGCGGTCGAAACCGCGCTGGTTGTTGAAGTGGCGTTCGAGCGTGACGACTCGGTTCCCGACGTCGAGGAGTTCCTCGAACGACGCGCCGAACAGCATCTCGTACCGCTCGGGCGTCATGTAGTCGCGGGAGAACTTGCAGACGACGCCGCTGTCGTTGAGCGCCATCTGGTTCTCCTTTTCGATGAGTCGCCGGGGTTTACCGTCGAGTCCGGTCGGGTCCATCGCGTCGTCCTCGGGGACGAGGGGGTACTCCTGCGAGTAGAAGACGGCGTACATGTGGTCCGCGCCGCGGTTCGCCACCGCGTACGACAGCCCCTGTCCGTGGAGGACGCGCCCCTCATGGGCGGCGAAGTCCAACCCCTTCACCGTCCAGTTTTCCACGCCGAGTTCGTCGTGGGCTCGGTCGATTCCTTCGGCGAGGTCGTCGCCGACGCCTTCGCGGCGGGCTATCTTCTCGACGAGGTCCCAGATGAGCTCTCGATTACCGAACTCGTCTTCGCTTGCGAGGTACGCGGCGATAGTGTTCCCCGCGGAGATAGCGTCCAACCCGAGTTCGTCGCACAACTTGTTCGACTTCATCACGTCGACGATGTCGTCGACGCCGGCGTTCGACCCGAACGCCATCGCCACCTCGAACTCGGGACCCTCCGTCTCGACGCCGCGTTCCTCGTCTCTCGTCGGGAGTTTACACGCGAACGCGCACGCCGAGCAGGTGCCCTTCTTGTATTTCTTCGACTCGACGGCGTCGCCGTTTATCCCTTCGACGCCCTCGAACTGTTGCTCGGAGAAGTAGTACGAGGGCAGTCCGCCGATCTCGTTGGCGAGGTCCATCACCGCGACCGTCCCCTGCCGCTTCATGATGTGGTCGTCGGTCGCGGCCTCGCGGTGGATATCCATCTGCCCCGACGGAATCTGGATGTCGGGGGCCGAGTCGCCGCTGAAGCTCACCGCCTTCACGTTCTTCGAACCCATCACCGCTCCGAGACCGCCGCGGCCGAACGCACGCTCCTCGCTAGTCATGATGGAGGCGAAGCGGACGCGGTTCTCGCCCGCGGGACCGGCGACAGCGAGGTTCTCAATGCCGAGACCGTGTTCGTCGTCCATGTACGTGCCGACCTCGGAGACGGTCGCCCCTTCTAGTTCCGGCACGGTCTTGAACTCGACGCCCTCGTCGGTGACGTGAACGGCGAGCAGTTCGTCGCTCGCGCCGACGAGTTCGACCGCGGCGTATCCCGCGTCGGCGAAGTTCCGCGACATAAACCCGCCGGCGTTCGACGAGAGCAGGCCGTCGGTGAGCGGCGAGACGCCGGTGCAGTTCATCCGTCCCGTGAAGCTCATATTCGACGCCTGCATCGGTCCGGTTGTGAAGAACAGGCGGTTCTCCGAGCCGAGCGGGTCGGCATCGAAGGGAATCCGCTCGTGTGCGAGCCTCGTCGCGACGCCTCGCCCGCCGATGTAGGACTCGAGAATCTCGTCGATCGCTTCGGTTCGGCTCTCCCTGGCACCGACATCGACCGTCAGGAGCGGTCCAACTGTGCTTAACATTACCGTGACGGTCGTTCGCGCACCATCAAAGTGGTTACGCATATTGTCTACAGAAAGGGGTCGTTCGAGACGACTCCTCCGTCTCGTGATCGGGCGAACGCAAAGCGTTCGCAGAGCTCGCGAATCTTTGATTCTCTCAGTGACGAGAGAGAATAGCTCTCTCGAACCACTTGACCCGAGGGGTTCACGGATACTGTGTACGTCTTCCATGGGAATCGTGGACAAAATATTTATGACTGTTCCTCATGGTGTCGACCATGACCGCAGGGCCACCGATAGCCGAGCTCCACTACGACGACGCACCGAACGTAGATTCCGTTCCTGGACCGAACTCCCGCGCGCTGTTGGAGAAGCAGCGCGAGATCGACAGCAGCGCGGTGGCGTATCCCGAGGACATTCCCGTCGCCTTCGAGGAGGGGAAGGGTGCGACCGTCCGGGACGTCGACGGCAACACGTTCATCGACATGTTCGCCGGCATCGGCGTGTTGAACGTCGGCCACGCGAACCCCTACGTGTTGGAGGCCGTCCACGAACAGGCGGACAAACTCGTCCACACCGTCGACTTTCCCACCGAGGCTCGCCTCGAACTCATCGAGAAACTCGACGAGATCGCGCCCGGGAGCCTGAGCGGAAACAGTCGAGTCGTCTTCGGCGGACCAACCGGAAGCGACGCTATCGAGGCGTCCATCAAACTCGCGAAGTACAACACCGGCGGGACGGGCCTCGTCGCGTTCCGCGGCGCGTACCACGGCGCGACCAGCGGTGCGATGAGCCTCACCGGGAACAAGGGGTTCAAGGGGAACTACACGCCGCTGCTCGCCGACGTGGTTCACGCGCCGTACCCGAACCCGTTCGAGCAGGGGAAGGGTCCGCAGGAGTCCGTCGACCACGCGCTCGAAGAGGTGCAGGCCATCTTCGAGGACCCCTACGGCGGCCTCGCGAACCCGGCCGGCATCTTCGTCGAACCGATTCAGGGCGAAGGCGGCGTCGTCGCACCCCCGAAAGGGTTCCTGAAGGGACTGCGCGACATCGCCGACGACAACGATGTTCCGCTGGTGTTCGACGAGATACAGAGCGGTCTCGGTCGCTCCGGACAGTGGTGGGCGAGCGAGTGGTACGACGTGACGCCCGACGTGATGACGTCGGCGAAGGCGCTTGGCGGCACCGGCTTCCCGCTGTCGGCGACGATGTACCACGAGGACCTCGACACGTGGGGCTCCGGCGATCACGCCGGAACCTACCGGGGCCACGTCGTAGCCATGCGGGCGGGCACCCGCGCCATCGAGTACATCCAGGAGCACGACCTGCTGGCGCACGCGCGCGACCTCGGCGACTACATCCGGACGCGCCTCGAAGAAGTCGGCGAGAGCAACCCCCGCGTCGGTGACGTCCGAGGGAAAGGACTGTTCATCGGCGCAGCCCTCGTCGACGAGCAGGGACGCCCCGACGACGACGCGGCCGACGCCGTACAGGACTACTGCTTCGAGCACGGCGTGCTCGTCTGGAAAGCCGGCCGCCACGGTAACGTCCTCCGGCTCCTCCCGCCGCTCGTGCTCACGGAGGAGTTGGCCGAGACGGCGCTCGACGTCATCGTCGACGCTATCGAGGCTGTCACGACCGAGAGACAGCGCGTCTGAATCGACTCCCGACCACAATCGATTTTCGATCGTAACCGACTGCCGAACGCGACCGACCCAACATTCCACTCAACCGATGCCGACAGAACGAATCATCACGGACGACGCACCGCGCAACGACAACCCCTACTCGCAGGGCGTCACCGCCGGGGACACGGTCTACGTCTCCGGTTACGGTCCCGTCGACCCGGAGACGCACGAGGAGATCGCGGGCGACGTGCAGGCGCAGACCGAGCGAGTGCTGGACAGTATCGCCGCCGTTGTCGAAGAGGCGGGAGGTGACGGCCTCGACGACGTCGTCAAGGTGACCGTCTACCTCACGGACCTCGACGACTACGACCGCGTCAACGAGGCGTACGGCGCGAAGTTCCCCGGCGACCCGCCGGCGCGCGTCTGTGTCGAGGTCTCGCGCCTCCCGGGGGAAGTCCGCGTCGAGATGGACGCCGTCGCGTATCTCGGCTGAGCCAGCGTCAACGCGGAGTCACGGTCGTCTCAAAAAAGAAACCTCTGCGTCTCGGTTTTTCAGTCGCTTAACTCTTCGAGACGTCGGTCGCGCCGCTCCGTCGCGGTGTCGATCCGCTCGATGAACTCCGTCATCTGCGCTTTCATCTCCGAACGGACGTCCGCCGCGGAGAACTCCTCAGAGTCGGCGAGCAGTCGGGTGAACGCGCGCAGTTCCTCGTCGGTCAGGTCGGCGAACTCCCCGTACTCCAGTTTGTCGACGACCTCGTCGACGTCGATTCGGCCGACCGGTTCGACGTTGAAGTCGACGGTCACCATCCGATAATCGGAGCCTGCGAGCTCCTGCTCGGCCTTGTTGACGCCCTGCGCGAGCATATCTTTGAACGGTGTGTAGTAGCCCATCGTCCCCAGGTGGAGGAACGCGAGCATGTCGGTGATGCCCTGCGTGTACGCCTCACGGGCATCGTCGTCGGGGTTGAACACGGTCTCTCGGTCACGGTCCTCGAGATGTTCGAAGAGGATGGTGAAGTCGAGGATGGCGTTTCGCAGGCGACGGCGGATGCGATTGCGTTTCTGCTTCTTCGAATGTTCGGTGTAGTCGGTCTTCCGACCGAGGAGGTACTCTCTGTCGCTGGGGGTGAGGATGCCGCGTCCGCGGTCCGCCGAGTAGGCGAGACCGTCGCGCGCTTCCGCGTCGTCCGGGGCGTTCGTGTCGTCAGGGGTGTTCTCCATACACAGTTTGTGTATACTGACGAAAGTAAGCATTACGACTACTACTGCCCCGGTATACACCAGATGTGGAACGTTCGTGGCCGAACGACTCGCTCAAAATTTGTGTACTAGTTCTCGTCGACTTCCGTCTCTCGTCGCGGTTCCAAGCACGATGCGCGGCCTCGCTCACTTGATACGTCGCCTGTGGATTCGGGCGGCGAACTGGATCACGTCTCTCCTACTCTCCGGATTGAGCGTTTGTTCGAGTACAACCGTCGTTACGATTAGAGCGTAATAAACGAATATCGTATCCAGGGGATTCAGTAACCGTAATACTTAAATGTGTAATTGTTGATAACCGTGACGTGCGACACCGCATAGCACAGTGAGCGTTGACAGGGGACAGGCTCATGCATTCGAGATTCAATCCACGCAGCGAACGAGACGGCGCACAGGGTGCGAAACGACAAGACAACGCCCGGTTCGAACGGGCGACGGCGTCCGAGCGGTCGGACCGCCGTTCGGTTAGGAGGTGGTGACAGATGGGGACGTCCAGCGACAAAGGGGCGGTCGGTCGCTTCCGCGAGGAACTCGACCCGGTGGTGTTCCTCTTCGGCGCGACCCTGACAGTCGGCCTGATCGCGCTGTACTTCATCAACCCGGAACTCGTCCAGTGGGGCATCGACACCGCCAACGGCGTGATGAACCAGTATCTCAACTGGGCGCTGTTGGTGATCGTCTTCCTCGTCGTCGTCTTCCTGCTGTTCCTGATCGTCGGGCCATGGGGGAACGCCACACTCGGCGACGAACCGCCGGAGTACAGCTTCTTTTCGTTCTTCGCGATGCTGTACTCAGCCGGGTTCGCCGCGGGCGTCGTCTTCTGGGGGCCGACCGAGGCGCTGTTCTACTACGACAACCCGTCGCCGCTGTTCGACGTGTCGGCCGGGTCGCCGGAGGCAATGGTAGTCGCGGTCCAGCAGACGTTGTTCCACTGGGCGCTCCCGCAGCTCGCGGTCTTCACGATAATGGGCATCGCCATCGGCTACTTCACCTACAACTACGAGCACATTCCGCTGCGGGTCTCCTCGGCGCTCGCGCCGCTCCTCGGTAAGGACAACCTCGACGGCGTCGCGGCGAAGACCGTCGACATTGTCGCCGTCTTCGCGACCATCGGCGGCGTGGCGACGTCGCTGGGGTTCATCGGCAGTCAGTTCATCACCGGGCTCGACTACCAGTGGGGTATCGATCTCGGGAACACCGGCGTCATCCTCGTCGTGACGGCGATGACGCTGCTGTTCACGCTGTCGATGGTGCTCGGGGTCGACAAAGGCATCCGTCGGCTCTCGAACTTCAACATGATCCTGTTCGGGATTATAACGGTGGCGACGTTCATCGTCGGTCCGTCGGTGTTCCTCGTGCTGCTCGGGACGCAGGCGGTCGGCGGAATGATCACCGACTTCGTCTCGATGAGTCTCTTCACCGGCGCCGGCGCGATGGGTGCGGGCAACCCCGCTGCCACGGAGTGGATGAACTCCTGGACCGTCTTCTACTGGGCGTGGGCGCTCTCGTGGTCGCCGTTCGCGGGCCTGTTCATCGCGCGCATCTCGAAGGGTCGGACCGTCCGCGAGGTCGCGTTCACCGGCATCATCGCCACGTCGGCGGCGACCATCCCGTGGTTCACCGTCGTCGGCGGGTCGGCCGTCTGGGCCCAGCACAACGGCGTCACGGACCTGCTCGGCCCCATCGGCACGCACGGGGAGGCCGTCGCGGGTTACGCGCTGTTCGAGGCGTTCCCCTTCGGCTCGGTGTTCATGATCGCGTTCATGCTGCTAGTGACCACGTTCTTCATCACGTCTGCCGACTCCTCGACGCTCGCGGTGTCGATGATGACGACCGGCGGGAAGGCCAGCCCCTCGAACATCAACCGGATCTTCTGGGGCGTCGTCCTCGGGATGTTCGCCGCGATTCTGATGACGCTCGGTGGCGTCAACGCACTCCAGTCGGCGGTCATCATCACGGGTGCGCCGTTCGCGTTCGTCTGCCTGCTCGCGCTGCTCGGACTCGTCAGGGAGTTCGGCTCGAACTACGGCCGCGTAGTGCTCCAAGAGCGGACGACGCTCTTCGGGTCCCCGAACGAAGTTGACCAGCCGTCGACGCGCAAAAAGCCCGCCGACGACGACTGACCGGCGGTCGTCGAATAGACTTCTTTCGAACGGTTTTCGTGGCGTTCGCGACCGAACAGCGTCGACGACGTGGCCACAGCATAACAAGTTTTAATGTATGCCATACACGTTCTTTGTGTATGGATAGGGATACCGCGGAGCCCGACACAGCTGCGCTTCCCGGACCCAACGCGCGCGACTGGATCGAGTTCCACACGGAACACGCGGCACCGAGCGAGTACTCTCACGAGTTCGTCTGGGACGTGACCGCCGACGCCGACGGCCCGTTCGTCACCGACGTCGACGGCAACGTCCTCCTCGACTTCACGTGTCACATCGGTGCGGCTCCGCTCGGCTACAACAACGAGAAAATCGTCTCGAAACTCCGTGAGTTCGACCTCGTCGAGCCGATGAAGATAGCGGGTCAGGACATGTACTTCGGCGCGGGTCCGGACCCCGAGACCACCGAGTTCCCCGGGGCGAGCCACCTGATGGAGAGACTCGTCGACGTATCGAGTCACTACGGGATGGACACCGTGTTCCTCTCGAACTCCGGCGCGGAAGCCGTCGAGAACGCGATAAAGATAACTCACGACCACAAACCGGCCGCGAAGTACGCCTACGCGTTCGAGGGAAGTTTCCACGGTCGAACCCTCGGCACGCTGTCGCTCACCTTCTCGAAGGAGGTGTACACCCGCCACTACCCCGAGATCGCGGGCGTCAAGACGATACCGTTCTGCGACTGCGCGGACGCGGACAACTGCAACTGTGGGTTCGCCCGCGAGGACGGCTCACAGTTCCGAAACGTGCTCGAACCCGAGGGCGGACACGTCAACCCCGACGAAATCGCCTTCGCCATCCTCGAACCGATTCAGGGCGTCGGCGGCTACCGCTTCCCGAACGAGTCGTTCGTCGCCGAGGTGGGCGACATCTGCGAGACGTACGATATCCCGCTCGTCGTCGACGAGATTCAGTCGGGCGTCGGCCGGACGGGAGAGATGTGGGCGTCCGACCACTACCCCATCGAACCCGACGTCATCGCGAGCGCGAAGGCGTTGCGCGTCGGCGCGACCATCTCGAAGAAGGAGATCTTCCCCGAGGAGAAGAACCGCCTCGGATCGACGTTCGGCGGCGGCGACCTCCTCGCCTCGATGCAGGGGGCGTTCACGCTGGAGGCCATCGAAGAGTACGACCTCCTCGACAACGCCACCGAACGCGGCCGACAGGCCAAGGAACTCCTGCGCGACGGCGCGCCCGACCACGTCGACGACGTGCGCGGGAAAGGGCTGATGCTGGCCGTCGAGTTCGATACCAAGGACCGCCGCGACGCCGTCGTCCAGGCGGCTCTGGAACGCGGCCTGCTCACCCTCGGCTGCGGGAAGAAGACGATTCGTCTGCTCCCGCCGTTAGACTCAACCGAGCGGGAGATCGAACTGGGAATCGGCATCTTCAACGAGGCGATGCACGACGTCGGCTCAAAGGCGCTCGCCTGACGCGGCGACGAGAGAGTCCGCGAAACGCGCGGAAAAGCGTCCGAAGACTCCGCGGAAAACGCGCGACAGCCGTAAAAACGGCGAATCGTCAGCTATACTCGTTCTCTCTCCGCACCTCCGCGTCGAGGCTGTGCCTCACGACGCTCACGTCGTCGAGCGCGTCGAGCGCGGCTAACACGTCGCGGAGGTGGTCGGGACCGCTCCCCTCGACGCCGACTCGCACCGGTGTCCGGTTGAGGTCGTCGACCGCCATCGGTCGAACGCGTTCGAGCGCGTTGAGTTCCGCCCCCTGTTCCTCGACCGTCTCCGTCACGTCACCGAGAACTGTCGGCCATCCCGCGAGTTCGAGGCGGGCCTCGGTGTAGCGACCGAGGCGTTCGAGACCGACCCGACTCAGTTCGGCGTGGTCGGTGAGGTTCGTGTTCCCACCGGAGACGACGGCCGCGACGCGCTCTCCCTTGACGTCGACTGCTCCCGAGAGCAGCGCTGCGACTGGTGCCGCGCCGGCTGCCTCGGCGACCGTCTTCGCCCGCTCCGCGAGCAGCGCTGTCGCGACTGCGAGGTCGGCGTCGCTCACTGCGACGACGTCGTCGACGCGCTCGCGGACGACAGCGAACGTCTTCACCAGCAGTCGGGCGTCGGCGATGCCCTCGGCGACGGTGTCGACCTCCGAGAGCACGTGAATCTTGTCGCGTTCGAGCGAGGGCTTGGCGTGGGCCGCCCCCTCGGGTTGGACGCCGACGACGCGGATATCGGGGTCGTGCGCTTTCACCGCCGTCGCGATGCCCGAAACGAGACCGCCCCCGCCTATCGAGACGAGCACGGTGTCGACGTCCGGGTCTTGCTCGACCAGTTCGAGACCGACGGTCCCCTGTCCGGCGATGACGCGCTCGTCGTCGAACGGGTGGACGAACTCTCGGCTCTCCTCGTCGGCGAGTTCCAGCGCGTGTTCGTACGAGCGTTCGTAGTCGCGTCCTTCGACAACGACGTCGGCGCCGTAGCCGCGAGTTGCCTCGATTTTCGCCGCCGGTGTCACCTCGGGGACGACGATGGTGGCGTCAATCTTGAGCAACTGTCCAGCGAGGGCGACTCCCTGCGCGTGGTTTCCGGCGCTTGCGGCGACGACGCCGCGCTCGCGCGCCTCCTCGGGGAGTTGGGCCATCGCGTTGTACGCGCCGCGAATCTTGAACGACCCCGTCCGCTGGACGTTCTCCAGTTTGAGTCCGACCGCGGCGGCGCCGCTTCGCTCGGCGAACGTCGTCGACCCGTCGAGCGGCGTCCGGTGGACCACGTCCGCGAGGCGCTCCGCGGCGGCCTCGACGTCAGCGGTGGTGACGACCTCGTCGGCGGAGGGTATCTCGTCGGACAATCCGGACCCCTCGGACTCACCGGACCCCTCGGACTCACCGGACCCCCCGGACGGCGAACTCACGGTCCGTCCTCCGCGACGGCGAGAATCGCGCCCGTGAGCAGTTCGACGCCGGTTTTGAGGCTGCGCTCGTCGACGTCGAACGTCGGCGTGTGGTGGCTCGTCGGGTGGTCGGTGCCGACGATGAGGTACGACGCGAAGCCGCCCTCGCGTTGGACGCGCTGCATGAGGAACGTCGCGTCCTCGCTCGCGCCGAAGTCTGCGGTGGGAACGACGGTGTCGACGCCCTCAACGCCGCGGGCGACGTCGGCGACGACGTCGACGAGTTCGGGGTCGCTGTCGGCGCGCGGACTCTCGCTCACCACGTCGACGTTGGCCTCGCAGCCGTGCATCTCGGCGGCCGTCTCGAACGTCCTCGTGAGCTCTTCCTTCGCGTACTCCATCAGCGCCGTCGTCTCGCCGCGGGCCTCGGCGACGGCGCCGACGTCCTCGGCGATGATGTTGCTCGCCGTGCCGCCCTCGACCCGCCCGACGTTGACGCGGGTCATCCCGTCGGCGTGGCGCGGAATGCCGTAGACGTTCTGGATGGCGGTTCCGAGCGCCTGAATGGCGTTGTCTCCGTCCTGCGGCGCTTTACCGGCGTGTGCGGAGGTGCCTTCGATCTCGACGTCGACGTGACACATCGCCAGCGGGCGCTCGATGCCGGCGACGACCTCTCCCGTCGGGTGGTCGAGACCGACGTGGACGGCGAACAGGTAGTCGAGTTCGTCGGTGTACTCGCTCTTCGCCATCGGACACCCGCCGCCGGACACCTCCTCGGCGGGTTGGAAGAACACGACGAGTCGGCCCTCGAACTCGCTTTCCTTTATCGCTTCGAGGGTGGCGAGCCCCCACGTCATGTGGGCGTCGTGGCCGCAGGCGTGCATCGTCTCGCCGGTCTCCGAGCGGAAGCCCTCGGCGGTCGGCGCGTGGTCGGCGTCGTCGGACTCTTCGATGAACAGCCCGTCGATGTCGACGCGGAGACCGACGGTCGGTCCTTCGCCTCGGTCGAGAACGGCGACGGCTCCGGTGTTGCCGCCCACCATCTTCCGGAGGAGTTCGTCGTCCACGCCGCGCTCGCGCGCTCGGTCGTACCACGCTTCGAGGCGGTCTTCGGGCGGGACGGCCATCCGGTCGTCGGGGTCGTACGCCTCCGGTCCGACGGCGAGTTCGTCGACGCCGATGGCTCGAAGCTCCTCGACGAGCCACGCGGTCGTCTGGAACTCACACCAGCCGGGTTCCGGATACCGGTGGAGCTCTCGTCGCAACTCGCTCAATCGTGCTCGTATCGGCTCAACCATGCGCTATTGTAACATGGCCCGCGCACTTAACTGTGAACGATTTCCGTTGATAGCGGTTACACAAAAACACTAAGTCGGACTCTCACAATCGTACGACCGTACATGCCGGACGGATCTCGCGGGTCGCACGAGTTACGCGATTCACGCGGTTCGCAGGCGTCGGCGACCGTCGCGCACCGCCGTCCGGCGGAGAAGCAATCTACATGACCACGAACCCGGACGTCGTCGTCCTCCGCGAGGGGACGGAAGGACTCTCGATGGAATCGTACGCCGAAGTGCTGCGCGAACACCTCCCCGACCAGTCGGTCGCGCTTGCTCGAACGCCGAAACAGGAGCGCGAACTCGTCACGGAGGCGCGCGTTGTCACCGGAATTAGTATCGACGAGGAACTGCTCGCCTGCGCCGAGCGCCTCGAACTGTTCGCCTGCACGTTCGCCGGGACCGACCACCTGCCGATGGACGCGCTCGAGGACCACGGCGTCGCCGTCACGAACGCCGGCGGCATCCACGCGCCGGGCATCGCCGAACAGGCCATCGGAAACATGCTCACCTTCGCCCGCCGACTCCACGAGGGGTGGCGGCGAAAGCAGCGCTCGGAGTGGCGACACTTCCAGTCAGGCGAGTTCACCGACAGCACCGTCACAGTCGTCGGTCTCGGTTCCATCGGCCAGGCGCTCGTCCAGCGCCTCCAAGGGTTCGAGGTCGACACCATCGGTATCCGTTACACCCCCGAGAAAGGCGGACCGACCGACGAGGTCGTCGGCTTCGACGAGGACGCGATTCACGACGCCCTCTCGCGCAGCGAGTACGTCGTCCTCGCCTGCCCGCTCAACGACCTGACCCGTGGCCTCTTGGGTGAAGAAGAGTTCGCGACGATGCGACCCGACGCGGTGCTCGTCAACACCGCCCGGGGCGGCATCGTCGACACCGACGCACTCGTGTCGGCGCTGCAATCGAACAAGATACGCGGCGCGGCGCTCGATGTCACCGACCCCGAACCGCTCCCAGCCGACCATCCGCTGTGGGACCTCGAAAACTGTCTCATCACGCCGCACACGGGCGGCCACACGCCGAAACACTGGGATCGGCTCGCAGATATCGTTGCCGAGAACGTCGGCCGCCTGGACGCTGGCGAGCGACTCACGAACCAAGTGCTCGCACCGGAGTCGGTCTGACCGCCGTCGATGACCGCGACAGACTCCTCCGCCGACCCCCGTGCAAAGTACGAGTACGCCGGCGGCGACGTCGACCGCCCGGGTCTCGTCCGCGATCTCGAATCGCGCGTCGACGGCGACGTTCGCTTCGACGAGTATACGCGACAGCTGTACGCGACCGACGCCTCAGCCTACGAGGTGACCCCCGTCGGCGTCGTCTTCCCGACGTCGACGGCGGACGTCGCCGCAGTCGTCGATTACTGCGCCCAGCGCGAGATTCCAGTTCTCCCGCGCGGCGGCGGCACAAGCCTCGCGGGACAGGCCGTCAACGAGGCGGTCGTCCTCGACTTTTCGCGTTATATGGACGCCGTCGTCGACGTCGACCCCGGTGAAAGAAGAGCGACTGCGCAGGCCGGAACGATTCTCGCGGAGCTAAACGAACGCGCGGCTCCGCACGGCCTGAAGTTCGGTCCCGACCCGGCCGCGGGCGATCGGAGCGTCCTCGGCGGCGCCATCGGCAACAACTCGACCGGCGCGCACTCGCTCGTGTACGGCAAGACTGACTACTACGTCGAGGAGGCGGAGGTCGTCCTCGCCGATGGGACAGTGACGAGATTCGGCGACATCGCGGTCGACGAACTCCGCAAGAAGGCCGACCCCGACGCGGAGGTGTGGGGCGACGACGGTCCCGACAGTGACCTCCTGCCGCGCATCTACGCAGAGGTCGTCCGCATCCTCGACGACGAGGCCGAGGAAATCGACGCGCGGTATCCCGACCTGAAGCGCAACGTCTCGGGGTACAACCTCGACATGCTCGTCGACGAGGCGCGCGGCGAGCGTCGCACGCCCAACGACTCGCGAGTCGACCCCGATAGCGAAGCGGGAACTGTCAACCTCGCGCGTCTGCTCGCCGGGAGCGAGGGAACCCTCGCAATCGTCACCGAGGCGACCGTCTCGCTCGAACTAGTGCCGAACACGAAGGCGGTCGCGCTGTTAACGTACGAAGACGTGTACGCCGCCGCCGCCGATGTCGCGCCCATCCTCGAGCACGGACCCGCCGCCGTCGAACTCATCGACGACGTGCTCATCGACCTCGCGCTGGAGACCGCCGAGTTCCACGATGTCGCCGCGTCGCTCCCGGAGGGGACGCGCGGCGCGCTCCTGGTCGAGTTCTACGCCGACTCCGAAGAACACGGTCGCCAGCAGGTGGCGGATCTCCTCGCCTCGCGCGTGCCGTCGGCGACCCCCGAGACGACGCCGTCCGAGAGCGTCGAACCCGCCGACGACGCTCGCGCGTTCGCGGCACTGGAGGCCCACGACGCCGCGGAGCGCGCGGGACTCTGGAAGATGCGGAAGGCGGCCGCGCCCATCCTGCTGTCGCGGACGACCGACGAGAAGCACATCTCGTTCATCGAGGACTGCGCGGTTCCGGCGGAGCGACTCCCGGAGTACGTCGAGCGGTTCCGCGAGGTCATCGACGACCACGACGCGAACACGAGTTTCTACGCGCACGCCGGCCCCGGCGTCCTCCACGTGCGCCCGCTCGTCAACACCAAGACCGTCGAGGGGCGGGAGACGTTCGAGACAATCGCCGACGCGGTGACCGACTTCGTCGTCGAGTTCGGCGGCAGCGTCTCAGGCGAACACGGCGACGGCCGCGCGCGGACCCAGTGGAACCGCAAACTGTACGGTGACCGACTCTGGCGGGCGTTCCGCGACTTGAAGACGACGTTCGATCCCGACTGGCTGTTGAACCCCGGGCAGGTCTGCGGTTACGCCGAGTCGGAGACGCGACCGGCGGACGCGCCGCCGCGCGCCGACGCCGTCTCGATGGCCGAGAATCTGCGATTCGACCCGGAGTACGAGTTCGACCCTGGCTTCGACCCCGCGCTCCGGTGGGACACGGCGAACGGCTTTCAAGGGATGGCCGAACTCTGTCACGGCTGTGGCGGCTGTCGGGGGAAGCAAGACACCACAGGCGGCGTGATGTGTCCGACCTACCGCGCCGCCGAGGAGGAGAGCCTCTCGACCCGCGGGCGGGCGAACATGCTCAGACAGGCGATGAGCGGCGACCTCTCCGAGGAGAGTCACGACGTGGCGTTCGTGCGGGAGGTGATGGACCTCTGTGTCGGCTGTAAGGGGTGCGCGCGCGACTGCCCCAGCGAGGTCGACATGGCGAAGCTCAAAGCCGAGGTCGAACACGCCCACCACGAGCGCCACGGCGCGAGCCTCCGTGACCACCTGTTCTCGGAGGTCGACCGACTCAACGCTCTCGGATCGGCGCTCGCCCCCGTCTCGAACTGGGCGGCGAAACTTCCGGGTGCGCGGACGCTGCTGGAGAAGACCGTCGGCATCGCCCGAGAGCGCTCGCTGCCGACGTTCCGCCGCGAGACGTTCGTCGACTGGTTCGACGAGCGTGGCGGCTCCCGCGTCCCGGTGTCGGCAGCCGACAGACGGGTGCTGCTGTTCCCGGACACGTACACGAACTATAATCACCCCGAGGCTGGGAAGGCGGCTGTCCGCGTGCTCGAATCGGCGGGCGTCCACGTCGCACTCCCCGAGGACGTCACCTCGACCGGTCGGCCCGCCCACTCGAAGGGTTTTCTCGACCGTTCCCGAGAGCGCGCCGCGACGAACGTGGCGGCGCTGGCTCCTCGCGTCGCCGACGGCTGGGACGTCGTCCTCGTCGAACCCTCCGACGCGGTGATGCTCCAGTCGGATTATCTCGACCTACTAGGCGAGTCGCGGGACGCGTGCGATTCGAACCGGTCGGTCCCCCTCAAGGACCTCAAGGCCGTGGCGGCGAACACCTACGGTGTCATGGAGTACCTCGACGTGTTCCGACTCGACGAGGCGCTGCCGCTGTCTGCGCCCGCCGAGTCGCTGACCTACCACGGCCACTGCCACCAGAAGGCGACGCGGAAAGACCACCACGCCGTCGGCGTGCTCCGACGTGCCGGGTACGAGGTCGACCCACTCGACTCCGGATGCTGTGGCATGGCCGGGAGCTTCGGCTACGAGGCTGAACACTACTCGATGAGCGAGGCCATCGCCAGCATCCTCTACGACCAGGTCGACGAGAGCGGCGGCGACGTCGTCGTCGCCCCCGGCGCGTCGTGTCGGACGCAACTGGGTGACCGCGGCGAAGCCGCACTGGAGCCGCCGCATCCGGTCGAGAAAGTCGCCGAGGCGCTGAACCGCTGAGGAAAATCAGCGCTGCGCGGGAAGCTGGAGCCGTCAGCGCCGACCCGACGTCAGGGCCACAGTCCGCGCGTCGCCTTCGCTTCGCCGATGCGCGAGAGCGCCACCGCGTAGGCGGCGTCGCGCCACGTCAGATCGCGCTCGTCGACCTCCGCGCGGACCGCGTTCCACGCCTTCAGCATCTCCGTCTCCAGTTCGTCGTTGACGCGGTCGAGCGGCCACGCCCGACGGTTGATGTCCTGGAGCCACTCGAAGTACGAGACGGTGACGCCGCCCGCGTTCGCGAGGATGTCCGGAATCACGGGGACGCCTCGCTCTTCGAGAATCGTGTCGGCGGCGAACGTCGTCGGCCCGTTGGCTCCCTCGACGACCATTCCTGCCCGCACGTCGTCGACGTTGTCGACGGTGATTGCGTTGCTGACGGCTGCCGGAACGAGGACGTCGACGTCGAGTTCGAGCAACTCGGCGTTCGTGAGCGTCTTCGGGGCGTCGTAGCCGGAGACCATCCCTGGCCGCTCCTCGTGGCTCTCGACGTCGTTCGTGTCGAGACCGGCGGGATCGTAGATGGCGCCGTCGACGTCGCTGACGGCGACGATCTTCGCGCCCCACTCGTCGAGGAGGCGGGCGGCGTTCGCGCCGACGCTACCGAACCCCTGGACGGCGACGGTCGTCTCTTCGATCTCCCAGTCGTAGTAGTTGACGGCCTCGCGCGTCACGATGGCGACACTCCGACCAGGCGCCTCCTCGCGGCCGTACGACCCGCCGATGGACGGCGGCTTGCCGGTGACGACGCCCGGCGTCGTCTCGCCCTCCTGCATCGAGTAGGCGTCCATGAACCACGCCATTGTCTGCGAGTCCGTCCCCATGTCGGGCGCGGGAACGTCCTTCTTCGGGCCGATGGCGTTGCGTATCTCCTCGGCGAAGCGCCGGGTGAGTCGCTCGCGCTCCTTCGTCGAGAGCGTCTTCGGGTCGACGGCGATGCCACCCTTCCCGCCGCCGAACGGGAGGTCCATCACTGCGCACTTCCACGTCATCCACATCGACAGGCCGATGCACTCCTCGGCGTTCACCTCCGGGTGGTAGCGCAGGCCGCCCTTGTAGGGACCGCGAACGTCGTCGTGCTGGGCGCGGAACCCGGTGTACACCTCCAGCGACCCGTCGTCGCGGCGCAGCGGGACGGATACCCGCTGCACTCGGGTCGGGTGTTTCAATCGCTCGACGACGCCCGAGTCGATGTCGACGTGCGCTGCCGCGCGTTCGAGCTGTCGGCGGGCGTTCGATAGCGTCGACTCTGCATCGGCGGTGTCGCTCGCCTCGGACGCGGTTCCGTCCGAATTTTTTGCGGTCATAATCACGCGGTGAACAGCCGTCGCGGGAAGTCGGCGAGCGGTTCGGCGCCGGTCGACGTGACGCGGAACGTCTCGCTGAGTTCGACGCCGAAATCGTCGAACCAGAGTCCCGGAATGGTGTGGAACGTCATGTTCTCTTCGAGCACCGTCTCGTCGCCGGGACGAAGACTCGCGGTGTGCTCGCCCCAGTCCGGCGGGTAGCCCAGCCCCATCGAGTAGCCGATGCGGTCGGCCTTCTCGACGCCGTACTTCGCGATGGTGTCGCGCCACGCCTTCTCGACCGACTCGCAGGTGACGCCGGGTTCGACGGCGTCGAGCGCAGCCTCCATCCCCTCGACGACGATTTCGGCGGTCTCCTCGACCTCCGAGGGCGGGTCGCCGACGAACGTCGTCCGCGCGAGCGGCGAGTGGTAGCGGTGCCGACAGCCCGACAGTTCGATGAGCACCGGGTCGCCGTTCCTGAAGGGGCGGTCGGTCCACGTCAGGTGCGGCGTGCCCGTGTAGTCGCCCGACGGCATCAGCGGTACGATGGCCGGGTAGTCGCCGCCGTACTCGTCGGTTCCGTCGATGAGCGCCGAGTAGATGGCTTCGGCCGCCTCGTACTCGGGGACGCCCTCGCCGATGGCGTCGAGACCGGCCTGCATCGCGTTCTCGGAGATGCGGGCGGCCTGCTCCATGTACTCCAGTTCCTGTTCGGACTTCTTCACGCGCACCCAGTTCACGAGTAAGGTGATGTCCTCGAAGTCGGCTTCGGGGAGGTTCTGCTGCAGGCGCGTGTAGGACTTCGCGGTGAAGTAGTACGCGTCCATTTCGAGACCGATCCGGCCGTCGTCGACGCCGAGGTCTGACAGCACCCCCGCAAAGAAGTCCATCGGGTGGAGGTCCCGCGGCGACTGGACGTGGTCGTCGCTGTAGGGGCGGATGCTCTCCTCGGAGAGCCGCGTCGTCGCGCGCGCACCGGTCGCGTCCATCTGTCGACCGACCCAGATGGGTTCGTCCCGGTCGGGAGTGAGTATGACGGCCTGGTGGACGTAGAACGACCAGCCGTCGTAGCCGGTGAGGTAGTTCATGTTCGCCGGATCACTGACGACGAGGGCGTCTAACTCCTCCTCTCGCATCCGCGCTTTCGTCCGGGCGATTCGTCGGTCGTACTCCGCTATATCGAACACCGCTTGGTCCATGACAACGTCTCGCTTTGTCGGTTCGGGGAGCGACTGTATAACTTTTTTGTGTACGTGAGAAACGGATTTTGTGTACTTCTGCTGCCAGTCGTGGACGGATAGCGGACTCGGATTCGCGCGAGCGACTGCAACTAGGTGACGGACCCGACAGCGGCCAAAATCTGTCGAAAACGATGACACGGTCGATCTCGTCGGTTCGAGAAAAAGTATTAGCCGTACCGGGCGGTACGTCACGTATGAGCGTGACACTCCGGCGAGTCGGTGCCGACGATGTCGCGTACCTCGAGAGGCTGCTGGAGAGGAACGGTCTCCCGTGTCGGGACGTACAGTCGAAGGTGGACTGTTTTTACGTCGCGTACGTCGGGAGCGAGACGCTCGGCATCGGCGGTATCGAAGCGTACGACTCGGACGGTCTCCTCCGGTCGGTCGTCGTCGAACAGTCGATGCGGGGAGAGGGGTTCGGAAAGCAACTGTGCGGAGCACTTGAAACCGAAGCGCGGAGTGAGGGTGTCGAGACGCTCTATCTCCTCACCACGACCGCGCCGCGGTTCTTCGCGAATCTCGGCTACAGAGAGATACGACGGGCCGACGCACCGGCGACGATTCGCCGGACTACCGAGTTCGACGACCTGTGCCCGACGACGGCCACGTGCATGAGGAAGCAGCTGTGAGGATTTCCTCGCGAACGAGTCGCAGCGGCGAGCGGTATCGTCTCTGATACTGACGATTCGTGGGTGCCGCTGTTCGCCGGTGTACCCGTTCACGTTCGACTGCTTGGGTTGGAGTACGAATGTATTCGGCCTTCACCCAGTACGCTATGTTTTTCCTATATCAGTTTTCAATTTACGACTAGTATACAGACACTATATTAATGTGAGTCCGAGTGTTCGAGTTCGACCTCGGTGAGGGCCGCGACGACGACCTGCGAACGGACTACAGTTCGTCCGCCCAGGGCCAGTCCTTCGGCTCACCCCACGGCCACGAGTCCGTCGCCTTCATCCCTACGTCGAAGCCCTCGTCCAGACACGCTCGCTTTATCTTTTCGTCGTCCACGTGGTCGACTTCGACGTCGCTTCGGGCGAGTCGCGCGACGCCCGCGGCGCAGAGAATCGACATGTCCCGCAGGTCGCGCACGTCGAGTTTGTCGAGCGTGTCGCCGTGCGTATGGCCCCACCCGCGGCCGCTACCGTCCGAGGAGGACCGACCTTGGACGCCCGCGACGCCGCGCTGAACGAACGGCCAGTGGTCGCTGTTCGGTCGAATCCCGTCTTCGGTGTGGACGGGAATCTCGTACTCCTCGCTGACGGCGTCGAACGCGTCGGCCACCGCCTCGAAACCGTGACTGTGGATTTCGAGATTCCGCGAGTAGCCCGCGCCGTCAACGTTGACGATGCACTTCACGTCGTCCAAGTCGTGGGTGTGGCTCCAGTAGTACGAGCCGTACAGGCCGGTCTCCTCGGCGCCGAAGACGACGAGGCGGACCTTCGTCTCCAGTTCGTCTGCGACCTGCGCCAGCATCTTGCCGACTTCGACGACCATGGCGGTTCCGAACCCGTTGTCGTTGGCGGCCGTTCCCACGTCGTGGCCGTCGACGTGCGCTGTGAACAACACCGCTTCGTCGGTTTCGGGACCGACCGTCGCTTCGACGTTGTGGGAGGTGCTGCGGCCGACCTCTGCCGCGACGGACAGATCGGCCTCAACGGTGCCGTCGTCGCAGTACCGCTGGAGTCGCGCGCCCGTCTCTTTGCTCGCGCCGATGGCCGGAATCGGGCCCGGTCCGTTCACACTCCCGATGTTTCCGGTCGGCGGCAGCGCCCCCTCGATGTGGTTGTAGAAGACGAACGCCGCAGCCCCGGATTCGGCGGCGTAGTGGTACTTCTCCGACCGGTGGACCCACCGGCCGTAGTCGTCGGGGGTGAGGCTGGACGCCATCGCGATGTCGCCCGTGAGGTCGACGCCCTCGAAGTCCTCGGGGAGACCGTACCCCATGTCCACGAGTTTGCCCGTTACCTCGCCCGACGGCGTCCCCGGCAACTCGACGAGTTCGTGCGAGCGAGCGAACGTCGTCTCTCGGTCTCCGTGCGCGACGGTGAGGCTCGCGTCGCCGCGCCACCACGCCGGGATGGGAAACGGGTCCAACGAGACGTCGTCGAGTCCGACCGCCTCGAACGCTTCGGCCACGAGGTCCGCCCCCACCCGTTCGCCCTCGTGTCCCGGCATCCGGTCGTTCAGATCCTCTAACTCGGCCAAGAGGTCCCACCCGACCGTACTCCGGTAGGCGCTACCCACGACTGCATCTGGCAGTTCGGTCATCGAAGTGGGGTGTGATATCTTTTCACAATAGTCTTCTGGTTTCTCTCCGACATCGGCGTTGATTCCGGACAAAATTCGACAAATATGTCAGCTATGGCTCAACGGGTTCGGTTTTAATCATGTAGATTCTTGTTTATCCTGCTCATACGACAGAACAGGTGGAAAGATATTTATGTTACCGTTAAAGATACTCACAAACATGCCAGAGGATACCAATCACGTAAATCGGCGGAGATTTCTAAAAGCAGCGACGGCGGGCGGAGTCGCGGGTATGACGGCCTTAGCCGGTTGTGCCGGAGGAAACGAGAACGACGGCGGAAACAAAAGCGGAAACGGGAACGGGAGCGGCGACAACGAAGGTGCTAGCGCGGGTTCGGGCCTTTCCACGTACACCTACGTCAACAACGCGCAGAGCTACAACCCCCCGAGACACGACGCGATAAACCTCATCGCGGACCAGTTCAGCGACCTCGGACTGGATATGGAGGTCGACGTTCTCGAATGGGGTACCTTGTTCAGCCGCGTGTCCGAGGAGTACAACTACAGCTTCGCGACGTGGCACACGTTCTTCGTTTCGGAACCGGTGACGGAACTGAACAACCTGTTCAACTCCGGGAACACCGGTCCGGGTCAGGGTAACTACTCCGGCTACGAGAACCCCGACCTCGACGAGATGATGCAGAGCTACCTGGCCGAACCGGACCCCGACACCCGAATCAACCAGGCGCACGAGATCCAAAAGACGCTGATGGACGACGTGCCGACGATGCCCATCACGCACATGCCACAGGCGGCCATCTACAACAAAAATCAGGTCGGCAACTGGCAGGCGGACCTCGCCAACGGCTTCAACTCCTACTGGACGATGATCAACCTGGAGATGAAGGGCGGCGAGAACACCCTGAAGGGCTATTGGCCCGAGACGCTCTCGACGATGAACGTGCTCGGCCACAACGACGAGAGCAAGCACGTCTACCAGTTCAACATGATGTACGACTTCTTGGTCCAGCTCAACAACAACGCAGAGCCCGACCCCGAGGTCAGCCTCGCGACGGACTGGAACCGGGTCGACGAGACCACGATGGAGTACACCATCCGCACCGACCACTCGTGGCACGACGGCGAAGACCTCACCGCCGAGGACGTCGCGTTCACGTACAACTACATCAGCGAGAACGAGGTGCCGCTGTACTCGACGCAGTCGCAGTACATCGACAACGCCGAGGTCGTCGACGAGCAGACGGTTCGCATCAACATGTCGCAGCCGCTCGGTCCGTTCAACCTCGCGGTCGCGAACCTCCTGCCCATCATCCCCGAACACAAGTGGGCCGACCGCGACAATCCGAGCCAGGCGAACATCCAAGAGCCGGTCGGCAGCGGCCCGATGATGTTCGACTACTGGGAGAAAGGAAGCGAGTTCGGCATGACGAAGTTCGACGACCACTTCGCGCCCGTCTCCTTCGAAAAGCGGTTCTGGCGCGTCATCCCCGAGGCGTCGACGGTGTGGGAGAACCTCATCAACGGCGACCTCAACTACGAGCCGTTCGGTCGCATCGACCGCAGCCTCGACCAGAACCAAGACAACGAGAACATCGGGACGACGTTCCAGACCGCGCCGACGTTCTGGATGTTCACGCCGAACGAGCGCGAACAAGGTCTCGACGACAAACAGCTGCGGAAGGCGCTGGTCGAAACCATCCCGCGGACGCCCATCGTCGACCAGATTCTGTTCGGCTTCCCGGAGACCGGGTTCAACATCGTCTCGTCGGCGTTCGGCCCGCTCCACACAGAGGACGTGACGAAGTACGAGGAGAGTAAGGAGGCCGCGCGGAGCCGACTCGAAGAAGCCGGCTACACGTGGGACGACAACGATATGCTCCAAGCGCCGAGCGGTAACTAACCGGAAAACAGTCGACTTCGGTGCGGGATTTCACGAAAACCAACGGTAACACGGTAAGCATACAATAATATTATGGGAAAAGCGAGTTTCGTCATCAGACGTACATTACAACTTGTCGTGACGCTCTGGGCGGTCGGAACAGTGCTGTTCGGTCTGTTTCGGCTCATGCCCGGCGATCCGACGTCGTACGTAGTCTCTTCGCAGATGACACAAGAGGCACGTCAACAGATCATCGCGAGCTACGGGCTTGACCAGCCGCTACACATTCAGTACATCAAATTCCTAGAAAATCTGGTGATGTTGAATTTCGGTCAGTCGTTTCACTCTAACCAGCCAGTCACGGACGTCATCGCGACCTACCTGCCGAACACGCTCATACTCATGCTGACGGCGTTCATCTCGGCCTACGCCATCGGAATCACGATCGGCGTGCTATCGGGGTGGTACCGCGGTTCGCGATTCGAGAAGAACGCGGTCATCGTCGCGCTGACCGCCCGGAGCGTCCCCACCTTCTACGTCGGGCTGATCGTCCTGTGGATCTTCGGCGCAAACCTGGGCGTCATCCCGATGAGCGGGATGACCAGCCTCGGCACTCAGAGCACGAGCTTTTGGCAGATGGTGTTCTCGCTGGACTTCCTGCACCACCTCCTCGCGCCGGCGCTGGTGTTGGGCTTCTACTTCATGGGCTACCCGCTTCTCATCATGCGCTCCAGCATGCTCGAAGTGCTCTCGGAGGACTTCATCGACGTCTGCCGCGCGAAGGGGCTGAAAGAGCGGACGATCATGTTCAGACACGCCGCGCGGAACGCGCTCTTGCCCATCGTCACGGCGGCAGCCATCGCCCTCGGCTACGCCGTCGGCGGGAGCGTGCTCATCGAGACGGTGTTCGCATGGCCCGGTCTCGGTCGGGAGATGGTTCGGGCGGTGCTCCGGCGGGACTTCCCCGTCGCGCAGGGGACGTTCATGGTCCTCGCTACGACCATCATCTTCCTGAACTTCGTCGCCGACCTGGCGTACGGCTACCTCGACCCCCGGGTGACCTACGACTAGAACAATGGCACAAGAAGAACACACCAGTCGGTCGATATTCGCCGACCTCGACGACAGCAGTTCGTCCGACGAGGAGATCAACAAGTGGCAACGGACGGCCCGCCTCTGGCGCGAGACGCTTCGCGACCACTGGGGGAAGCTGACCGACGAACTGTCGGTCAAGCTCTCACTCGTCACCGTGGCGGCGTTCGTGCTCATCGCCATCTTCGCGCCGGTCATAGCGACTCATCAGCCGCTGAAGCGCCAGTACCAGGGCGACGCGGAGATAATCATCGACAAGTGGGCCGAGCCGTCGATTCTCGGCGCCGACACCCCCTACATCCTCGGGACGACCGCAGAGGGGTTCGACATCTTCAGCCAGCTCGTGTACGGCACGCGGGCGGCGCTGATGGTCGGCCTCATCGCGGCGGTGTTCACCGCCGGTATCGGAACGCTCGTCGGTCTCGTCGCGGGCTACTACGGCGGGAAGGTCGACGACGCGCTGATGCGGTTAGTCGACTTCCTGTACGGGATGCCGCTGCTGCCGACGGTCATCGTGCTCGTCGCGGTGATGGGGCCGAACCTCTGGAACATCATCTTCGCGCTGATAATCCTCCAGTGGCGCTCGACCGCCCGCGTCATCCGATCGCAGGCGCTCTCGCTCCGCGAGCGACCGTTCGTAAAAGCCGCGGAGGTCGCCGGCGCGGGCGACTGGCACATCATCAGCAGACATCTCGCGCCCAACGTCCTGCCGCTGACGTTCCTCTACGGTTCGTTCGGCATCGCGTGGGCCATCCTGGCCGAGGCGGGCGTCTCGTTCATCGGTCTCGGCGACCCGAACACCGTCTCGTGGGGCACGATGCTCCAAGCGTCGCGGGCGTACTCGGCGCTCCAGTTCGGCGCGTGGTGGTGGTTCGTGCCGCCGGGAATCTGCATCGGACTGCTCGTGATCAGCGGCTTCCTCATCGGCCGCGGCTACGAAGAGATAACTAACCCCAAGCTACAATGAGTTTACTCGAAGTCAACGACCTCGAAGTCTACTACGAAACCGAAGACGGACCGGCGCAGGCGGTCGACGGCGTCTCGTTCGAGCTCGAAGAGGGCGAGAACCTCGGCATCGTCGGCGAATCCGGCTGCGGCAAGACAACGCTCGCGAAGGCGATAATCGGCATCCTCCCGGACGCCGGCTACGTCAACAGCGGCAGCATCAATTTCAAAGGCGACGACCTCACCGAACTGTCCGGTCCTGAACGTCGCCGCCTCAAGTGGGAGGAGATCTCGATGATCGCCCAGTCGGCGATGAACTCGCTGGACCCGGTGTACACCATCCGCGAACAGATCGTCGAGGCCGTCGAGACCCACCGACCGGGGACAGGTCGCGTCGAGTCCGACGAGATGGTGACCGAGATGTTCGAACTCGTGGGGCTGGACCCCGAGCGCGCCGACGACTACCCGCACCAGTTCTCGGGTGGGATGCGCCAGCGGGCGATGATCGCGATGGCGCTGGTGCTCGAACCGTCGCTGATGCTGGCCGACGAGCCGACGACGGCGCTCGACGTCATCATGCAAGACCAGATTCTCAAGCGCATCAGCTCCATCCAGGAGGAGATCAACTCCTCGATGCTGGTCATCACCCACGACGTGAGCGTCGTCGCCGAGACGTGCGACCGCGTTCTCGTGATGTACGCCGGAAAGGTCGCCGAGGAGGGGCCTGTCGACGAGATATTCAACCAGCCGTACCACCCCTACACCATCGGTCTGAAGCGGGCGTTTCCCAACATCCGGATGGAGAACCAGGACCTGCTTTCGATCGCGGGCTACCCGCCGGAACTCGTGGACCCGCCGCAGGGCTGTCGGTTCGCCGAGCGGTGCCCGATGGCGACCGACCGGTGCCGCAGGGAGGAACCCGAAGCGCACTACAAGAACGGCCTACGGTCGTACTGCCACTACGCCGACGAGATAGACGCGGAACTGCGGCCGTACGCCGACGACGCGAGGACCTGGGAACAGACCGCCGCGGCCCAGAACGTGGGAGGTGACTGAGATGCGAGACGATGTGCTGCTCGAAGTTGACGACCTCAAGAAATACTTCAAAGTCAACCAAGGGTGGATATCGAGTCTGATGCAGTCGGTCTCCGGCGGTGAACCCGAGTACGTTCACGCGGTCGACGGCGTCAGCTTCAACCTCCACGAGGGCGAGACGCTGGGGTTGGCGGGCGAATCCGGCTGCGGCAAGACCACGACAGGGATGTCGCTTGTGAAGCTCCACGAGCCGACCGACGGCGACATCGTCTACAACGGTAAGCAGCTCTCGGAGGCCAGCGACGACGAACTCAAGGAGTTCAGGCAGAACGCACAGATGATCTTCCAGGACCCCTTCGAGAGCCTCAACCCCCGAATGACGGTGTACGACATCGTCGCCGAGCCGCTGCGCATCCACGACATCCGCAACGAGACCGCGCGGGTCCACCGTGCGCTGGAGTTCGCGGAGCTCCTGCCGCCCGAACAGTACTTCGACCAGTACCCCCACGAACTGTCGGGCGGGCAGCGCCAGCGGATCGCCATCGCGCGCGCACTCGTGCTCGATCCGGACTTTATCGTCGCCGACGAACCGGTGTCGATGCTCGACGTGAGCCTCCGGGCCGGGGTGCTGTCGCTGCTCGACCGGATGACCGAGGAGTTCGGGCTGTCGGTCGTCTACATCAGTCACGACCTCTCGCTGCTCAGACACATGTGCGACCGCCTCGCCATCATGTACATGGGCAAAATCGTCGAGAAAGGGCCGACGGACCAGGTGATCGAGAACCCCCAACATCCCTACACGCAGGCGCTCATCAACGCGGTGCCCGTCCCTGACCCGGACGTGGGCCGCGAGCGCGTCGAGCTACAGGGCGAAGTGGGCGACGTCATCGACATCCCGACCGGCTGTCGGTTCAAAGCCCGCTGTCCGAAGTACATCGGCGACGTCTGCGACGAGGTCGTCCCGCCGCTCGAACAGAAGACAGACGTCGATGTAGAGCAGGACATCGCCTGTCACCTCTACGAGAGCGCCGAGGGGTACGACCCCTACGAGGAGCTGGAAGGCGGCCGTCAAGACGACGACGTCGCCGCGAGCGACGACACCGAGTCGGCACCAGCGGACGACTAACTCCGTTCTTTCGCATCCTTCGGAAGTATTTACCCGGACCCAGCCAGTCGCCTCCTCGAGGGCGATTAGTCATGACTCTTCCGTAGCAGTGGCTCGTCGTCCGGGACCGCCATATCGAGGAGCGGGTCGTTCTCGTAGACTGCGACGCCCTCGTACCGGCTGAGGACGTAGCCCGGGTGCTCGACTCGCACCTCGGTCTCCGTCTCTCCGGTGGGAGTGACGATATCCGCAACCACCTGTCCCGGCTCGACCCACTCACCCTCCCGCACTCTGTATCGAACGACTCCAGCGGTGTCCGTGTGCGGGTGGACGAGCCGTTTAAGGTTGTCCTCGGCGGGCAACTCGAACGCCATCCGCGCCGCCGCCGGTTCCGACACCATCCCGGACGCGTAGAGCACGTTCTGCAGTCCGACGACGGCCGCCTCGCAGACGTCTTTCTCCACCACGAACCGACCACCGAGCTCCGGCGTGAACGCCGGAATCCCGTCTCCGATAGCCGCGCCAGTCAGCGTGTGGTCGAGCGACCGCTGCGTGGTTTCGTCGTGTCCGAACTGGTTGACAGCGGGGAGCCCGAACGCATCGACGAGTTCGACGAGGCGGTCGCGTAGCTCTCTCGCCGCCGTTTCTTCTCGGCGTTCTCCGTAGCTCACGCGCGGTCGAATCGTGTACGGGTACGTCGCGATCCAGGACGTGTGAAGCGAGATGACCGCGTCGGCGCTCGCTTTGATCTCCTCGTAGACACGGTCGCAGATCAGCTGCTGGACGCTCGGCGGCGTCTCGCCGTCTCCGCCCTCAATACCGAAGTACCGGTTCGGGTCCTCGCCGCCGTAGTACGAGGTTCGAGCGTTCGTCCGGAGTCCGGACGGGTTCATCACCGGGATGCAGACGACGGCTCCCGCGAGCGGTTCATCTCGGATACGGTCCACGAACTCGTGAATCGCCTCCATTCCGGTTGGCTCGTCGCCGTGGATCGTCCCGGTCACCCAAATCGTCGGTCCCGGTTTCTCCCCATCGACGACGACGACCGGCACCTGCTCCGATTGACCCGTCGGCAACTCGGTGACCGAGAGGTAGCCGGTGGCAACGTCGCCGGGCGCCGATTCTGCGGTCCCGAGCTTCATCGGTCTACTCGGCGGCGGTCGGTGGTTGTACGTCGCTTCGAAACGCGCTGGGTTTGTCGGTGCGTGACGGGGACAGCGCCCCACCGTGCTACGTGGTCTCTATGAACCATCGATGGTCGAAAACACCGTGGGGGTGTGTGGTAAATCCATCGGCAGCGTCGTCGACGGCGACGTTTCCGCTGCTTTCCGTCTACTATCGATTTACTCCGTGCTGCGAAGCGTCGCCCGGAGGCGAACGCCGGGTGCGGTCACCGCGTACGGAATCTGTGATTTGTGCTTCTCGTCGACGCCCGTGACGGTGTCGCGAACACCCCCGACGGCCATCACCCCGCGAAGCGTCACGGGGTTGTACGAAAGCGACACGCCCTCAACGCGACCGACGCGTTCATCGTCTCGAAGCCGGTAGCCCTCCGCGACGGGGAACTCGGCGCAGCCCCTGTCGGATCGCTCGTCTATCTTCCGCTCTATGTCCCTCGCGTAGAGCGCGCTGGCGGGCATGACGCCCGGCCGCTGGACGCGCTCGAACTCGTTGCGAAGCCACGGCTCGTCGAATCGCTCGACGAGCACATCGGCCCCCTCGCGGAGGGCCGCGCGGGTGGTGTCGCCGGGTTCGACCTCCAGGTGGCGGGCGTGAATCCGCGGTGCCTGTCCGAACCCGAGACTGTGGACAGCGTTTCCGGCGGGGAATGCGTCCGCCTCGGCTCCTGTCGCGGTGTTGTGGAGGTGTCGCGTCACGGTTCCGTCGTCGACCAGTTGCACCGGCGTTGTCGGCCGGAGTTCGGCGTCGTAGCCGCGGGCCGCCCAGGATCCAGCGCGAACAGTGTCGGCTATCGAGAGCGACTCCGAGCCGAGTTCGTCGCCGACGCTGTACGGACTCAGCCCCATTTCGCAGGTGTCGGCTTCGAGGTAGCGCGAGACGAACGCGAACAACTGTCCCGCCGCCTGCGGACTCAGAACGACCGTCGTCTCGCCGGTCGGCGCGTCGGTCACGTCCGCCCGCGACAACGCCCGCGCGTCGGCGGCCGCGTCCTCGAACACGTCAGGGAGTTCGTCGAGGAACGCAGCCCCCCGCGTTGACCCGGCGTGGCGTCTAACCGTCGGGCCGTCGCGAACCGAGAGGCTGAACGTCACGCTCGCGCGGTCCAGCGTCGTGCGGACGGTGCTCCCGGTTGTCGTCGCCGTCGACTCCTCGACGTGCGCGTCGGCGTAGTTGACCCACTGCCGGTCAAGGTCGAGGTCGAGGTCGTCCGCCGCTGCGAGTCCCGCTTCGACGGTCGACCGCTTCGTCTCCAGCGACACGTCGTCGATTCGGCCGGTCGCCCACCCGCCGTGGACAGCTCTGTGAGCGGTGAACTGATCGAATCGGGCGGGGTCGGTCTGCGCGAGGAACTTGCCGCCGCGAACCGCTCTGTCAGCCATGTCCGCCAGCGCCTCCTCGTCCAAACTCGTCGTGTACCGGTAGTCGGCGGCGCCATCGGCGAAGACCCGACACCAAACGCCCGTCTCGTCGAACGCGAGTTCGTCTCGCGGACCGTCGTTGGTCACGACGAGATCCGTCTTCGCCTGCGAGACGGCCCCCACCTCGGCGTACGCGACGTCGTCGTCGTCCTCGAAGCGGTCGAGCAACCACTCCATCGCCGCTATCGGTTCGTCGCTCTCGTTCATGCGAGGAGATACCTAACCACTGGGTATGAAACTCCCGGACGGCGGCTGGGGCCGATGCGGTTCGGCGCTCGGATGCGTCGGCGTCCGACTCGGTTATCGGCGGTTTTCTCGCCGCTGCGCCTCCGCTTCCGCCTCGTACGACTCGGCGACAGCGACGTCCTGCAGCTTCTGTCGGTACTCCCAGACACCAGCTATCAGGACGAGGAGTCCGACCACCGCCCCGCGTAACGGGGCCCCCGCGAGGGCGAGGTAGGCGAACGCGCCGACGGCGAAGAGGACAGAGAGGCCGAGACCGACCGTCGACCACCCGTTCAGCCGCAGTCGGGAGTTTGGCATGTCTTTGCGTCTCGGGAGCGCCCGTATCAACCTTCGGGAAATCGGGTGCGAACGCCGGCGGACCGAGCGTCTCGGTCGACAGGAGAGCGTCAGAGCCCTGTTAGCGCTCGTGAATCGTGACGACGATAACCTCTTTCGGCCGCGACGTCACCGTCGGAACAACTTCGATACTCCGGTCAGAGACCAACTCGAAGTGATACTGCTGGTAGAGCATCGCTAGTATCAGACGTGCTTCCAGCATCGCGAACCGGTCACCGATGCATCTCCGGGGCCCTGCGGCGAAGGGGAAATACGCCAGTCGGGGGAGCGAGCGTTCGAACTCGCCTGTCCAGCGCTCTGGTTCGAACGCGAGCGGGTCGTCGTACCACCGCGAATCGCGGTGGACGACCCACTGGTTCATCATGATCTGCGACCCTGTGGGGACGCGATACCCGCCGATGACGTCCGGTTGGACGGACTCGCGGACGATGCGGGGGACTGGCGGATAGAGCCGCATCGACTCCTTGACGATCCGTTCGGTGTACGTTAAGTTCGGAACGTCGGCCATCGTCGGGCGGTCGCCGTCGAGAACGCGGTCGAGTTCGTCGACCAGTTTCGCCTCGACTTTCGGATGCTGGGCGAGTACGAACACCGTGTACGTCAGCGAAACGGCCGTCGTCTCGTGACCGGCGGTCAACAGCGTAATCGCCTCGTCGCGAATCTGGTTCTCGCCGAGCGGGTTTCCCTGCTCGTCGCGCGCTTCGAGCAGCATCGAGATGACATCATGTTCGCCCGGGCTGCGCTTCTTCTGCCGAACGATGCCGTCGACGACCCGGTCTAACGTCTCGCGCGCCTTCGCCATCCGGCGGCGGGAGGGAAGCGGAACGTCTGCGGGGAGCAAGACGTTCGGGAGACTGGACGTCGCAGGGAGGAACGCGTTGATGGCCGACTCGATCTCGTCGACGTACTCGTCGATGTCGACGCCGAACAGCGCCTTCGTGACGATTCGGAGCGTCAACTCCATCATCTCGTCGTGTATCGAAAACGTCTCGCCGTCGTCCCACGCTTCGAGCATTGTCGCCGTGAGGTCGGTCATCATCCCCGCGTAGACCTGAATTCGGTCGGGATGAAACGAGGGTTGCACCAGTCGACGGTTGCGTCTCCACTCCTCGCCTTCGCTGTTCAAGATACCGTTGCCCAGAAGTGGTCCGAGAACTTTCTGAAATCCCTCGCCTTTCTCGTAGCGTTGGTTGTTCTGGACGAGCACGTGCTCGATATCGTCCGGGTGATTGAGTTGGTAGACGTGGCCGCGAGGCTCTTCCCAGTGGACGATGTCGCCGTATTCGCGCGCCATTCGCTCGCTGAAATCCAATCCGCCGCGGATGGAAGCCACCGCCGACCCCACGACCGGAAGCCCGTCGGGTCCGGGGGGCAACTCGTCCGCTGGAGTTCTCGTCTCACCACTCATCGAGACGATGTTCGCGCGCAACTGTCTTCCCTCTTTATCCGACTGTCCGAAATCAGCCGATGTGGTCGAGGCGGAGGACCGCCGAGGATCTCGCTGATAGCGACGAGCGGTAGTATATTATTGATGTCCTCCCGCAGAATACCGTTGTATCCCGTTTCGAGGATCTGTTCCTTCGGTTGCGAGCGAACTACGCCTCGATCGACGTCCGTTGGTTCTCCCACGACCGTCGGTTACGGATCGCCTCCCTTCCTTCTTCCGTGATCGTGTAGTAGTTCGTCCGGCGGTCTAACGGTCCTTTTTCGACGTATCCCTTGTTCACGAGGGTGTCGAGGTTAGGGTACAGCTGTCCGTGGTTGATCTCGCCGTCGATGTACTGTTCGAGTTCGTCTTTGACGTTCTGTCCAGACGGTTGGTCGAACCCCGAAATCACGTACAGCAGGTCACGTTGGAATCCACTCAAATCGTTCATATGTCGTACGCCAACGAGTTTGTATATAGGATTTCGCAGTATCGTACGTTCTAATAATTAATTTAGTCTGTCATATCGGGCCCCGAGAGCTAATACGGAGACCGCCCTACTGCAATGAAATGCCGTTACAACCCGAGCGGATCTCGACGGTGACGTTCGACTCGTATAGCACGCTCGTGGACGTTGACGCGGCGGAGCAGGCGTTGGCCGAACGAGTAGACGACCCCGAACCCGTGTCGAAACTCTGGCGGGCGCGGTCGCTCGAGTACACGTTCGTCGCCAACCAGATCGACGCCTACCAGCCGTTCTACGAGATGAACCGGGACGCCTTGCAGTACGCGCTCGACGTCTACGATGTCGACATCGGGACCGACGAACGCGACGAAATTCTCGCAGTCTACCACGAACTGGACGTGTTCGACGACGTCAGAGCGGGCATCGAACGCCTGCGCGAGGGCGGCTACGACTGCTACGTCGTCTCGAACGGCAACCCCGAAATGCTCGACTCGATGGTCGACCACGCGAACATCGGCGACCTCGTCGCGGACACGATAAGCGCCGACGAGGTGCGGACGTTCAAACCCGCCGCCGAACTCTACCGTCACGCCGCGGCGCGGACCGGAACGCCCATTGACGAGATCGTCCACGTGACCGCCGGCTGGTTCGACGTCATGGGCGCTCGACACGCGGGGATGCAGGGTGTCTGGGTCGACCGGAAAGGCTCGCCGTGGGAGACGTTCGGCGGAGATCCTGACCTCACCATCGAGACGTTCTTCGAGTTGGCGGAGGCGCTGGGCGTCTAACTCCCTCCACTTTCGATTGCGAAGATCCCTCCGAGTCGCTCGGCGTGCTACTGGGTCGGCTTGACTGCTTCAATCGTCGCAGAGACGACGTACTCGCTAACGTCGCGTTCGTCGTCCCACTCGCTGATGAACCGCTCGCTCTCTTCCTTCGGCTGGATTCGGATCCGTTCGAATCCCGCGTTCGAGAGCATCTCCTCTATCTCCGTGATCGGCGACGCACCGGCAACGCAGGACGCGACCGACTCCGGGTCAGCGTGGACATCGTTCGGCAATTCAGCGGTCAGGACGACGTCGGAAATCGCGAGCCGCCCACCGGGACGAAGGACGCGATACGCTTCGTGGAACACCTGCTGTTTGTCCGGAGAGAGGTTCACTACACAGTTCGAGATGATGACGTCGACCTTCCCGTCGGCGAGAGGGAGGTGTTCGATCTCGCCGAGCCGAAACGCCACGTTCGTTGCATCGTTTTTCTCGACGTTGTCTCTGGCCTTCTCGACCATCTCGGGCGTCATGTCGACGCCGATCACGGATCCGGTTTCCCCGACTTCCTGTGCCGCGAGGAAGCAGTCGAAGCCGGCACCGGAGCCGAGGTCGAGAACGGTCTCGCCGGGTTGGAGGGACGCGATCGCGTTCGGATTCCCGCAGCCGAGCCCCAAGTTTGCTCCCTCGGCGACGGTTGCCTCCTCGTCCTCGGAGTATCCGAGTTGTCGGTTCAGCTCGCTGCGGTCGTCGTCGGAACTCGTGTCACAACCGTCGCAACAACTCGATTCTTCGCTCGCGATACGCGCGTACCGCTGTCGCACTGCGCGACGCTGTTCGTCGGGAGCTAACTCGTTCGGGCCCGACTCGGACGACGGGTTCTGTTCACTCATCGGACTCACCTCTGGTCTCGTCAAGCGTGTTCAGCAGCGCTTCCGCTCGCGGAGTCGGCGCGTAGTACCGCCAGCGGCCCTCCTTGCGTCGTGAGACGAGTCCGGCAGCGTACAGACGCGAGAGCGCCTGGCTGATGGCGCTCTGGCTGACACCGAGCGCGGGTTCGAGTTCACAGACGCACACGTCGCCGTCCGTATCGGCGATGAGCCTGAGAGCTTCGTACCGCGTGTCGTTTCCGAGTGCCGAGAGGAGTTGCACGTCCGATGCGAGTTCCGACTCGGTCAGTACGTGCGCTGCAGTACAGCACTGTCTCTCAGCTCGGGTCGTTTCGTTCTCCTCGGATGTGGTCGGTTGCTGGCTCATTTTAGTATATGCTAATATTAGCATCCACTAATATAGTTGTTTCGCAGCGTCCGGAACGGCCGGACTACCGTCGAGACAGCTTTCAGATGATGCCGTCGTCTCTCTTCAGATTCTCGGCTTCAAAGGCAGGAACTCTGCCCTTCGCCGCGTGACATCTGTTACATCGAGCGCTGACAGACGTTGATGGAACGGTTCGCCCGCTACTCCCACACAAAAGCTCTCCTCTGGTTGCCAAACGGTTATCTGCTCTTTCGAACCATTGAAGAACATGTCTAACTCGAACTTCGACGATTTTGATCACGACGCACACATGCGAAAAACATTCGAGCTCGCCCGCGAGGCCACCGATCGTGGAGATCGACCATTCGGAACTGTGCTCGTTCGCGACGACGAAATCGTCGCAGCCGACTCGAACCGTGTGGTCACCGAGAACGACATCCGTCGCCATCCCGAACTTCACCTTGCGTACCGTGCGTGTCGAGACCACGACCCCGAAGAACGTGCCGAGATGGTGATGTACACCAGTACAGAGCCATGTCCGATGTGCGCCGGTGGGATGACTACGGCCGGGTTCGGTCGAGTCGTTTACAGCGTCGGTAGCGATGAAGTTGCGGAATTCGCCGGCAGTAAGCCATCGGTTCGGTCCTCAGATATTCTCGACGGAATCAGCGAGGTTGTCGGACCCGTGTTGAACGATGAAGGCCGGCAAGTTCATCGAGAATTCGACTGGTGACATCGACAACTGGAAACAGATTGGTGACGTCCACGGTGAGCCCTTCGGAGTGATTCAAGCAGTGACGAGTATGGTCGAGGTCAGCGCACTCATCGACTCTTCCCTCCTCGTCGAGGTCGAGGCTGACGCGGTCGTCACTGACGAAAGTAGTGAGTAGAAGAGGGTGTCACTGCGGAGTGTCACGTTGACGGTGTAAGAAGGGCTATTCTCGTCCGACGCGAACTAGCAGTGGACTTCTACTGAATGCTACACACAGCGCGCACGATTGCTATTGTTGGGCCAGATGGAAGCGGCAAAACCACACAGGCAAAGCTCCTCGTCGAGCACCTACAAGCAGCCGGTTACGACGCTCAATACGTTCACGCACTGTACTACCTCTCTAACAATTTTCCCTATGCAGACGAACTGCGCAGACGAATCGGCCCGCGGAAAACGCGTACGCAACTCACAAAAACCGGTCGCCCGGTGTATCTCCTTCGGCAGGCGCTGTTCGGTCTGGTTGGCTTTTGGTTCGCGTTGCTCACGATCGGAGTTGTCTCCCTCCGATTTCGTGACGAGAGTCAGATCGTCGTATTTGACCGGTACTACCAGCAGTTCTTCTACGACGTGTACGGGCCACTAGCCGTCTTCCTTTCACGACTCCTTCCCCAACCGTGGCGGATGATCTATTTGAATGCCGATTTGACCACCATCCAAACTCGGATGGATGCCACGGACCGAGCAGCGGATACGCAGTACTATGCGACCGTCATCGGCCTCTACGACGAATGTTCGACGGATGAATGGCTCTCCTTCCGTGCAGAACTCCCGGTAGAAACCGTTCACGGACGAATCTTCGAAGCAATACACTGCGATCTCTACCGGGAGAGAGTACTCAAGTGACATCCTCCCCGTCGTAAACGACGGGGCTTCCCGTACCGCAAACGAACGTACGGTCGAGTAGTCGGAAAATGTTTATACTATCACTGGGGTAGTCTCACCTGAACGAATTCATCCGTCCGAACACTGGAGAGGATACTGTATCGATCTCACTCTACAGTGGTAGAATGTCCTCAACGAGTGAAGCCGGCACAGACTCTACGCTCCGTTCGTCCGGGTCGAACTCTCTGAAGACGAATCGCCATCGGGTGGTGCTAATTGGAGCGAGTTATCCTCTCAGATGGCACCTACCAACGGCCTCTGACCGTACATATCATGAACACAACTGAAGATACGAACTCCCTTGACGCAGTGCAGGCCAAATTAGAGGCAGAAATTCCAGATGATCTAACGATTTCGCGAGTCACCTTCGAAGGCCCTGAACTCGTTATCTATACCGAAACCCCCCGAAAATTTGCGGAACGAGATGAGCTAATACGGAAGATGGCCAGTAAAGTTCGCAAGCGGATCACGGTTCGGCCAGCACCAGGCACACAGACAGAACCGACCGATGCAAAACCTCAGATCCTCGATCTCATACCCGAAGAAGCAGGAATTACGAATCTCCAGTTTTATCCTGCGACTGGTGAAGTTTTAATCGAGGCCGAGAAGCCTGGCCTCGTTATCGGCCGTAGAGCAAGTACCCTCAGAGAGATTACGCAAGAGGTCGGGTGGCCACCCGAGGTCCTCCGGACGCCGCCGATGGAGTCATCGACGGTCGACAACGTTCGGAACTTCCTGATGCAGGAACGCGATGAGCGACGGGAATTTCTCGAGCGTGTCGGCAACGAGATTTATCGCGAGCCGATGCACGATACCGAGTGGGTTCGTGTGACGACGCTCGGCTGCTGTCGTGAGGTCGGCCGAGCGAGTTTTATTCTCAGTACACCCGAAACTCGGATTCTCGTCGACTGCGGCGATAAGCCAGGAGCGGAAGGCGAAGTTCCCTACTTACAGATTCCAGAGGCAAATCCGATCTCTGACCTCGACGCAGTGGTCCTGACCCACGCTCATCTCGATCACAGCGCGCTGCTCCCCCTTCTGTTCAAATACGGGTATGACGGGCCTGTCTATACGACACAGGCGACTCGTGATCTGATGGGGCTTCTCCAGCTTGATTATCTCGACGTGGCAGCGAAGGAGGGCCGCACGCCACCCTACGATAGTGCGATGGTTCGCGAAGAGCTCAAACATACCATCACAGTCGACTACGGAAACGTCACGGATATCGCGCCGGACATCAAACTGACATTCCACAACGCGGGACACATTCTCGGAAGCGCAGTCTCACACTTCCATGTCGGCAACGGGTTCCACAACGTCGTCTTCTCAGGTGACATCCACTATAGTGACACCCGTCTGTTTAACGGCGCCTCGAATGACTTCCCCCGCGTCGAGACGCTCATCATGGAATCGACCTACGGACGGCGCAACGATTATCAGACCGACCAAGAGGACAGCGAGCGCAAACTCACCGAGCTAATTACTGACACATACGAGCAGGATGGGAAGGTCGTGATTCCAGCATTTGCTGTCGGACGCTCTCAAGAACTGATGCTCGTTCTCGAAGAGGCGATGCGTGAAGGGAAGCTCCCAACGATGCCAATCTATCTCGATGGGATGATCCGGGAGGCAACGGCAATTCACACAGCGTATCCGGAGTTCCTCCGCGACGGTCTCCGTCAGCGTATCCTCCATGAAGACGAGAACCCGTTCCTCGCCGAGCAGTTCCAGCAAGTTGACGGTGGTCTGGAGATGCGCGAGGAAATCGCTGGCGGTGAGCCCTGTATTATCCTCTCGACATCTGGGATGGTGACTGGCGGCCCAATCATGTCGTGGCTCGAACTCCTCGGAGGAGATCCGAAGAACACACTCATCTTCGTCGGTTATCAGGCACAGGGGACACTTGGTCGACGAATCCAGAGTGGACGACGAGAGATTCCGTTTAGTGATCGCGGGAGTCGCAGCGAGCAACTGACGCTTCGCTTCGACGTGGAATCGGTCAGTGGATTCTCCGGCCACGCGGACCGAAACGGGCTCGAGAGCTTCATACGCACGATGAATCCGCGCCCAGAGGAGATCCTCTGCGTCCACGGAGACGAGTCGTCGACGGATCAGCTCTCGTCTGGTCTCTACCAGAAATTCAATATCCGGACCCACGCACCGCACAATCTGGAAACATTTCGCTTTGATTGAGCGTGTCGCGTTCCCTTCTTGACTGTTCACGGCGGGGAGGATGTCATATTTATAACTCGCTCGAGATATACTCGTGGATAATGGCCGTGTCACACAGACGGGGAAATGCTGCCTACGTCATTGGGGTTGTATCTGGAGCCCACTTCCTCTCACATCTCTTTCTCTTGGCGTTTCCACCGTTGTTCCCGCTGCTTGCCCGTGACTTTGGGCTTTCGACAACTCGACTCGGGCTCTTGATTACGGCAATCTACGTTCCCACGCTGCTTTTTCAGCTCCCCATTGGCGATGTGATTGACCGAATCGGCGCACGGCATGTTCTCGTAACCGGCATCACGGTGACCGCACTCGGAATCACCCTCGCAGGTTTCGCTCCAAACTATCCCTTGCTGCTCGCCTGTGCGTTTCTCTCCGGAGTAGGACAATCTGTGTTTCATCCCGCTGACTACGCACTCCTCGACACCGTCACCGACTCATCTACCGAAGGAACCGCTTTCAGCATCCATACGTTCGGTGGGTACGCAGGCTTTGCCGTCGCACCACTCGTCATCGGGAGCCTTGCACTCACGATCAGCTGGGAGATTGCTCTCATCGCGGTTGGATTAGTCGGTTTTGGGTACGCGGGAGTAGTCCACTTGACAGTCGAGGCTGTGCACACCCAAGCGATTCAAACGCGGAAGAGTGACGATATTGAGTCATCTTCGAATGCCGACGAATCAGTACGAGAGACAATCGGCGAATTAGTAACGTTCGCTCGACGGTTCAAGATGCTGCTCGTTTTCAGTTTTTATTTGTTGAGTATGATGGCGGTTGTGGGGCTGCAGTCGTTCACGACGGTGCTTGCGGTCGATGCCTACGGCTTCGATGAGTCAACGGCAAACACCCTGTTGACGGTGCATCTCACGGCGACTGCCGTCGGAGTTCTCGCCGGCGGTCCCTTGGCTGACCGCCTGCCGTTCCGTCACGTTCTCACTACGATGTTCCTCTCCGCAGCGCTCGGCGTCTGGATACTCGTTGCCACCGGAGTCCCGAGTCTCCTCGTCACAGGGGTACTGTTATCAGTAATTGGGCTGCTAATCGGGCTCTCGCTTCCCTCTCGAGACAAATTCGCTACTGTCGTCGCCGACCCCGGTACGGCAGGGAAGAGTTTCGGATTCTTCTTCACGGGTCTCTCGATGGGCGCTGTCATTAGTCCGGTACTCCTTGGGACAGTCATCGATCGCTTCTCACCGCCAGTCGCGTTCCTACTCGTCGGTGGATTTCTCGTCGCGGGCGTCGTGGTCGTGATTGTCGCTCGCGTCACGGGCGTCGGGCACCCGGTGAAGCAATCAACGCAAGCCAACGATTGAGACGAATTGAATTCTGTTTCTAGGCTTTCGGACTGTTACTCACGGCGAGTGTCGTTATTACGCAATACGGGCAGTGAAGAACCCTCCTTGAGTCAGGTAGTTGAGGGCTCTGTTTATCAGAAAGTGGGGCTACGAGAGCGAATCGAAGTTCACGACTGCCGAGGAAAATAAAGCTCTGTTCGTTCAGTTTGTCTACGGCCTGTCGGTCAGAGATGGAGAAGGCTTATAGAGCGATTGGGCACATCCAGAGCCATGTCCAGATCAGGCGTGGTCGTACACAGCAACGAGGTGGTTCGAATCCGTGGGTGACGACTCGCGTCTCACTGTCGACCGACGGACCGTCCTCAGTGCACTCGCCAGTCTCAGTGCAGTTGGTGCGGCCGGCTGTTCGACGCTCGAACGGGGAACCGACACCCAAACAGCCGAGGTCGACGCCGAACCCGCCCGGGAGTTAGCGACGAAATTCGCCCCGACGGTGTACTTCGACGTCAACGAACCGTGGTTTCCGACGGATCCACGCCCCTACACTACCGAACGCGACGGCGAAACCATCGTCGACGGATTCGATGCCCTCGACGGATACCACGAGCAGTACGACGGACAGAGTCCACCGAACCCGACGGTGTTTTACAACGCTGTCGAGTACGAGAATTCCTCACTTACCGTCATCCAGTTTTGGTTCTACTCAGTATTCGACCAGTTCACGACGAATTTTCACTGGCACGACTGGGAAGTGCTGCACGTCTTCGTCGATACCGAAACCGGCGATCCACAGCTGTACGTCGCCAGTTCTCACTCTCGGAAGGTACCGAACAACGAGTTCTTAGACCCAGATCCCGAAGTGATACCGCGAATCCTCTCTGAACTCGGCTCGCATTCGAGTACGCTCTCGGTCAACGACGTCCCGGACCGCTTCCAGCGAGTCACTGTCGAAGACTTGACGGCGGACATCACGAACGCGCCAATCGAGAGTATAGAAGACTTCGCAGACGTTTCGCTCCCACTTGCGTACGGGTTGCCCCGCGACGAAGGGTCACGGTTGCCGTATCTCGTCCCGGAGTACGAGGGGGTGCCGATATACGATCACGAGAGATTGCCCTCCGTCACAACCGATTCGCTGATCCGTTCCGAACTTACGATACGGTCGTACGACGCACTGACGTCGCCGCCGACGGACTTACCGACGCGCGAGACGGGGCTCGTCTTTGGACCCCGTGACCGAGACGCTGACGCAGACATCGAGTACGACCTCGTATCGACCGATGAAATCGAACACATCGCGGACTTCACCGGGCCACAATTGAGCTTCGAGTTCGCCGTGCCCGCAGCGGTAGAAGACGCCATGGCCAATCACATTACGACAACGGGAGCGCCGTGGAATCAACCTCGATACCCGAATCCCGCAGCAGATATCACCGATCCTCGACATCGGGAGGCGTTGGCCGAACGCTACGACGCCATCGGTAAGCCAGCACCAGTTCATACGGTGGCCACTCGCATCACCGAAACAGTCACAGCCGATGACGCACCGGAGAACGAAGGGTTGACGACGACGGAGACGTCGGTCGAATCTGTCGCTCTCTTCGAGAGCGAGCCAGAAACCGTGCCTACGTTCCACGGTATCGCAGTGATACGAGACGTTCCGGCCGGCGAGCACCGACTGACGGTCAACGGTGCTGGCCGAGCACCGTACAGCGAACGAGTGGTGGTATCTGATGACGAAACGGTGACCGCAGCTGGAGTCAACGGTGAGATACCGTTGGTCGCCCGCGAGCGTGCGACGAAACTGGAGGTTCTCGGTGAAGACGCCGATATCGCTCTCTCGACAGTGGCTCTCGAAGACGACTTCGCTGGTCGCCTCTACGAGTCGTCGGTAGACGAAGACGATGCAATCTACGTCCACGTCGGCGGGGCTTACACGACAGAAGTTCGGGACGAAAACGACGCCATAGGCGCGTACCGAGTCAATCCATCTCCCGAAGATACGTCGGGAATTCGCATCGAACGCCCCGAGACGGGCAAAGCACCCCTCTCGGAGTTTGTCGCAGATATCGCCGAGGAGACGCGGGTGGCGATCGCGACGCGTAACAATGACAGTAGCGAGGACGATGATACAGACCGTGGGTCGTCGAACGCGGTCCAAGGGCTAGAGCGCTCGCTCGCAGCCGTCGTTGAAGCCGCAGACCGGGCCGCCGAGCGGGCACGCGCTAAAGAACGAGGAAACACTGACAGACAACTCGAGGTTGTCGTCGAACGGCTTCAGCGGGCGGAAAATCGGCTCGCTGAAGCGAAAGACGATCTATCGAAGCCGCTCTCGAACGCCGCCCAGATCCGACTCAGACAGGCAAATCAGCGCACTGAGCAGGCGCAGAATTCAAAGAAGTTGTAGTCTGTACCTGAATTGGCCTTGTTGAAACCCTCAAGCAGTGATAAGTTTCAGAAGTCGTGCTGAATACAGAGCGCTTATCGGTCACTTACCAATCGTCCCCTGACGGAGAGAGAGAGAGAGAGTCAGAAATCCAGAACACGTACTTACTGTCCAGTGTCTGAGCGGATTGTTCAGGCTAGGTATCGATGGACGGCATATTCGATGACTCCTCCAAGAACGGCAGTCGTGAGCGCATAGACGCGCCAAAAATGTAGAAATCCAGCGGAGTAATCCCCATCACCCGCCATGGCTCATGAATCGTTTGCCAGTGACTATCAAAGTGAATCACGAACCACACGGCAACGCTGAGCGAGGGAACGACCAGTCGCTGTTCGAAGGAACGCCAGCTATCCTCATCTGTGCAAGATGGACCGCTGCCAAGGCATCCGCCCAAAACCATGGATGCCGTTGGAACGGTTCCAGCGAGGAACTGACGTCTTTTCATACAGATTCTGTTCTATGAACACATGTGAAACATTCGCAGGGATATTCGTTTTTGTCTTTCTAAGTACTCGGGTACACCGAGTGGCTGATCTGCATTGTCCTTAGTGAAAAGAATCGACTGGTACTCCGCATCTAAACAAGGCCCTTTCTTGTAAATATTCCCACAAAACAATATCTCTGAAGTGGTAGCGCTGGAGTCGCGAAGAAATATTACCCAGAATAACAACAGTCGCCGTGAGTAGACAATGCAAAAACCTATTCTCCTCGTTGTGGCCCTCTCTCTTGGTTGTCGGCGCTGAGGAAGGGGTGCCTCTGTTTAGTGGGAACAGGCCCGGTGTCTCGGTGTCGACAGCCGCGCCACGTACGAGGGTTTTTGCCCCACCATCCCCCTCGTGTTGAGAGGCACTGGATGGCGTTAACGGCTGATGTTCACATCTGAATATTGTTACAAGAGGTTTATCGAAGAGTGTCGTAGAGGGGGATGCGCGGTTCCGAGGTTGACGCACGTATCTACAGCAGATGTCCTCACAGTTGGAACCGAGCCTGGAGAGAACATTATCAAACTCAAACCGACGTGGTCGAGTGAGCCGGCTGGTTATACCCTCTCGTATGGTCTCTCTGAGAGAACTCGAAACACGCACGAGTTGACCGCAGAAGATGACGAGACTAACGGTGAGAAGTGTATGTTCGTTCGAATCGATATTCCTCCAACAGGTGGCGTACCGGGTCTCTTTCTCACCCCTGCAAGTGAACATCCATGGAACCCACCCTGTCCGTAGTCTCCTGCGACATACGTGCCCTCTATTTAGCAAGGTTTCTGGAACTAATCACCGCGTGAGGGTTTCAGCAAGGTCTTCAGTTGCAATTAGACCGGGCCTGTATGTACAACAGGGTCGTTGTGATGGCCTTTGCCACCACGAATGTAAGTCCGAACCAAATCCCATACGAAATATTATAACCCAGGAGTAGCCAGAATCCCCCGAATATCACTAGTAGTAGGATCGCCCGGTACCAGAACGTCTCTGCTAATTCTGTCAGTAACTCGTTTTTGGTGTGAAGTGGAGTGGCAGCACCTACTGACAAACCAAAAATAATGGTTAAGAGCAAGCCCCCAAGTGAGGGGCTCTGTTCGACTGTGTGACCTCTGAGAACAGCGTTCACCAACAGCAGGAAGAACAACAGAATATGCAGAACATTTCCGCCGAGGGCTTTAACGAACACTCGCGTGTCGCCCATATCAGCCTCATCGTTGGAAACCCGGCTAAACCACCAATCCGAGATCTGTCCCATATCGTGCTTTAATTGCCTTTCTCTTTAAATTTGTCTACTGGAAATATAGTTTACCATTTCTTTTGATTCGCACTTTTCCACGTCCCAAAACGCCTAATTTCGATTGCTCCATACGGGACCGAAGAGATGAGTGAGTTAGCTTATCGTTTATCAGAAAGTACTTCGTGATAAAAGGTCTCGATATAACATGTACTCGCGGCGAAAAGCTTTCCAGCTCGTCGGTGCGACAGTAACCCTCGGTGGATTCTTCGGCTGTCTCGGTGTTTTTCAAGATGGCGGTGTCTCGGATAAAGATGTCAAAGAACGTGCTCTTTCTGCGGAGGAAAGGTACGTCACCACTCAACTCAAGAATGCATCCTGCGTCAATGACTGGGGGTTGAATTCATACATTGGCTTCGAGAAGGAGGCACAGGTCACCAATCGGAGTACGGATGGGGTCGACGTAGAAGTTTCACAGCCTTATTGGTACTCAACGGATGAGGATGACGCCGATACTGGCTCTAAGGCCACCTATTTCGTTACCGTTGAGGACATACAACGCACCAGTGGTGATAAAGTATCCCCGTGTTAAAGATGCATAACTATCAGTCAGGTGGTTCTGCTCGGAACTGTTGACAAACACCGTACTTTCTCTCTGATCTTCTGGTACTCGCCACCTCTAAAAAAGGCTACGTTTTCTCATACTTTTCAGCTCGAAGGGTCTTTAGTACGTCTTTGGCCGCAAAGACACACTGAATCATTCACTGCAATACCTAGCAGAGAGACGGTCTGTTCTTAAAAAGTAAACTCCCGGTCTAGGTGTCTCTGTCAGTTAATGACTGGATTGAATGGCCTGAGATGCTTTGTGGATCTTACGTTTTATCGGAGGGGCGATACTTTATCATAGGCCGTGACGGAATATCGGTATTGTGACTCGGGTGACGATTCTCCACGAACTTCCCCGTCCTCAAGAGGACGTAGTTCCTATGGTGAGAGATGATTTCGATTCTGATGTGCCGGATGAGTATTGCTTTGGGCCTGATGAACTCACCTATGAGATCGAAAGTGGGTACTGGACGTTTCGTACGCATCAACACCCGTCTGAGCAATCTCGGTCTGAAACGACTTATAGAGTTCGTGTGCCTCGCCATAGAGTTTACCGCGTGGTACGTGAAATTCCATATCCGAAGTGGAATTCGGACGATGAGTCTATGGCTGATGGAACTCAGGCCCAGCAACTTGTCTATGACGACGGCCCCGGAGAGCCTCTTGCTGTAGTTGATAGTACTGAAGATGAACTCCTCGAACCAATTCGGTTTAATGAAGACACCCAACATTGGCACTACAGCTTGCACGATGTTTCCTACCTCGAAGACGGACACACCTTTGTGTACTCCATTCAGATTCCACGAGAACGTGTCTACTATGCCCTTGAGGAAACTGAATAGGAAATGCTCTGCTGGTCTTTTCTTTAGGTTTCGCTCCCTACACTGTCTTTCGGCGGCAAGACATCCTGCTTCGTGATGAATATTCAGAGTAGCGATACCATTACAATTGTCTACTGATCGAATTAAGAACCAATGACCAATCGTTCGAGTGTATTGACCACGTCGCCCGGGTGGTCAGTAACTCGGGTTTTTCGACTGAAAATTCTGGTCACACTCTTTGTGCTCGTTACTGCGGGTGCGTTTGCATCCGTTGTCGGTGGCATTCTCATAATCAATGTCTTAGCACTCGTGATCACAGGCGCCGCAGCCGATAAGCTCGGGTACACCCTCCCACCAGATGTCTCATGGCCAACGCAGTTGCTCCCACAGGAAATCCTCGTTGGACTCATCGCAATTACAGCACTCGGGTTGTTCATGCAACTCCTCGACGGGGAACGCGAGGCACCCACACATGCTATTGAGTCGATTGGAGGAGTCGCTGTAGCAAATGAAGAGTACCCAGAAATCCGCGGTCTCGTCAAAAAGGTCTGCCAGCAAGCAACCACACCTGAACCGAGTCTCTACATCGTACCGACTGATACACCGCTCTCGTTAGTGACGGGGTATTCAGCTGAATCTGCTCGGTTAGCACTCAGTGAAGGTCTCATCTCACTGCTTGATGAAGACGAGTTAGAAGCAGTCATCGCACACGAGATCGCTCATGTGCGAAATCACGATATGGCCGTTATGACGGCTGCATCACTCCCGATTGGAGCAACCGATAGAATACTCAAACTGCTCTCTGGTGAAAACCCTGGTGTCGAACATGGACAGGCTAGTCGTGCCGATGTTACTGACTTGTGTATCGCTGCTGGACTCGTAGCGATAATTCCGGTGTGGGCGCTCGCACACATCCTCACAGCGTCGCTTTCGCGCTCACGTGAATACGCTGCTGACCAAGGGGCAGTAGCACTCACTGGGAAGCCTGCCAGCCTCGCAAGCGCCCTCACCGCCATCGACCAGGAACTAAACGAAATGCCAGCGACAGATCTCAGACAATCGGAAATTGCAGCAGCGGCAATCCTTGAGTCAGAAACGAATACGCTCGGGGTTCGACGATATCTCCCAGCACCGCTCAAGAAGTTACTCAATACGCACCCGGATTCGAAACGTCGCCTGACTCAACTGCGTGAACTTGAACGCAAACAAGAAACCTAACATCGGAACTCTTGGAAATACCACTCCGCCACCCATCACCCACCCCACACTCACCACACACATGATCGATCGACAGAGCGATCGAGGTCATGTGGCGTGGGACCTGGAGACGACAGAATTTGCGCGTTTGGAGGCGAATGACTCGATGTACGAGGCTTGAGAGGGCGTGGCCGAATTGATGGCTATTCTTCAATTTCGAGCTGCGGATTCCAGACTACTTCCCACAAGTGGTCGTCTGGATCGAGGAAGTGACCCGAATATCCGCCCCATTCACGGTCACGTGGGGGGTCGGTGATTTCTGCGCCTGCTTCGTCCGCTGTCTTCAGTACGGCATCAACTGCTTCTTTCGACGCGACGTTGTGGCCGAGGGTAAACTCTATAGAACTTAGCCCTTCGTCCTCAACGTTCGCGTCTTCCGCGATTTGCTGTTTCGGGTAAAGTGCAAGCTGTAAGCCATTATTCAATGGGAAGAAAGCAACAGCTCCACCTTCAAATTCAGTGCCGACTATACCCTCCGTCGGCCAACCTAAACCTTGGTGATAAAACTCAAGTGACGTTTCGAGGTCACTTACTCCCAACGTGATGACGGTGATTTGTGGTTCCATAAGTAGACTCACCTGTTCTGGACTGACGGTTTCCAGCGTTGTAGAGGTGTCCTCAGTGCAGACGCAAGCGAGCTCACAATCGTTGACTACTCACCAGGCGACGAAGGTCACCACCCACCGATTCCACTTTCGTTTCTGATGGAATCTGGTGGTACTTCACTGGCTCGATGGGGCTACCTCAAAACCGTTCTTGCTACTACCAAAGTGGAGCTCAAGCCATTCGGGGAACCTCGCCAGATGCTCGAAAACATGGAAGACCAGTCGAATGAATAGGATTCGTCAAAATCGTCTCTGAATAGATTCGTTCGGAGTAGAGTAGCTCCTGGAGAGAATTGTGGGATCGGAGACGACAGTCTTCATTGAGCTCTCTTGAAATCCTCAATCGGAGATAGGTTTCAGGAGCCGTGCTGAATAGAAGGCGCGAATTTCTCAGTTCAGTTCCTTCTGACGGGCATGCTCGACCAATTCCTCAAGCACGGGAGGGAGCGAAAATCGAATCGTGCCCTGCCGATGGTCGCACTCACAATTTCTCGTCTCGGTTGCTCGTTGAGGAAGGGACCTTAGCGCCTCAATTTAGGTAAACAGTCACTCTGTGCATTGTCCGGAAGGAGTTGTTCATTCGCTATTGGGAACAACCCTTGAGGTGTAGGGTATTTGCTTAAGAAATAGCCTGCCAAACTTGCAGTCGATCAAAACAGGTTGTGCGATGACCCCGAGAGATAAAACTACGGCGGACGATGGCTCTGGCAAAAGACACAGCAGTCACCCCAGTATCGACCAATATACTATTGAACCAAATAAGTCCCTCTCGTACAACGTAATCAGTGCTGTGGCTACTACAACTGGGATACCTCCGGAGCAGATGGAACCGCTCTACAACGCGATCGACCCGGATGCTCTCGATCAATTATTCGGAATGCCATCTGAAACCTTTCGGTGCTCCCAGGAAATCGCTATCTCATTTCAGTATGAAGGCTACCTCGTCACTGTCCAAAACGGTCGGCAGATAACCGTCTCACCACGAGTAGATACTAATCCCTAATAAATTAAATATTTGGTACATATCCAGTTAATCTTCACAAGGCTCACTGAAAAGGACGGTGAGTAGCTTGCGTTCGGCGGTGTGAATATGTTCTGAAAACGTTGCTGACGTGATTCCAAGATCTTCGGCAACGTCCTTCCCGGTGGCTTCACGCGGCCAATCATAGTACCCCGCATTATAGGCCGCTTGAAGAACTTCACGCTGCCTGTCGGTCAGTTTGGAGTGAAGCACCTGTTGGAATGCTGATCGTGTGAAGATCGGCGAGAATGAATCTCGCTCTCGTTTCGAAACAAGTTTGGCGTCGGGATTCTCATCGAGAAATCGTTCGATAATCGCAGACGATTCATGGGAGTGAGAGATTTCAGCCACGATGCGGCCTTCTCCGTCGACAGCGATGACTTCTCGTGGAAGCGCACCGAGTTCCGCGAGTGTGTATGCTGGGCAGTCCCCAGAGGCGACGAATTCAAAGAGTCCCCCATCTTCGTATTCCCGCAGGAGGGATACTTCTAAAGTATCGTAGGACGCAGTGAGGTCCAAGATCTGTTCCGGTCTTGTACCGGACATATTGAAGAATTCAGCGTATTGGCCGCCCGTTCGAGGTACCATTTTGGCGAGTTCGACCGTGCATGTGCCATCCTGTGTCGCAGCCACGAATGGATATGTCGAGTCAGTCATTGAGAATTCGACTTCGATTACAGGACCGGTCGATTCCCTTCTCTTGCGGTCTTGGATAGTCATTGGGAATCCGTGGTTGCCCTCAGATTTGACTCTTCCGCCCAATTATAACTGCGCTAAGTCGATACTCGACACATCCTCCACCAGAACAACATCGCCCGTGCGGTCATCATAATCGATCACTCCGGCATCCATCAAGACCGGGATATGGATGTGATGCAGGCGAATCTCGGCTTTGTATTGCGACAGATTTTCGTTTGCGATTGCTTCGGCGAGATGCGACCGAGTTGTCAGCCCCCCCTCGTCAACGATTGTCTCCAAAATCACACGACGAACAGCCTGTCGCGTGTTGGGGTGTTTCTGTTTTACCTCCATGACATTCACTCTTGGTTATAACCACAGTATAGGGCGAATATAGGCGTAATGCCTACGCAATTAGTGTGATATTTTTTAACACGACCGGCGCGGGGTCTGTGGATACGAGAGTCCGCACAGAACGCCGCGCGTCGAGAGAGTGATGTAAGGGTGAAAAGTAGTCGTCGCGTAGGCGTCAGAATCAGAATCAGGGGCTATCGCCACGTCACGCACTTCGAGTCGCCCCGGTGGCGAGTCGGCAGTTGAACTCCTGTCTGCACGCTGTGTGCCCGCAGAACCGCCCTCAGTCGACAGTTTTCGAGGCGTGGGATTTGCCCAGCCGCAGTGGTCGCAGTTCATTGCCGTTCGGCTTGTTCGTCCCAACGCTTCTTATCCAACCACTTCGAGAGTTCGTCCCGTTCGGCCGTCTCGCCTTCGAGCGCCTCGTACTCGGCTTCCGCACGGTCGAGAAGCGTCTGTTCAACGTCGGGGTCCGTTGACCCACCGACGTAGTCTGCCCACAACGGGAACTCGGCGTCGACGGTGCGATCTATCGCCCGGAGAATGCGTTGATGCTCAATATCTGAGCGTCCGAGCTCTTCGAGTACGAGCAGCGAGAGGTCACGGGCGTCCGCGAGAACACGTTGGGTATCGTCGGTCGTGACTCGTCCGTCGTCGCCTCTCTCGGTGTGGTCGACAATCGCGTTGGCGAGCGAACGGATCGCTTCACGTTCGGGTTGGTCTATCGGGTCGTCTGTTTCGTATGTGGTCATGCGAAGAGTTCTCCAAAGGTTGTTTTCTCTGCGGATTCTGCGCGGAGTCGTTTCAGTTCGTGTCGTGTCTCGGCGTCGTCAAAGTCGATGTTCGCGAGTTCGTCCAAGAGCATACTCGCAACTGTCGCTCAATGTGGCTTAAACGTACGCGTCGGGCGTACAGCCAGTGTAGGCGAAGTGTTGGGCAGTATTTCCAGCAGTACTGATTCTATACTGGTGACACTATCGTCATATTACGCACGCCAACTCTCACAGGAGCCCAAGAGCGTTATCGAACGCGAGGTCAAAGATGATCGCTGGTATCCAGAACGCCCAGGTGAACGCGAACGTTATCGCGAAGAATACTCACGGGTTCGACAATTCAATAGTAGTATTGCCAATTGTGCGCCCTGATGTTTCTTCCATTTTAAACGAATGAGCCGGAAGGCACTTAAGATGGGTGAGATTCGTGTTAGCTCTGTGTTTTGAGTAAGTGAGTAACTACCACGATGAACACGGGCATCTACCTACTGGCAGGTTCGCCTAGGCAGGACGAGACGCTTCTAATAGGGTTGACGATAGAGAAGTTACAGGTATCGTGTTCTATGAACGGCGACGACCGTGAGTCCATACGGATTCGAAAGTACCCCGGAGGAGAACGTGCCGGCGAATGGCTGGAGGTGGATGCAGAGTGGTACGTGCATGTGAAGGAAACAGAGGAAGCAGTGGAGCGAGTCCGCCAGCAGTATGGCGACTCGCCGAGGGTTCTCTCCATCGGAATCGGCAGAAGTCACACAGACCCGCCAATCGACGATACAAAACGAATGGCGATTGCTATCTCTGTGAGCGAAACAGGCGACGAGCCAATTCCTGAGTTCCCTGACCGATTTGAGAACATCGAAATCCAAGTTTCCAGAGAAGACTTAGACGATGGTGAACCGTTGTAAAACACCGACTGAAATTCGACTGCAGACTCATCCACTCAACCCCAACCCAAGTATCTAACTCTGCGGTTGACAGTAGAACGACCGAATTTCATCTTCCTCGACGTTGATGAACTGCGTTCCTTCGTCCATCGTCCATAGTCGGACGAAATTGTAGACGTCTTGCATCGAGGATGCCGTATTCGCGACGAGAGCGATCTTCGCGTAATAGGCGGCAAAAACAGGGAATATCGGAAGCAGTCCGAGAAGAGCAATCGCGTTAATTACAAGGAGAGGAGCAATGAGCATCACAAGATTATGCTTGCGCGAGATATGCTCATTCAGAACGATGATGTACGGAGACGGCTCCTTGATACCGTAGAATGAGTCAATAAGCCTGACACCTGCCGTAGGATTGTATCCTTGCCTCAGAGCGGCGACGTAGTGGATTGCTTCGTGAACGACAATCATCCCTACGAGGAATAGCAGTTCGTCAAGAGACACCATGACGAAGCCTGTGGGGCCGTTGCCTACGGTTACGAAGAACCAACCAACTACTCCAGGAAAGAAGAATTCACCGAGGCCGACAACGAGTAAGAGTACGAGTCCTACTATCCATTTCTCGGGCACATCGTACTCCAAGTAGTCGCCATATCCATCCGGGGATTCGCCAAGCGGGTTCATTCAGAAATTCTGAAGTTATCTGCTCTATTGAGTGTACCGCCGTACACCTATATGAGAAAAATAGCTTGCTCGAGAGAAAACTGGCTAAAGGTATACACCATCCGACGACGAAGCCTCGTGAACCGAAAATACATGAGCTTCGGTCAATCGAGCGATATCCCTGGGCTCGATACCTGCTCGGATGACGCCACTACGAGGAAACGACTCTCCCCTCTGTTCGCTCACTCAGATGACATTTTCCTCGCCGTGAACGGCAAGGTTTCCTCGCGCTGAGGGTGTCGCTTACCGACCCACAGAGGCAACTTGCGGGTTCGTATGTTCCTCGTTGGGAGCTGAGTGTGGTGACTCTGACCAGTTATGGTCGCCCCACTTGAGGCATACAGGCTGTGCCATCAACCGTGTTACCGTCGTCTGCCGTTGACGAGACACGGAGTGTCTCGTTCGCCAATTAGAACTCGCAGAGGTCTGATGACGTCTCAAGAACGATTCCGATGCCACGAGGTCTGCGTGACCCTCGAACCCATACGAACACGTCAGCGTGTCTTGGTGGCGAACCGTGTCTGTGGTTGATCCGCAGTTCGGACACGTCTGAGAAGTCCACGCTTCTGAGCGAACGGCAAAAGCTGTGAGCGAGTAGGGTGGGGTAGTTCACCAGACAAATATCTGCCCGTGATCCGGTTTGAACGTGAAATTCACTGCGGAACTTGCCAAGAACTATATTTCAGACCAAGAAAGTGACCCGGTAAGTGACAGGATGGCCTCGGTCTCACCATGATCCGATCTCGCATTCACAGACACCGCATTCCAGCCTTCCTCATCGTCGTGTTCGGCTGGACGTGGGCATGGGACGCGATCTACTATGCTTTCGGTTTATGGAACACTTTGCCGGTCTACATCAACACGTTCCCGCGACAGTGGGGCCTCCCGATTGGGGCGGTACTCGTCGTCTGGGCGAGTGACGTCCCGCTTCGGGACTGGCTCGGCCGAGTACTCCAGTGGCGGTTCCCTCCATGGGTGTACCTCGCTGCGGTGTCCCTCCCAGTGGTCGTCGGGGAGGTCCAACCAGCGCTCGCCGCGCTTGGCGGCGGATCGGTGCGCTACTCACCGCCAGCCCCACTACACCTACTATTCGGATTCTTCCTGCTCAACGTCTTTCTCTTTGGTGGCGTCGAGGAGTTCGGGTGGCGCGGAGTCCTCCAACCGTGGTTCCAGGAGCGGCTGTCGGTCCTGACAGCGAGTCTCGCAGTCGGAGTACTGTGGTGGGCGTGGCACCTCCCCCTGTTTCTCGGACATCCAAACTTCACCCCCGACCCGCTGTTCCTCGTTGAGTACACGATGTTCGTCCTCGGCGCATCTACCGTCCTTGGTGCGCTCGTCAACGTCACGGACGGCGGAGTGATCCCAGCCGTGTTCATGCACGCCGCAATCAACGTCGGAAGCGTTCTGGATGGCTCTGGTGGCATGCTGGAGGAGACACTGCCGATCGCGCTCGTCGTCGGATCTGGAGCGTGGTGGTTTATTGCCGCCGTTCTGGTGGGGCTGTACGGGCGCTCGATGACACCTGGGTTCACGATCGAGCCGCTGTCATAGCGCTCATCGGTCCAGCAGCGCGCGGTTAGAGTATGTTCACATGACCGATATGCACGTTCACTGAATGGTTAATTTCGATAACACTGTTTGGGTCGAAGTCGTCCCACTCATCCTCTCAGATACGATGGATGTGCGGGAGGAGTTCAGACCCGCCAGTAGGTCCCCAGTGCTGTCAGAATTCTCGATTGGTTGGTGCCGAAAGCAGATCTTTGCTCGCGGTATCAAAGACTTCTATCATAGCATCTGGCGGTGAGGCATCGATGACGACGGTTCAGAATCATTCGCTTCTTGGAATCTTCGCAAAAGAATCGACTAAATCGCCAGGTTCTGGCGTTTTACGCGTTTGTTGCGATAGGTTCGAAAGGGGAAGTCAGATTCCGCGTGAGTACCTGCCGCCCGACTTGGGTGTCGTGTGGCTGCTTCATCGAACAGTGGATATCCAATACAGTACTGGTTTCACAGTCTACCAACGCTGTCGTCTTGACCGACCTGAAGGTATAATCTGTCCGATTCGTATAGTGACGGCTGGCCGAATGGCGGTCGAAGCCAGTTGCATCGAGAGCCTGCACGTCTCCGGTATCGTGAAGATCAGCGGAGAGCCGCAGGAGAGTTCGCCAGACCGCCATCTTGAGCTGTTGCTTCCGTGCGCAAACTGTCGTGAAGTCCGGCAACTCGCTCGGTTCAAGATCCAGTTTCTTGACGACCCCATGCATCTCGTGAAGAACATCGAGGAGCCGTCGATAGGGAAGGTCAAGATATTCGCGGAGACCGTGGATCACAACGATCACCCAGTCAGCGTAGCCGCCGTCACCCTTCTTGACCGCTGGTGAAGAATCGCCAGAGACAGCGCGTTTCGCTAATATTACAAGGCGATCTGTGAAGCGCGAGAGACGAGAGGGCACACTACTTGGGTCTGACTCAGAGGTCAGTTAGTTCACCGGAGTGAGTCGTTCTCTACAGCGTCTAAACAAGGCCCAATTCCTGATCCCCCCACTACGCCAGAGTCCCCATCAGTCAACGTCAGCGTCAATGGGTCTGCACGCCATGACCGAACGACAGAGTCGGTTGAAACGAGTTGTGACTCATCCCGGGTATTTTCGTTTTCATCAGTGAGGAGCAAGAGTACAAGCACGCCACGCTATCGCGCTGCCGTGAGTACGTCGGTGAATTGGTCATAAACGGGGTTGTGAACTACGAGGAACGCCTCGTAATTTGCATTTTGAATACGTTTGCAAATACGGTTGGTGACAGTTTGTTTGAATTATGGCACACCGGATGCACCTCATTTACTAACTGTACGCCCGGCTGAAACCGATTTCAGCGCCGTCACTTAACCGGGTCGTGGGGCGGTTCGTCGTCCTCTTTGCGTGGAATCTCCACGAGCGTTTCAGTGTGGACTGGATTACGGTAGAGGAATACACCAACAGCGGCGACCCAGATCACGCCAGGCATCAATCCGATCTGGAAGGCCATCGAGAGGTCAGTGTACCCATGCGCTTGGACGACCCCGAAGGAAAGCGCTCCGATGCTGGCGAGGATGCTTAGCCAGCCCATACCGCTGAACCAGTCAAGACGAATCGGTGACTTGGCGCTGGCAAAGAACGCACCTGCGAAGAGTCCTGCCGCGATGCCAAACATGAACCACTGAATACTGAAGAGCCCACCTTCGATTTGCCGAACTGCGAAGGCCGTCTCGTAGAGCAATTCCTGTTGTTCTGGACCCGCGGCCGCCCACCGATCCACCATAATCCCGAGGGCAACGCCGTCAACCGCGGCGAAGATGCCATAGACTCCCGCACACACTACCATCGCCGCACCACCAAGAGTTGCCCACACTCCGGCAACGCCCCTACGGAGCCGGAACGCGAGGGCAATGATAGCGGCACCCATCAATAGTATTCCGAGGAACTCTCCCAAGTGGTAAATTGCCCAAAGAGATTCGACCGCGTAGTCTGCAAAGGCCTCTTGTGTGTGGTGCGGTGGCGTTAACGGGTGCAAGTAGGCCGACACACCGTAGACCACGAGTGCGGCGAACGCTGCAACGGTCCCAACTTTCGAGAAGTACCGTTCAGAAGGACCGATGGTCTCCGCCGTTTGGGTACCGTCTCCTTCCATGCCATGAACGTTCGATGCAGCTACCTCCGTTGAAACATCTTCACTTGAAGTCATGTGATTTCCGTTGTTGATACGCCGTACAGCCGGCTATTATCGTCACAACGTTTGACATACTCCACTCGTCAATAAATACTATTCTATATTATTTCCAGAATTACATTTATAGGCTTGGATTTTAAAAATGTTCTCAAAGATATAGTGCATCCACACAGAACTCAGTATAAAAGATATGAATCCCGTGACGAACTAGATGCGGTGAAAGCGATGAAGGACATTCCGACGATGCACTTTGCTCTGCTGTCGCGGGAAATCACGACTCATTCTGCTGCGTAAATAGAAAATCAGGTCCGTTAGGGCTCCAGCCCGCGGGCCAGCGTCTCGATAGCGAAGTTCCGCTTTCTGTAGTAGTCCTCGTCGTACTCGTCGTTCGTCACCGCGAGTAAGAGGACGAGTTGGAGAAGTTCGACAACGGCTACTGGTGAGACGTCGTCGCGAAGGGTACCATTCGCTTGCCAACGTTCGACCGGCGCAGCGAGTAACTCGTCGCGCTTTCGCTCGGCCGCGGCGAACTGATCAGCGGGGAAACTCCGCCGGAAGCGGTCCTGATCCACGTCCGCGGCGAATTTCTGGATGATAGGGTGATCTTCCAGCCAATCAGCGTAGGCGTGAAATAGCAGCCGGATCCCCTCCTGACCGTCTTCGACGTCTTCGACGGCTTTGAGAGCCGCTCCAACGTTGTCTCTCCCGATTCGGATGAACACCTCCATGAACAGCTCACTTTTCGAGTCGAAGAAGTTGTAGAATGAACCCTTGGCGATGCCTACCTCGTCGGTGAGCTCCTTTACCGTCGTCTTTCGGGGGCCAACCCGCAAAAAGAACTTCTCACCGGCATCAACCAGTGCTTCCCGAATCTCCTTGCGTTCCTCGTCGTCAAATCCGCGCATACCCCCGCTTGACCCTCTGACCATTTCAGTCATACCATTTGAAAGCGGCATGCAGTAGCGGTCGGATACTGACCGATATCGGTACTTTCGGGGCCCAATGAGGAAACAGAAACGTTTATCTTGGCAACTCATGACTGTATGACTGTTCAAGTCACGAAAGGCCTTGATCAAGATGGCGACTGTAACTCGCCAAATGACGGACGAACGGATGAGTAACTCCGTAGTGTATCAGGAGATAATACAATGTCAGAAACAGAGAATAAATCAGAATTAGAAACGATCACAAACAAAATGTTCGCAAAGATTGCGGGCGCATTAATTATACTTGGATATCTTACCTATGGGATTCCGGACGGGGCTCTCATACAACCTCTCTTGGGTACTTCAGATCCCCTTGCCAGCATTTCTGAAAATACGATGCAACTGACTATCGCGGCACTCATTATGGCCGTGAATTCTGCTGCTGTGATTGGAATCAGCTTGTTCCTCTACCCAACGATAAAACAGCACAATGAAACGATAGCTCTTGGATATATTGGAACCCGAATCTTCGAGTCCATACTCATGATGGGTGGTATCATCAGTTTACTTTTGCTCGTACCATTGAGTCAGGAATACGTACAGGCAAGTAGCGCAGATGTGGCCGTGCTTCAATTCCTCGGTACGTTGGCTGTCCAAGGTAACTTCTATGCCTATAGTATTGCTATGAGTGGCCTTGCTATTGGGAGTTTGCCGCTCTGCTACTTATTGTATCAGACAAGACTCGTGCCGAGAACGATCTCAGTCTTTGGCCTGATCGGCTACCCAGCACTATTGATAATGATGGTGGTCGAGATTGTCGGCTCTGGCGTGGGGCCGATCCTCTATACGCTCTATATTCCAGGTGCTATCTTTGAACTGGGTATCGCGGTGTGGCTTATCGTTAAAGGATTCAATTCAACTACGATTGTTTCCAAGAATCCGTCGCCTATTGACGCCGAGCCCGCCAAGTAGTATTCTCGTTATATCTTCTACAAAATGAAGCAATAACTAACAAGAAATCATATCGGTTCGGTAGCGACCGGGAATTTCAGTCGCCAGGATGTTGGTTCGGTAAATTGTCGCTCAGGACTCCAGCGCACGTGCGACCCACTGGTGTGGCCACCATTTGATGGTCTACTCCCGCACGTGTTGAACTCCGGATGGACGTATAACGAATCACCAGAGATCACGCTCGTGGTGAAATTGTGCCACCACTCAATCTAAGCGACTCAGTTCTCCTCGCCGTTCTCGCTGCATGACTGCCCCGGCGAACAATCGAAGTTTCTTCACAAGTTCTGCTTCGGTCTCGTACGTCTCGACCCGCAAATCCCACCGAACCTTTGCCGACCGGATCATCGCGCTTGTAACGTCGTTTTCGTGAACGAAAGTCAGCCTATTGTTGTGTGTTTTGGCCACGTTTTCGAGGATACTGCCGGCTTCTTCGCCGACGCCGAAGTTGTGTCCGAGAAACGGCACGACGAATGCAGTTGCGTTGCTGCATCTCGTGTACTCGATACTCTGCGTGACAGCATCTACATCCTCTGTATCCACATTGACGTCGAGAGCGAGAAACGCATTTATTCCGGGTTCTACGCGGAGTTCGCCTTGGATTCGACGGAGGAATGCCTGCGCTTGGTCGATTTCGTCTTTACGCTGAAAGAGCCGGCGCAACGGACCAGGAAGGTCTTCGATATCGATCTCCTCTCGTTCCTCTTCGCTGAGGACGTAGTTGAGATTGAACGACTTGTACGGCTCCATGAGATAGAAGAGAAAGCGGTCGTATTTCACGCGACCCAACCGTTCGACGATTACGTCTCGCGTGATCTCCACCGTCATAGACAGGCGTACTCAGCAGTAGTATTTAAAAGAGAGTGATTTTGAGAATTCTCGGCTTGAGAAAGCCTAAGAGTCTCCCGTTCGTACTCCGAGGTACGATGGCAACAGATCAAACGCGCTCGTTCGGTGGGGGGGCCCCGGAAGATCCGGAGGATCTGCTGCCGGAAGACAGCGTCCTGCGTCTCGAAGAGTATCTCGCGATGCACGCCGCTGTTGGTCACCGGACACGATACGAAATACTCTACCGACTCGTCCACAGTGGGGAGATGAGTCCCAAAGAACTGGAAGAGGCGATTGAAATCGACGACAGTACACTCCACTACCATCTCAACAAACTCGTTGATGTGGGCCTCGTCGAAAAACGTCAGCGCACAGAACGAGGACAAGACGGGCTGTACACGTACTACCGTGCGACCGTATACGGGGAGGTTACCCTCACTGAAGGCGTCGATGAACTGATCCGTGGTGAACAGGAATTCGAAGGGATGTACGACAGCTCAGCCGAGAATTGACGTCCTCCCCGCCCTGGAGGGCGTTCACTCCTCGGTCTCGTACGGCTCGCCGACGGCGGCGGGAACCCGCGTGTAGCCGACCAGAGTGAGTACAACGAGCACGGCGACGTAGGGGAACAACCCCGTGATGCTCCCTGGGAGCGCGATGCCGACTGTCTGAAGCTGTATCTGGAGCATATCCATCGCGCCGAACAGTAGCGACGCCAGGAAAGCCCCAACCGGGTTGTAGTTGCCGAACAGGTAGGCGACGATAGCGATCCATCCTCGACCGTCAACTATCGTCACGCCCGTGCCGATGAAGCCGCTCCCGATACCGACAGAGAGAACGGCCCCGGCCAAGCCGGCTATCGCACCGGAGAAGACGACCGTCGCATACCGAACGCGATTGACATCGACGCCAGCGGTATCCAGCGCCTCCGGATTCTCTCCAGCCGCCTGCACCCAATATCCGTAGCGAGTTCGGTAGAGGACAACCCACGCCACAACGGTCAAAACGAGGGTGAACAGTATGAGCGGAGAGGTGTCGAACAGGAGACGTCCGATCACTGGGAGGTCCGACAGGACCGGAACCGTCAGAGTCGCGACATTTGGGAGCGCCGGACTGGAGACGCCACCCCAGACGACGCTCGCGAGAAACGGCCCGAAGCCGAGTCCGATGAACCACACGGCCAATCCGGCGACTATCTGGTCGGCCTTATACCGGATCGTCAAGACAGCGAACGCAACGGTCAGAAGCGAACAGACGAGCACCGCGATGAGGATGCCCGCCCAGAGGTGGAGTTGACCAATCGATTGGTCACCGGAGAGAATCCATGCGGCGGCGGCAGCCGTGAAGGCGCCGAAGATCATGAACCCCTCCAGCCCGATATTGAAGACGCCGCTTTTCTCGGCGTAGAGTCCACCGATGGCTGCGAGTGCGATGGGTGTCGCAGCCCGAAGCGTACGCTCTAGTGCGCCGACTGTGAGTAGTTCAGCCCCCGGAAGGTCGAGCAGTGCCGCAGCCGCTACTATCAGGAGGACGGCGGCGACGGCGAGGCTGATCGAGAGTCGATTCCGGGATGCATACTCGCCGACGCTCATCGCTTCTCACCTCCCAATCCGGTGCGACGTCCGGCCATCCGGAACAGTTCCGGTGCGGCGACGAACAGAACGACGAGACCGGTGATTCCATCGACCAGTTCGGCGGGGACGTCGAGAGTGAAGCCGATATACTGTCCACCGGCGTCCAGGCCGCCGAACAACAACCCCGCCGGAACGACGCCGAGAGGGTTGTTCGCTGCGAGTAGGCTCACCGCGATGGCGTCGAAGCCGAACCGGGGGAACGTGCTCGGGTCGCTGTAATAGCCGAGAATCATGATTGTGAATAACGCGCCGGTGAGTCCGGCGACCATTCCGGAGAACGTCATCGTCGTGACGATGGTCTGTTTGGGGTTGACGCCCGAGTAGGCGGCTGCGGGTTCTTGATGGCCGCTGGTAACGAGGTCGTAACCGAAGCGGGTTCGCACCATCGTCACGTAGACCACCGCGACCACCGCGAGCGCAACCCCGAGTCCGATAACCGAGAACGTCCCGCTCTCGAACACGATCGGCGGCAGTTCGACGTACGTCGGAAACGGCTCGGTGTTCGGCGCGGAGGTCCCCGAGGGACGGAGGAATCCGTCGACGAGGAAGTAGACGACGCCCGTCGCGATGAAGTTCAGCATGATGGTCGTGATCACCTCGTTCGCGCCGGCGTATGCTTTCATCATCCCGGGGAGTGCCGCGTACGCACCCCCGGCGACGACGGCCGCGACGGTTCCGAGACCCATGAGTAACACGCCGCCGACCACGCCCTCGGGGAGCATCGGCGCGAGAAAGAGAATCGTGATGGCGGTCGCGAAGCCACCGACGACGAACTGGCCTTGAACACCGATGTTGAAGACGCCGGCGCGGAACGCAATGGCGACGGCGACGCCCGCGAGAATAAGCATCGTCGACTGTCGGAGTGTGAAGGCGAGGTTCGAGGCTGTACCGAACGCACCGTACAATAGCGCGGAGACGAACTGTACTGCGTCGTATCCCGAGGCTGCGACGATGAGGGATCCGAGCAAGAGCGCCAGCAGCGTTGACGCCACAGCGATGGCGACTCGCTCCAACACTGACGCCTGAAGCATTCGACCGGCGACTCGGTCGAACACGGCACGTGCCCGTCCGGTATCGATGCCGCTCACTACTGAACACCTCTGTCCGCCTCGTCGGCATCGGTGACGAACTCCTCGTCTCCGTCGCTCGCTTCACCGTTGTCCGCGTTTTCGGTGCGTTCGTCGAGGCTCCGTCCAGCCATCAGTAACCCCAGCTCTTGCTCGGTGACGGTTTCGGGATCGACGACGTCGACGAACTCGCCCTCGTACATGACCGCGATGCGATCTGAGAGCTTCTGTACCTCGTCAAGTTTCGAGGAGACGACGAGAAGCGCTACCCCTTCGTCACGCATCTCATGGAGGCGTTCGTGGATGAACTCTATCGAGCCGATGTCGACGCCCCGCGTCGGATGTGCAGCAACGACAAACGACGGGTCGTGTTCGAGTTCTCGACCAACGATGAACTTCTGTTGATTACCGCCGGACAGCGACGACGCCTCGGCACTGTGATCTGAGGGGTGTACGTCGTACTTTTCGATAATTTCGTCTGCGTGGTCGCGGACGGCCCCCCAGTCGAGAAAGCCGTCGTTGGCGTACGGTTCGATGGTCTGGTTGCCGAGAAGCGCGTTTCGTACGAGGTCGTACTCCTGGACCAATCCCATCTCTTGGCGATCTTCGGGAACGTAAGCGATGCCCGACTCGATACGGCGCCGACGACTCGCGTCAGTGATATCCGTGCCGTCGAACACGATAGTGCCGGATTTGGCGCCTCGAAGTCCAGTGAGCGCTTCTACGAGCTCTGACTGACCGTTCCCTTCGACGCCCGCGATGCCGAGCACTTCGCCCTCGCGGATCTGTAGGTCGACCCCGTCAACCTGCAGTAATCCGCGGTCGTCCCGAACACGGAGGTCAGTGACTTCGACGATGAGTTCACCGGGAGTTGTCGTTCGCTCTGCAACGTCGAACAACACGTCACGGCCGACCATCATTCGTGCAAGTTCCGTCCGGGAGGTATCTGCAGCGTCGACGGATCCGACGACTTCGCCGTCGCGAAGCACAGTGACATCGTCGGCGACCGCCAATGCCTCGTCTAGCTTGTGCGTGATGAAGATGAGCGAATGGCCGCGCTCTGTGAGTTCGGTCATCACGTCGAACAAGTTCTCGACTTCCTGCGGCGTCAAGACCGCGGTCGGTTCATCTAGGATGAGTACGTCAGCGCCCCGGTAGAGGCTTTTGACGATTTCGACGCGCTGTTGGATACCGACGCCGAGTTCCTCGACCGGCGTGTCCATGTAGTCGTCTACCTCGAAGCCGTACGTCGAACAGATGCGTTCGATATCGGATCGGGCGCTCGCCTCGTCGACCAATCCGTTCTCGGTCGGTTCTTGGCCGAGGACGACGTTTTGGACGACCGTCATCGTATCTACGAGCTGGAAGTGCTGGTGAATCATTCCGATTCCAGCGTTGATCGCGTCACGCGGAGTGTCGAAGTCCCGCGGCTCTCCGTTGACGATTACGGTTCCGGCGTCTGGCTGGTAGAGACCGTAGAGGACGCTCATGAGGGTCGATTTGCCTGCACCGTTCTCGCCGACGAGTGCGTGCACCGTCCCGGGTTCGAGCGAAAAATCGACGGCGTCGTTGGCGACAATTTCACCGAACCGCTTGGTGATTCCGTCGAGTCGGACGACGGGCGCTTGTGCGTTACTCATCGCCACGATGTCTCGGTTCAAGATACAGTATTGTCATACTGGATCAGTTCTGACAGCCCGAGGCGCTACACGGAACCGTCACGTCCCCGTTGAGGATTGCCTGCTTGGACTCCTCGAGATTCTCCTCGACGACGCTGGGAAGTTCGGGACCGATGGCGTTTCCGAGCACCATCGCGACGGCATCCGAGTCGAGTCCGAGCACGTTGTCGCCCTGGACCGACTGCCAGTTGTCCTGTACGACTGCCTTCGCGACCTCGTACGTCCCCTTGTTGATGTACTTGACCGCAGAGCCCATGATGACGTCCTCATACTCGTCGAGGGTCTTCGACTGATCAGCGTCGACACCGACGGCGAAACGATTTGCGTTCTGCGCCGCCTCAAAGACGCCTTGTCCGGCCGCCGCAGCGGCGTGGTAGACGATATCTGCACCGGCGTCGTACTGCGAACTGGCGATGTTGTTCGCCGTCTGCGTGTCGGTGTAGTTGCCGATGTACCCGACGCGGACGTTGATATCTTCATTGACGTACTCCGCCCCGGCCACGTAGGCTCGCTCGAACGCATTGATGAGCGATCCGTCGACGCCGCCGACGAAGCCAATCGTCGGATTCTCTGCCGTTGTTGAGTTGTCGTCGAAGGAGAACTCGCGGGTCGTCATCGTCGCCGCGAGGACACCCGCTTGATACGACATCTGGTGATTCGCCCACGTGTAGCCGGCGACGTTGGGCTGATCGACGTGGTCGTTTATCAGCATCCACCGCTGGTCCGAATACTGCGTGGCGTTCGATTCGAGCGCCTGTGTGTGTTGATAGCCGACCAGGACGATGAGATCGTAGTCAGGGTTCTGGCTCTCGGCTAGCCGCGACTGGACGGTTCCGTAGTTCGACTGATTCGTCTCTTCGACCTGCTGGAGCTGAATATTGAACTCGTCTGCAGCGTTCTGCAGTCCCTGCCACGCGAGATCGTTGAACGCTTGGTCCCCGAAGCCGGCGGAACTCGAAATGATCGCGATGTTTGTCGCCTCGCCACCTGAGTTATCGCCGCCGCCAGAGCCGTTTCCTGAGTCGTTACCGCCACCGGAACCGTTTCCACCGCCCATGCACCCTGCGAGCGCTGCGCCGCCGACGAGTGCGCCTCCAGACTTGATGATGCGTCTCCGATTGAGACCGCGTTTGGCGGGGTTCTGTCCGTTTGTGCGTTCGGAATCTTCGTATGGGTCTCTCTCTCGTGTCATAGTTGGTCACCCAAATTGTTCACAATCTAAGGTTTAAAAGTGTATGGGCTGCGGTTCGTTTCATCGGGGGCAGTATAATTACAAGCCTATCATCACCAACTCAACCGCTCAAACGTGTATCCTTCGCGTCTACGTACACTGTCGGGATTCGATACCCGCCCCATCCGGCACAGATACTCGAATCCGTCTCGCTTCTTTATCGGAACTATCGGAAATCACCCGGTTCCGTTTATTACAGTTCACGAGGAAGAGTGCTGGTAAGCATGATCAACGATGCTCGCGTGCTACAACCCGAGTTCATCCCTCAGGAGATCGAGCATCGCAATCAGGAGACGAACGTGCTCTCGAACGCGCTCAAGCCGATCATGGACGGGCAGCCCGGGGAAACATCGCTTCTGCTCGGACCATCCGGTGCCGGAAAGACATGCATTGCGCAGTTCACGGTCGAACGTCTTCGTGAGAACGTCCTCGACATCAACACCCAGTATATCAACTGCTGGCAGGACTACACCCGGTTTCGTGTGCTCTACCGCATTCTCGAAGGCATCGACCAGACAGTGGATATCCATCGACGCTCCACACCACGGGACGAACTCCTGACTCGAATCCAAGAGTACGACGGTCCACACTACGTTGTCATTCTCGACGAAGTCGATCAACTCGAAGACAAGAGCGTCCTCTACGACCTCTATCGCACGCGGAAGATTACGATGGTGCTCATCGCAAATCGCGAGGAGGACCTGTTCTCGATGTTCGACGAACGGTTGACGAGCCGTCTGCATGGGAGCGTCCGCGTTGAATTTGATAGGTACCACCTCGATGAACTCGTCGCGATTCTCGCTGCGCGGGCACGCTGGGGACTATCGGAAAGCGCTATCGGAAATCAACAACTCGCTCTCATCGCCGACGCGGCAGCCGGCGATGCGAGAATCGGAATCAGTATTCTCCGCAACGCTGCACGACTCGCAGATCAGCAGTCTCGCGACACAATCTCGAACGAGATTCTACACGAGGCTGTCCCTGACGGACGCGAAGAGATCCGGCGCTCGACTGCCGACAAATTACGCGAGCATCAGCGCGTCCTCTACGAGATTTTACTCGAGGATGGCGAGATGAGTCCGGGCGATCTCTACGACGAATACTGCGAACACGTCGACGAACCGAAGACGAAGCGAACGGTTCGTAACTACCTCCAGAAGATGGAGCAGTACCGCCTCATCATCGCCCAAGGAGAGAAACGGGCGCGAACCTACAGACCCCGGGAGGAAGCGTCCTGAAAGACAGTATCGGAATTTCGGAAACGGCCCTGTCTTGGTTATGACACGAAAGCCGCCTAGATACTTCTGTGATGTATCAGCAGACCAGCGACCAACCGACGCTCCCGACACTACAGAAGGGTGCGACGCTCTTACAGGCGAATCAGAGAGCGACGGGGGCACTACACTCGCTCGTCGTCGACCACCTGCTCTTAGAAGGCGGGGACGCCGTCTGGGTCGACGCTCGTGGAAACGGGACGACGCAGCAACTGTGCCGAATCGCACCGACGATGAGAGTACTCGACCGCGTTCACATCGCTCGAGGCTTCACTCCGTGGCAGCATTACAGCCTGCTGACGGACCTCTCCGATCAAATCGCAGAGGACACGCCACTCGTCGTCCTTCCGGAGTTCGATTGGTTCTACCGGACTGACGACCTCCGACGCAGCGAAGGTGAGCGACTGTTCTCGGAGGCAGTTTCGCGAGTCACGGAGTTGCTCGATGGCGTCGACGTACCGGTTCTCCTCACGCTATCGGAAAGCGACGACTTCACCGAACCACTCGACGACATGGTTTCCGAAACCGTGGAGTGTGAGTTGACCAAGTACGGACCGCGATTCTCGGGTGACTCGTTCGAGACGCTCGTCTACCCGCTCGACAACGGACTGGTCCAGACGACAATTTCGTACTGGAACCACATCCTCGCGGCGCGTCACCCGGCCGTGATTCCGGCAACTACGTCACCGGAGGTGACCACCGTTGGGGCGAACTAACCCGACGTACCGCGACATGGTTCGAGCAACCGAGAACCGATGGTCGGGCTACCGACGAGCACTCAGGCACAGTGACCAGCCGCATTTCGACCACTTGTTCGAGCATGCTCGCGCCCACGCGGACGCCGGTGGATATCTCAACCACCAGTTCGTCGAGATTCCGATTCTGCTCTCCATCGCGCTCGAGCAGGAGAAGCGGATTGCGTCGCTTGAGAACCGGATGGACGTCCACGAGTTTGTCGAGTAACCCATGTCGTTCAAATTCGACTACCTCGACGGTGACGTACTCGAGTGGTCACTGACGCCCGAGGGTGCGGATTTCACTCGAAATACGTCGTACGAGCCGACGATATACATCTCGGCACACAGCGATGGCGATCTTGAGGAGGTCTCGGAGGTATTCCGTCGACACCCGAAGGTCACACTCGCGCACTTGGTGGAGGAGAGAGTCGGGTTCAGACACGACTCGAAGCCGGTGCTTCGCGTCGATGTTGTCGACTTGGAGGCAGTTACCGATGTTGCATACGAAGTCAGGGGATGGAGAAAACCCGGAGAATACCGGTGCTACAACGTCGATTTGAGTCGAGAGTTCAGATACTGCCTCGAGGAGGGAGTCTCGCCGATACCCGATGGTGACCTCACAGTTCTCGACATTTCTATCCGAGAGGCACAGTTGGCCAGTGGACAGATCACGACGGTCGAACTGGGCGACGAGACGGTGAACGGAACACGGGAGGAAGTTCTTGAGGCAATAAGCAATCGCCTCAGTGTTGACGACCCGGACGTCCTCCTGCTCAACACGAGTGAGGTAATCCCGAAGCTGTACCAGCAAGCCGAGCAGGTCGGGAATCGAGAGTTCGAGTTAGGGCGTCTCCCCGGATGCCAACAACTCGCGGGAGAGTCGACGTACGCCAGTTACGGAAAAGTCGGCCACTCTCCAGCACGGTATAACCTCCCCGGACGGGTGATCATCGATCGCTCGAATACGTTCATGTGGAACCAGACGAACCTCGACGGCTGTCTCGACCTCGTCGAACGGTCGGGGAAACCGCTGCAGGAGTTAGCCTGGTCGTCTATCGGAAACATCCTTACAGCGATTCAGATTCGAGAGGCGCGGAAACGAGGTGTGTTAGTCCCGTGGAACTCCTGGCGGCACGAGCAGTTCAAGACGATGCGGCAGCTGCACGAAGCCGACCGCGGCGGGTTTACGTTCGCACCGAAAGTTGGGCTGCACGAGGACGTCCACGAACTCGACTTCTCGTCGTTGTACCCGAACATCATCGTCACCCACAACGTGAGCCCTGAGAAGATTCGCTGTGAGTGCCACGAGGGTCGCGAAGACGTTCCCGGGCTTGGGTACTGCATCTGCGACGAGCGAGGATACCTTCCGGACGTCCTCGAACCGCTCATCGAAGACCGCGACGCTATCAAAGCCGAGCTTCAGGAGACGGACGACCCGGAGCGAGAAAAAGCGTTGGAGGGTCGCTCAAACGCGATCAAGTGGATTCTGGTTTCCTGCTTCGGCTACCAAGGCTTTTCGAACGCGAAGTTCGGTCGTATCGAGTGTCACGAGGCGATCAACGCGTTCGCTCGAGAGATTCTCCTCGACTCGAAGCAGGTGTTCGAGCAGAACGGGTGGGAGGTCGTCCACGGCATCGTCGACAGTATCTGGGTTCGTCCACTTGAGGGCGAAACGCAAACACCGCTCGACGAACTCGCCGAGCAGATCACCAAAGACGTCGGGATTCGGTTGGAGTACGAAGCAGCGTACGACTGGATTGCGTTCGTTCCGATGCGCGACAGCGACGCTGGCGCGTTGACGAAGTACTTCGGAAAGGTCGCCGACGAGGACGAGTACAAGTATCGAGGTATCGAGTGCCGACAGCGTAGTACACCGGCGTTCATCGAGGAAGCGCAGAAGGATCTGGTTCAGGTACTCGACGAACATCGAGAACCGGAATGGGTATGTGACCGGTTGAAACTGTGGGTCAAACGACTACAGCGAGGTGACGTCGAATCAGAGCAATTGCTCATCAATAACCGAGTGTCGAAGAACATTGACGAGTATTCGCAAAACACGCGGAATGTGGCAGCACTCGAACGTGCCGAAGATTATGGTCTCAGTCGGAGTCCAGGCGAGAGCGTCTCCTACGTTGTCGTCGACGACGAGAAACAATCGAGAGATCGAGTTGCGTTAGCTCACGAAGAAATCTCTCAATACGACGTCGAGTTCTACAGGACACTGCTCGTTCGGACCGCAGAAAGCGTGCTTTCCCCGCTTGGCTGGCGTCGCTCTGCTATCGAACGCACGCTGACGGGCTCGAAGAACTCGAAGCTCTCTGCTTTCGAGAGCTGGTAAAATCTGCAGGTCTCAGCGTGTTGGAGACGGTTGAGAAAGCTATCAGCCTTCAACAACGACTCCTCCTCGACCACTGCAACACAGAACTTCGTCGTTAAGCTCTCAGGCAGCATAATTAGATCGGGTGAACCAACCATGGCATTCCGGATGGTTACTTGGACCGAAACCGAGCGACTGGATCGCCCACCAGTCCGGACGTACTTCCAAGCAACAGTGAGGGACGGACGATGAGCGACGTCCCACCAGAGACGTCGACCCGACGTGAATCCGGTGAGCCACCCGTCACCTCAACTACTTCCAAGCCCCCAGACTCCACTTCGCCGCGTGAGTCGATGAGCGGCTACGGGTTGACGCTCACACTCGTCGGTGCCGTTCTGCTCGCACTGGCGTACTATGGCGTCATTGCAGTAGAGGCAACGCGTGACCTTGGACGGGCGCTCCCGGAGCCGTTCTACTTCCTTGCAATTTCCTTCCTCTTCGTGCTCGAACTTCTCAAGCGCCGCGAACTGAGTGCACTCACGCTCGCACGATCAATTGCCTTCACTGCGGTGTATGGAACACTGTTCGTCTTTGCAGCTGAGGGTAGTGCGTACCTCTGGGACAATCCGGGAGTAGCAGTGGGAGACTTCGCCGGAGTCACAGTGCTTGCTGTGGCACTCGTCGCTTCAGCGCTTGCGTACGTCGGGTACTTGACCGTCGTCAAATCCTGGCAGTGACGAGTCACCCAACGAATCTGCGCCGATGAACACCCGGGGATTTTCACGTCGGAGTGGCCCCACGAGTACTGCCGCGTCGATACCGGCTTCTGACTCGTGAACGGAGACGACGATTTCAGGAGCAACAGACACTTTCTCATTACCCGTAACATCGTACATTATGCCGGTCAGACGGTCGAGGGAGGCAGTGATCTGTTCGACACGAGCGTCCCACGTCCGCTTGAGTTGTGCTTCGTCTTCCTCACAGAACAGTTTGAGCGTACGGATGAGCCCGGCGAGTTCTTCCTTTCCAACTCAGGCTAGATGACTGAGAACCAAGTAACAGAGCTCTCTGCGTTATCACGCTCTTCTCCTCGCGTTCATAATCGGCTCTACCACCCGCAAGAGAGACACAATCCCCATGGTAGCGGCCAGTATGAATCCAGTGAGAACTAGCGATGCTGTTTTTTGATGCGCGAAAGGAGGCTGGTGGAACGCGCTGGCGGAGGAAAGCGTGGTATTCGATGGGGGGCTTTGTTGGCTTTCAGTTGCAGCTCCACATTTCATAATCGGTTGCCGTCTACTGGTTTTTGGTTTTTGCGACGAGACAGCCATCACGGCTCGTTGACGCGGAGTTGAAAATCGAGGTTTTGAGGCGTCAAAGCCTTCGATATCGCTGGTTTAGGAGGCCGATTGTGAGGTGGGCGTATGTGTTCCTAGATGGGTTCTGTCTCGGGGTTGTGGGTGTTCTTGCGGGGGAAAACACCGATTATGAACTCTCGGTGACTGACGGAGCTGGTTCGGCGAGTGCTTTGGCTGATTCTGTGAGCGTGTTTCCGAGTATGAAGTAGTCATCAGCTGAAGAACTACTTCTAGGGGTGTCGGAGACGTGTTGAGTGGTGGTATTTTACAAACACAACCCCAGTCCAGTCGCTCGGTGAGGAAGGCGCTTAGCGCTCTATCTTTTAGCCAAACCCGATCATCGTTAGCCAAAACGTTCAGTGGATACAGCAGTGTTCACGCTCTGTACCCTGTTTATGTATTGAACAGATAACATTATAGTCTCGCTTGGTATATACTGTCACATCAGCCCAATAACGCGCCTGTCAGACGCTCAGGTCCGTAATTAGGTAGATACACACAAGCGAATGCCTAACAATGACCAAAGACATATCACTATACGCTCATCCGATTGTCCTACAACTGAAGGGGTCTGGCCGGCGAGGCTGGAGCTATTTTGGATGGGCTGAACGATGAGTCACCGACGTTTAGCTCTCGGCCTCGTTGTCTTACTCGTCGTCTTTGCAGGGTGTGTCGGGGGAGGAACCTCATCAGAGAGTTCGGCAGACGCTGGAGACACCGGCGAGTCAAGCAATGAGCAGTCGGGCTCCGACGAAACGAGTGGAGATGATGTTGTCACCCAGTGGGAGCGATTTACCTTCGAAGAAGGTGAGTTCTATCGCTACCGCGTAAACGACATCAAAAACGACGAAACAGCGACAATAACGTGGGATGTTCTGTCCGTCGATGGTGAGGAGGTAACTGCTGAAATCACCTACGACAACGGAACTGATTCGTTCAGTAGAACGGTGACAGGCGAGAATGCCACGATACTCTTCGATCTCAGGGGTGTCGATCCCGAAAGCGAGGAGGCAGAGGCCACTATCCGAACTCTCGGATACCTCTCGCTCGGGCCATTCAGCCCAATGACGGCCTACTACCAGCACCGTGAACTCAAAGTTGGGAACAGCTGGCGGCTCTCTGGTAATCCCGATGCAGGGTACATGACTGCCAATGTCGAAGGTCGAAACGAGTACGCTGGGGTGGAGTGTTACGAAACCGCAATTCGCGTCCCCGATTCCGAAGAGTGGGAAGACTCCTACGAGTTCGAGTCCTGTATTTCGCCAGACGCGAGTCTCGCACTCTACACCGCGTACTACGACGGTGAATCTGGTGAAATGACGGTCGAAATTGTCCTTGAAGAATACCGGAGTGGATAATCGACCTCGCTTTCGTCGGCACTATCCATCGTATACCCCAGTATCGCGATGTCCCGGACCGTAATCGCAATACGCTACACACGGTCGTCATTGTGATCTATGAATGCGGTACACCATGCAGGATACAGCGACCCTGCAGTTCCTCGAGACAAGGTTCTGGCATCACCGCCACCACAACCTCTCCCTTCGCTTGGTGACACAGACGGTCGACGAGTTCTTCCAACACGACGAATCCGAGGCAATCCTCGATCAGTGTGCGGTCAAGCAGTTCCACCAACTCGAGGGCATGGACGAACACTGGGCCAACGAATTCGGACTGAATCACGCCCAGATGCGATATATGCAAAATGCCGTGTTGGGCAGTGAGGAAGTTGGATACTCGAAGGCGCTTGTGGGCGTGGATAATGACTGACGAGGGATTGAGGTTCGAGCCCTCCCGAAGGAGCAGCAGGTTATCGACTTCGACGCGAAAGAGCAGTCGCGAGTGGAGTTGCCTGGGGCTACGGGTGGGGTGTCATCTGATGGTAACGGCAATGACTTCGTGGAGACTCGTAATCAGACGGATAATAACTCAAATCATGTGTTAGCCGGGACGATGAACCGCCTCGGGGTCAAGTGGTTCGAGACGCTCCGCGTCTCGTCATCACGGAAATCGGAGGTTTCCGTACGACCCCGAGGTACTCGGCCTGCTCCGCCTGTAGATTCTCGTGAGGAACGCTACGCAAACGACCGCTAGTATTAGCCGTCGTTTGCTTGGACCTCACTCACCTTGCCGAGCTTGTCTGGGATGAAAACGTAAGCAACTCGGGGGCAATTCTCATCGCTTTCATTGGCAGGCCCAGCGTTTACACGGCTGCTGGATATTGTCTAGGATGGTATGTCCCTTTCAGAAACCGTCTCGAAAATCGATAGCCTAAGCGACGAACAACGCCAGTGTATCGAGAACTGTAACGAGGCCGCCGAAGTCTGTGAATGGTGTGCCGACAAGTGCCTCGGCGACTCCGACATAGAGGAGTGCGCCCGGCTTTGTCGGGATGTGGCCGACCTCACGTCGCTGCACGCCCGATTTATGGCCCGGGGTTCGAACTACAGTACCCAGCTCGCCCAGGCCTGTGCCGGCGCGTGCGAGGAGTGTGCCGAGGAGTGCGAACGCCACGACGCCGACCACTGCCAGGTCTGCGCCGACGTCCTCCGCGAGTGCGCCGAATCCTGCCGGAGCATGGCCAACAGTTAAGCGACGACCACGAACACACCCACCGTTTCTTTCAGTACTGCTCAGCCGGTGAAGACCTCCTAGCAGGATTCAAAAGATGGCTTCAGATGACGACAGAATGGACACGAGGCAAATCGAAGAACGCCTGCAGCAGCTCGGACACTACTCCCGGTTCGTCAAAGCGGGTCTCGGCGTCATTCTCGCCGCGTTCGTCCTTGCGGCCGTCGTTCTCTTGCCCCAGAACACTGACTCGCTCGCGAGTGCCGTCGAGGCGCTACTCATGCCACTCATCTTCGTCGGGATGGGGCTGTTGCTGTTCGGCATCGGGATGCACCTCCATCTCATGCACATGAATCTGGTTCGGCAACTACGGAACGACCCAGATACGGGCGAGACGTCCGCTAACAAAGGTGGAGATTCGTGAGCAGTCCTCCTTAACGGCTATTTCACCGTGAATAGTATCTGACCAATAGGATTTCAACGGAGTGTTCTTGTAAATCTCATGGCGAGACTGTCCGTTTAGTCTAGATGTGGCTGTGCAGAATACTGTATTGGAAAGTGAGCAAGTCGGGTATTCCGAGGCGGTTGTGGGCACCGATTATGACTGGCGAGGTATCTCAGTCAGAGCCCTGCCGAAAGAGCAGCAGGTTATCGACTTCGACGCCAAAGAACAGTCGCGAGCGGAGTTGCCTGGGGCCACTGACACGCCATCAGAAAACAACGGCAATGAGACGGTCGAGGAACCTCCTGGCGAGGCCGATACGCACTCGAATCGTGTACTTGCCGAGCCGGACGGTAGGACTCCAGACTCAACGGATACTTGACGGTGCGAACAAGAGACTGCGATTTCGTTAACGCCGCACGGTGTCACCCTTCCTGATACCGGTTCGACCACTTCGGAAGCGACCGTCGATACAGGACGACACCAGTGAGACCGAGTACAGTCAAGTTCCCGACAAACAGCGGTGTAATATGTTGGTTATTGGATTACGATACCGGACTTCAATAGAGAGTCGGAGGCGATAGAGCAGTCCTTAGGCGTCGGTGTCTCCAAGTTTCCTTAGCCCAGTCACCAATTTTTCGACAAGGGCGGCATTCATCTCTATGCCATCCTCACCGTGGTGAACTCTCGCATGGCAGGTAGGACAGAGAGCCATGACCCGCTTCGGTCGGTTTGGTCCGCTTCGTTCAAACTCATCGACTTGGTATACCTGCCGCGTCCTGCTGGAGCTGAGTCGCGACCCCTTGTGAGGAGCAGACTATCGGAATATGCAGTATGATTTCAGTGAATGCGTAAGGACACCTATCAGGGGAGCAGGTCGGAGGATAAGTAGTCGCTACAGTCAACGGGAATTTCTTCCCATACTGCCTGAATCGACTCATAGCTTGTCCAACCCTCTCCTTCAAGTAGCTCGCCACAGACCTGACAGAAGTTTGCTTTTGAGCATTTCTCTTTTTTGTGAAGGAGATACAGAAGATACGGAGGAGCGACTGCAACACCGTACGCATCGCGTTCATCGAATACGCGATTGATTGAATATCGCCCTGCTTGGTCCATCAATACCGCAAATGTGTATTTTTCAGGATATTGCTCAATTTCTTGTTTTATCGAGATTTCGCCGGCGTCACTGCCATGCGGGCGTGGTACACTAGTGGCGATGGTGAATGAGGGGTTGGACTCATCTTCAAAGGGCTTTAAAGCAGCTTTGCTGCCATCGTGCACCCACTTTTCACGGCTTCCTTCCCGTGCATATTCCGATTTTTCTTTGACGTGTCGATTGAGTTCCTGTTGGCAAACGTTTGTAGTCGTGAGATTGAAATTGTCCTTTATGCACGGCCATAGAGATGTGTTTGCGACAGAAATCAGTGCATCGCTATCCGCAATAACAGGATGCCGGGAATCACGGTCAACCATTCATTAGTCGTTCTGGAAGACACCGTCGGTGCTGAGATTTTCTGCTTTTCGTACAGCTTCTCGCTCTTGTTTGATAGCGTCGAGCATGTCACCAATCAGGATTTCAGCAACTTCTTCGTTCACCTCACCAACCACGTATTGCTGGTGGATCTGGACTCGTTCCTCCTTGGAAAGTACCTCTCTGAGCTTTTCCTTGAGGCCTTTACGGGCTAGTTCGCTTATGTTGATACCGCCTAAACGCATCCTATCGACAAGCTGGCTAGCCTCCTTTTCAGCGCCACCACGGAACTGGATTTTGTCGCTCGAGGATACCATCTTTACTCTCCATACTCAGTACAGGCATATAGGTATTGTGACGTGCCATCACTGCCATCCATGTCATGACAAAATAACCCGTCATACTTATATCTTTTCCAGAGGGTGCCGTTCCAACAGAATACCCTTCTGGACCTACACAAATGACTATTCAAGCCCCTAGTAAACGAGTAAGTAGTGTTGCTCAGACTGAAATTGGCTCTGTCAGCGAACAAAACCGAAAGACAATTCGATAAGCTACTTTCTAAGGACTCTCGTATAGCGGTCGTAAGAATCGAGGAGATAAAATGGACTGATGGAATTAGTAGAGTTCACTTAGAGTAGTTACAAGGAGTAGAGAACTTCTTCAAACGTTTTTGAATACTTCAACGGCCTGTTCGAGCTTTTCCTTTCGTTCGAGTTGTTCAATGATTCTCTCTACGAAATCTTCCCCGATTTCGACATCACCGATTTTCCGTACCAGTTTTTCGAACTGTTCTTCCTCAATAACTGTCTGCTCCCCATCGTTAACGATGATAATTCCTTTCTCCGGCAGATTTTTGCGTATCGAATCCCGAGTATCTTTAGCTCCTTTGTCAGCTGCTGTATCAACATCTGTAGATTCTGAAAAAGTCGCAACTTGAGATTCTTCGTTTCCAAATTCCTCAACGTCTTCGTTGGGTACACCACTTTCAGAACCCGAGCGTTGGGGTCGGGCTGTTTCCATTTCGTCCGATACCGAGGTCGACTTCTCGACTTCAGCAGTTTCCTGGTTATTCGGACCGTCGTCACGTTTCTCGTCTGTCTCATCGCGTCTACTGTTTCCTTTCTTGGTCTGACTGTTATCCTCTGTCTCTGGATTTTCTTTTTCAGTTGTATATTCAGTCTCGCTGTCTATCGATTCATCCCTGCTGCCAGTCTCAAATTCCAAGTCCCCATCAAACAGCTCGAGATTGGATAAGTCACCATTAGTGAGATCAGTCAAATATTCCAGATAACGAGGCTTCTGCCATGCAGAAAGCTGCCCGCTTTTGTCTGCTCTGACGCCCTCATTAACGTGTTTTTCAGCCAGTTCTTTGAGTTTGACCAGGAGATTAGGCGGAGACCTGGACGAAAGAGATTGATGTGTATCGCAAAGGCTTCGAGGAGAATTGATGGAATCTAAATCAAGGTGCGGTCCATCCTCGACCTCCACAGGGGCGGAAGGGGCATACTTGACAGCCTCAATTGAAATCATATCATGATAAGACCGGGATTCTTCTGATTCACTTAGAATGTAGTTGTAACCAATTGCTAATGCTTTCGCTTTTCCCATCGATACACTGTCCATTTGTTCCATAAGATACTGAACAGGGTTTGAGACGCGAATACGAAGATATGCATGAATATATGCTATTTTCAATAAGGCATCTCGTTCAGGGAACTGGCGGCCTCGGTTTTGCCATTCACCTGGCTTCGGCCGCACACGAGCAGCGTTTGTTTTTGAGCCTTTTTTGTCAAAAACGCAGACCAATTGGTTACTATCTACGTTTTCAATAAGATCTCGCAAGAGGTCCACATCGAAATTTGCGGAATTCTTACGCTGACTATACGCATTGAGAAGAGCTTGCGGAACTGAGTCATACCCTTGCTTTTTATAAGGTCCAGCAGCGTTAGAAATGAACGAAAGTAGACGCGGAGTAATACTGGAGTTGTAATCGAATCCATTTTTTCCCGAGTTTATAGGAAGGTAGGTCCGGTCATGATTTGGCTTATCAATCTCTTTCAAGTCTACATGGATAACGAGGCGGAAATGGCCTGCTGAATCACGAAGTGTGCCAAGATATTGCGACTCGAACAAACGACTTTCTAAGTCTGAGTACAGAACCATTCGATCTTGAATTGAGACATAAAGGCCAGCAGTCTGCTCATCTGCTTCTACCTTGACTCCGACACGGACATCTGCAGTTACGTCAGGCTCTGGATTATCGCCATTATCAACAGAGAAGGGTACATTACGGTATTCTCGTGACCACAATCCGTCTGGTGCCAGTGGAACAAGCTCGGGGAAATCAGCAGGCTCCACAGAAATTTCAGAATCATCATGTAACAGCTTGAGATCGAAATCAACAGTTCCCTCTACCGTCTTGATTCCGTTTCGGAGTAGACGGGTGTAGGTCTGACCGAATGCCTCTGACACTGGATGTAGGCCGTATTTTGTAAGGAGGTCCTCTCCCGTGGCTTTACTGGTGCCGTCGTCCTTTCTATTTTTATCTGTCTTTTTCCCGATTTCATTAAGTGCACTTCGAAGTAAAGAGGTGATACCGTCGCGTAAATCCTCGATAATGATACGCGTCCACCCTTCTTCGAGTTCCACATCACGTCGAGGAGAGACGAAAACATCTTCATCTCCTTCTTCGTCAGCTCGCAACTCCTTCACGTCTACTGTAATCTCGCTTGCTGGATAACCCGGTTTTGAAGACGCGTATTTAATGGTACTACCGAGAACTGCCGGCCGGAGACCGCCAACTCCGAAGTGACCTATCAGGTCGTCTTCGTCGCTACTGGCACCCATCGCTGGGATATCACCAAGATTTTTCGGGTGAACACCACCGTAGGCGTTATCCTTGATGATAATCCGGTCGCGTGCGGAATCGTATTCGAAGATAGCCTGAACTTTGTCTGGGAGATCGCGTCCTTCATGAGCACGTCGCTTTACAGCGTCAACGACGTTGTCGATGAGGTCGCGACTCGCATCTAAGGCAGTAGAGTCAGACTCAACGATATTGATTGAACGACCACGTGGCCGGTAAGAGATGTTTTCAGGTATTTCCCCTTGGTAGTCAGAGTTATCCATTTCAGTAGTCGTATTTTCGCTACCACCATCTGTTTCAGCCTCAGTATTTCGTGCCATTTCTTAGTATTATGTATTTTCACTGACTTGTTTAGGGGGAGATTCGTCGGTATATACTGAGACCAAGTATCCCTCACTTAAATATCTGTGGTAAAAAGAGATACTGAGAACCAGTAAGTCGGTAGAGGCCTGTACTTACTTGGAAGTGTTTCTTGGTTATCGTAGATACTAAGTATCCCCACACTAGACTTGTTACCATAGGCATGACTGTACAAACCCAAATCGGTCACCTATCGACACTGAGTGGCCGATTACACGTGTGTATGCGCGTGCACGACAATCAACTTGTGAGCGAGTACTCCACCTTGGAGTTACTGGCGTGAATTCGCCCATCTCAGTACGTGTTGAACGATGTGTTGGAACCGGCGAGAAATCTGTCTCGCTGATAGAGGACGGCGTCGACGAGAAACTACAAAAATAATGAGCGAAATGCCGACAACGTCGGGGCCAAATCAAGCAGTAATTTACCTACAAATAGTCGCAGAAATCGCTTCACAAGACCCAGAGACTGCGTTTCTTCTGTTTTGGGAGGCTACTGACGACGATGGTGTCGGGACTCGGTCCAACGAGCACCAACTTGCGACAGCTGACGCAGCAAGTGCGGTCATTCGGCATCCACCAGAGCGACCAGCGTCTCGTTTTGCAGTCAACGAGCTTCAGTGTCTCCTCCAAGATGGTAGCAGAGCTGGGAAGGTTTCTGCCGCTGAGACCGTAGAATCACTAGCTGGGGATTTGGAAAAAGAGAGGATCGACTGCCTCATTCCGTTACTCGATACGCTTCCAGAGACGATCGCTGCATCTGAAGATGATCAGTTGGTTATTCCTGCTGGCGTCGGACTCACTGCAATCAGTAGACTACTTGTCTCACAAGATTTCAGCGATGCCATCGTACAGTTTCTCCGTACAAAACACAGCGATGCCGAAGCTGAACGTGTGGCGAGACGAGCTGAGAGGTGCATAGAGAGAGAGGTGTGAGAGGTATTGGATGTAGAAGAAAATCAAAAGAGGTTATGCCTATAATGATCTTTTTAATTGTCTTAAATTTGACAACGTCCCTGGACTTTGGATCTGATCAGACTAATTGAGGTGGAATTGAGAAGGAAGCTCGGAGACAGGAACTGGGGTATCCCAGCCAAACCACTCGATTGGTCGAATGTACCTGTGACCACGCGCCTTTGGTGCATACTTCAGAGGCTGCTCCTCCAAAAACATCGGCTCTCCAATTCTCCCCACCCCTACGATGTCAAGGATTTTTGGGGCATAGACGACTGCAATCTCACCGCTTTGCATTCCGTTGTCTTTGAACCCGACGAATCGGGATACTTGATCGCGTGGTGATGTATCGTTATTAACGAACTCATCTTCTGTCTGTTCTCGAAAATCGCCGAGATCATCTGCCCACCCTATCGTGATAATATTTTGCTCTAGCCAATCCTTTGCAAGCTCGCCATGTTTACCCGCATGTATTCGCCACCACTGTGTCTTCTTGTCGATAATCACAATTGATTCGTGTAGGGCTCTATACTTAGTTGTATAAATTTTGATATTTAGACAGAAGACAATTTTACACTCCGTGAATCGATACAGCTTATCTCAGAGAGAAGGTTCGACTCGAGACTGGAACAGCCTGATAGTTCGAGAATCAGATCATCAAAATATCTTAGGAACTATGTTCAACTTCACACTCTTTCTGTGCTGGTTCAAATCCACTTACCTTCTCAGCGAGTGTCTCTTCCCACTGGTTTTTGGTTTCTGAACTGTCGTTCTGATCAAAATTTTCATTGTCATCAGAGCCGTATTTAGCTTTGAGTCGATGGTAGAGAGATTTATCGTTTTTGCTTGGAATAAACGGAATCAGCGTTCTGTATCCATCTTGACTCAGTTTGGTCATCGAATACCAAATGCCACTAAGCTGTGGAACAGATTTATTGAGGTTATGACGTCGCGTATGGAGTTGGTCAAATTTTTCACGCAATGGCTCAAGTTCGCGATCAAGATTAGCGAGGTCCAAATTCACAAAGTTCTCGTATTCATCGTGGAGTTCTTGAAGGTCCTGTCCTGCTCTGTAGTACCGGACTGATCGTGCTTCCGGGGAATAAAACGCATTCATCAAAGAGAGAATAAGCAAGCAGATCGCAAGCACATCACTTGTTCCCTGAAGATATTCACTAAACAGTTGCAGACTGAATGTGTTCGATGTAATAACATAGAGTAATACGGCACCAATAATAGCCGTGAGCGCTGTAACAATCCAGCCAGCCTGAGTGGTGACGTGATGAGCCTTGTAGTATCGATTGTATGTTGTATACAACGATTGTTTGTCAGTCATCGCTTGGCGGAACAACAATTCACGTTGGCGCCACGAATTAGATTCTGTGTCAGAACTCATCAGTAGAAACGTATATCAAGATAGTAGATAGGACATTTGTAAATACTTTACCATCCCGGTGCCATCGGGTTAACTGATGAAACTCGAGGAATCGGGAATGAGACCGAACAAACTCTTGCGTTCGCTGAAACGGCGCAACCGGTGGGCTTGTTTTGATGCAGAAAAGAAACCTATCGACCCGGAATCTGGCGACCCTGTCGATGTGCTCAGAACTCGCGATCATCATATGAGCTATCGAGAGGCGAACCTCGCATATGCAGATCACGATGCCCCTGTCGGCATTGGCTTCTCGATTGGTCTCGACGATGAACTCATACTCATCGATTTGGACGACTGTCTCGACGATGACCTCAAGTTCAAGAGTGAGGTTGCAGAGGACATCTTTACTACAGTCAACTCTTATACCGAAATCTCGGTCGGTGGCCACGGGCTACACATCCTGACATCTGGATATAATTTAGAGTCATACTATGGCCATTCGGAAGAGCATCCGGTCGAAATTTATGATGGGCAAAAATTCTTCACGTTCACCGGCCGCCATGTACAGAGTCCCTATGATGTGAAGAAGCAGCCTGGTGCTATTGCTACTATTCATAGACGGTACGGTCCCTGGGTTTCGTACCGAGAGTGGATCTCACACAAATCCGATTGAGAGGAATTTGTCGCATCATCTACTGACCACTACCTGGTAACTCAGGGTCTACTTGCTATAAGATAGATTAATCACAGATGCCATGTCCTGTTAGAGTATCATGAACTCGAGGTTCATTCCTCAGGGTGACCCGGAGACAGTGCTCCGGGAACAATTACTCCCTCATCTGCGGCCAGAAACGACAGATGCAGCGTACTTGGACCGTCTTTCGACGAGGGAACTTGTCGATTTTACATACCGTTGTGGAGTAAGAACTGATGAAGTTGGTGACGGGAACTGCCTCGTCCCGCGCGCCGTCGGCGGTTTCGATGACGCGATGTTTAACAATCCGTCGTCTCACCGCGTTCACGTTCTTGTCAAGCGTGGGAGTCTCGATGGTAAACTGACGGTATTCGTTGAGGGGTTCGCTGGAACGTATCTCGACGTGGAATACGACAACCCGTATCGCCTCACGGAGGACCAATTGCCAGCAATCACGATAGAAGGCGAACAACATAGCCTGTATACTGCGGAAAAACCGTTCGCAACGACGACACCTCCTGTCCAATTTCGGGCTGGGCCCGACTCAATTCCAATTACGCCAGAAACGGATTACGAAGAATCGATTGCGATCCCCGGCACCCAGACTCGAGCTGCCATCGTCAATCCAAGGCAAAATTTCCAAGAGAAACGCGAACTCGACGCCACAGGCTCCACCGATGAGACTCTTTCAGAGGCAAATGAAGATACGGCCACAATCGACTATTATCGGCCAACGCTCGAACTGAGTCTGTCTGTCGTGGTACACGATGACCTCAGCGGCCTTACCCCAACAGGAAATCCTGACGATTACGTTCGGCTCACCGTAACGATGCGAAATGAGACGGATATAGGTGAAGGTTCCCAGACAGAATGGTCGGAGCGACGCGTTTTCTATCCGTCGTTGGAACTCGATTTTGGTACCTTAGTTGTTGACTTCCCGAGCCAACAACACGACGTGAAACTGCAGTCAGCACTATCCACCGAAAATGGGCTTGTTGGTGACTCAAGTGCAGAAAATCTCTACCGACAACAGGACTGCTATATCACACGACTCGTTGAGTCGTTTGACTCTAGATGGAACACACGCAACGAACCACAGGCAGACGAACGTTTCCGAACCACATCGTTTGGAGTATATGATTACGTAGAAGAGGAGCCAGTGGATTCAGGATACCGCTTGGACCGACTGGTTTGTATGGACGACACCGAACTGGTTGAAGCAGCACCTAAGTTGGCCACCCAGGCGACAGCAGCTCTTGAACATGAATCATTGCTTCAAAATCTCCGTGCAGTACTGCTGACTCTCCGCCATTATCTGACAGATATTCCTGAAATTAGTAGTGATGAATACGATGGTGGATTCACTGAGCAGAAAGAGCCAACACTACATAAATTCCAGTGGGATGCAATCCAAGAACGTGCGCTGGCGCTCTTGAATGACGAGAATTCACCCATCGTTGTCCAAGCACCAACTTCAGCGGGAAAAACAGTGGTCTACTATGGGTCCACGCTACTGACGATTTTTGAGCGTGAAACACGCGCAGCGTTCCCATTCCCAACGCGGATGTTGACTGAGGATAAACTCGAGGAAGTAATCGAACTAGCAACCAAGTATAACCGACATGTCCGAGGGAGACAATATTTAGATGCTGGTAGTCGGATGCCTGACCACCAATTTTCTGTTGGCGTAGCAATCGGGCAACAATACGACGAAACTGGTCAACGTTCGTACCTGGATGCCGATGACCTTGTTGAGTACATTGGAGACTGTGATTGCTGTGAGTCAGCCTTAGTCACAGAGTGTCAAGATTGTAATTCGAGAAAGTGTGACGATACAGACGATCACCACCTTCAGTTCCCTGTCTGTACCAATACTGAATGCGGATTTGTATACGATTTTGTCTTTGACGTCAAACGGACCCAACAGTATCTGCCAAGTTTGACGGTTGGAACACCAGAGAAATTCTTCACTATGCCGACCGTTGAGTCATACACTCATCACTCAACCTTCTCCACGCTCCCATTCTACGGGGCTCCTTATAGGGAATGTGAACAGTGTGGGCGTGCACTCACTGACATGAACAATTTTCGGGTGCTCAATAATCGTGGTGGGCTCTTTTGCTTTGTTTGTGGGAGAAATCACCATGTGAGACCAAACCCGTTTAATGCAGTAAACTGGAGGGTGAGTGAGCCGTACAGCGAGGACGCCACGCACTCACCGATTGGTCATATCGTGCTGGACGAAACCCACATGTACACCGGTCAATTCGGTATCGCAATTTCAGTGATTCTACGCTTCTTTGAGGTGCTTGCCTCGAGATTACAATCTGGGAAAGACCGAGACAGAGACAGCCAAACCATCTCTGCAGATTCCGGGACAGCAACCATCAGTAACAAACTTGAACATATCTCGCGGCTTCTACGCACACCTGAAGAGGAGATTGCCGCCATCCCCGGTAGTGGAGAACACGGAGAATATTTCACGATGGTCGAAGACCGTGTCCGCTATCGTATTGTAGCGGCGACGCCGGTTGCAACATCGAACAGGGGTTCGTTTAGAGAGGCAATCGTACAACTGTACGATGATTTCCATAATTTTGCGTCTGGGACGCAATTTCGCAACGAGTTCGAGCAAGAGATTCAACGAGCCCACGTTGGCGCCGATATTGGTGATTACGAATTTATACTGGGCTATTTGCACCGAAAGTCCGATGGATATTCGTTGAGAGAATCTATCGGTGACCGAGCGGATCAAATCAGTGATGGGGGACTGGATGACCTTCAGTTCATCTCCGGTGAGTCCTCAAAGTCGAATATGCGGGCCCACATGGGGATGGGTACTGAGGACCCGGATCATGTCGTACTGGCGAATCTTGTGGTTTCGCTAGGTATAGACATTCCGGAGCTCAACAATTTACTTCTGTTTGGTGCTCCCCGAAGTATGTCAGAGCAGATGCAAACTATCGGTAGAACCGGTCGCGATAAGGCAGCAGGCCATGCAACAATTCATTTGTATCCAGGGAAGCCACGTGATATGCAGCTCGAGCGGAAATTCCACCAATTGCTCGGAAACGTTGATGATTACTACGATATTGCTGCAATCCACCCGACTAATCCCTATTTGGCTCGTATTCTCTTCGAATACCTTCTGGGGCCGTTTTTAACAATAGAGTATGCCATTCGCGAGAAGGCTGTCGACCGTGAAAATCCACACGACATCCAAGATTTAGTCAACATGTTCGACGATCACAAGAACCCGCTAAGAAACCCGCACGCTCGAGAACTGTATTTAGATATGAAAAGCATCTTCTGCCCAGACGATCTCCAGCTTGACCACCAGATTCTGGAAGTAATTGACAAACAAATCACAGAACAACTATTTGGGTTCATCGGTGACGCAGAACGAGAAAGTGCCTGGTTTGATACCGCAATCCGGGCACGCACAGACAATACTCCTATGAATATTAACGAGTGGTTCTCTGAGTATTTCCGAAATAGGGAAATCCAACTTCGGGGCCCCCAAGAGGACCAAGTTGAGACGTCAATTGAATGGACGACCCCATCCGAGGTGACGAAATAATGTCAAAACTATCACAATATCAGGTTCTTCTGTCAGCGTATCCTGGCAAGGTGAGGTCGGAGGATGGTCACCGGGTGCTGGTAGAGACTATTCGTGGATACGATACGCCGACTGATTTAGAACCGTTTGCAGATCGACTCGCCACGGTCATCAGTAACTTAGATACCGAGTTCTATACGTATACGACCGAGGCAAATTCCCGGCAAGAGGCTGCACATGAACAAAACACCGATGATGAGCCAGACAAGTTTACATCAGATGACCTCCCTGCGACGTTCCGTCAGTATGCAGAACGAGAGAAGCGAAAAGATGATACTTCGACCGAAAATGATGACTCAGATGAACCCTTGCGGTCGTACGACTTCTCGCGCTCAGATATCGAATTAGCAGAGCTGACCAGGAATTCTAAAGTGGTCAACGTCCCCTTCCCACGGGTGTATAGGTGTACTGACACCTCCTGTGGTCATTTCAGGATTGCGAAGCCAAAAGCGGTGCAACAGTCAGTTAATTGTCCCGACGTTGCATCTCATCAGATGCGTCGGTTTCCGTATCTCTTCGTTTGTCCAAGGTGTGCACATATTGAACAGGCGAGCCCGCATACGTGGATGCAGATTTCTAGTGATAAACCAGCTCCCCAAGTCGTCATTGGAAAAGACGATATGAGAGATAGCATCTCATGCCCGGAAAACGGTTGTCGGGGACATCTCCATGTTGAGTTAGGTGATCGGCTCTCCGGTGTCAGATTCGTTTGCTCTGAGCGTCGTGACCATTCCGCTCGCTTCCATGGTCACTGTCCAATTTGTCACAAACCAGCTGCCAACGGTCAAGAGGAACTACTCGCAGAAATGCGTCCGAAAGCTGTCGACGCAAAACACATAGAGCCATTGATTCTCGAAGATATTGTTAGTAGACACGGCACGAGACTCGATGCTCTGTACGAAACAAGCATCGAGAACGAAGCGGATGACGACACATATCACTGGAATCTCGACACCATCACATCTGGAAGTCAAGCTATCTTCCACGATACATTTGGTCTCAATGATGTTTTTACCGTTGCTGATGTCAGCTCTGTTTCAAGTGTTTACGGTTACAAGTCGAATGTCGAATCACATGGAACCGACCTCGATATCCAGGGTCGATTGGCTCGAACCTTCAACTCTAATAAGCCCGATTACGAGCGCATTGCCTACTTAACACGCCGGGAGGGACGCGGAATCGTTTTTGACCTTCGATCGGATGTCCTAGCTGGCATAGTCAGTAGTGGGGAGGCAGGATATGGTGAAATCGCGTCAAGGGAACTGGCACGACTGAACAATCTTGACGCTGACGAGATTGCTGAGGGGGGAACAGGGTTGAAACTCATTCCCCTCCTACACGCATTCCAGCATGCCTTGTATCAAGCCGCGGTCGAGGAATCAGGCCTCGAAGACTTCCTTGCCGCAAAAGTGCTTGTAGAACCCGGAGCAATAGTACTTGTAGAACAACGCGATGTGGGTGCGGGAGGCCTAAGTCAAATCACCATGAACAAGACCGGAAACGTGCTTCTTCGAACGTTACAGCGGGCAGAGGAGATCCTCGTCGATTGTGCGCGTGATTGCACTGATGCTTGTTTGTCATGTGTGTTTACCGACGATGCCCGATGTCATCCCTTTGTCTCCGAGGAAGTTGAGGGATATATTCCCGCAAATAGCCTTCTCAACCGGAATCTCGCCGCCCAGGTGATTCGACGTGCTTGATGACGAACTCTACTTGTGGCTTCATGAAGAAATTCAAGCCACTAACGAAGTATCGGTCGATGACATTCCAGACGAGTACGAAGACATCACAGCCGCTCGTAACTTCGCAAGCGAGTACCTCGACTACCTTTCCCAACGAGGTGCTGTGTCTCCGGTGAGTGAGCAAAAATACGAGCTTCAGGACGCGGAAGTAGAGCGTGAAGCATATTATCAAATATTGGACTCTCATTCGACATCGGTGAATCGGGTAAAAGATGAGATGACCTACCAGCCAGTGGTGAGCATTCCAACGAGAGTCCAAACCGACTGGGAAGCCTTTGCAGACCGTAGAAATGTCGGGCAGGGAATTAGATTAAAAGACGCGCTCACAGAAGTGTTCACCACTGCGGACTCCACACTTCGAGTGGTTGCTCCGTACTTTGAGATTGACGGACTAAATAGATTAGAAGACGCGTTCGAGCAGTCGGTAAGGTCGGGAGTGGAGCTCAAAATTCTCACCAGAGAGCTTCTCCGGCCCTCAGATGAATACAAACATAATCGCGACCGAAAAGCGATCTTGGAACTCATGGACCGCTTTGCGGCGATTGACGCTCCAGAAAGTACACTGAGCGTATATGATTATTACCACGCGATTGGTGGTAAAAACCCAAAACTGGATCGGAGCATCCACGCAAAAATGGCAATTGCAGATGAAACGCTCGCATACATAGGGAGTGGAGAGATACGCGATAGCTCCATGATGCTCAACGGGGAGGCTGGATATCTCACACGGAGACGTGCAGATATCAAAACTTGGACCGCCTTTTTTGATTTCTTCGAAGACAAAGCAGAGAAAGTGACACGTGAAATCCTCGAGGAGGTCGTCGAAAACTAGTTTACACAACTCACACAGAGATGATAGATAGCCGCACTCGTTAGAGTGACTGTGGACGTACTATTTAACCCAGTGTGGGAACTGAGTCATGCGGTCGGTCGACCGAAATTGGACCGAGAGAGTTTTGAAACTTCTTTCAACTCTCTACCTTCGGTTGAGAAGGTCGGGCTGAAATCGGTCGGCGACATCGTGTCGTCAGCGAAATGTGTCCAACATTGACAACTTTCAGACTATTCACAGCGACATGAAGGGAAGAGGTCTTAACTCCCATCGTTCAATGAGAAACAGATAGATGAAGAGAGGATTCGAGTCTACGAAGCGGGCAGAAGTGGGTAAAGCCCGTGCTGGCCGCCTCTACGTTCCAGCAGCCCCACAGGGTGGATTCGTAGAGACACCCTCGTTCTTTCCTGTTCTCAACTTGATAGGCGGACCAACACCCGTTTCTGGAGGAATCTGGAGCCGACTCAGAAATCGTCTGTTCGCTGACGAGGCCTTCCAAGGGGCAATGTTCCAAGCGATGAGTTTCCTCGATTTTAATCTCTCAGCGAACGCAGTGGAATCCTGGCGTACAGATGCGAATGGACTCCACGATTGGTTCACTGACCATGACTCCCCGAAAGACAATCCAACTCCCTCACCATTTACGCAGCCGTTGTTCGTCGACTCGGGTGGCTTCAAGCTGATGAACTCACGGACATTCGGTGACCCGCCAGAAGAGGGAGGCGAAGCGAATGAATGGGAAATCTACACAAATCCAGAGTCGATTCTGAGTTTGCAATACGACTACGGGTCCGACCTCATCGCGACACTGGATTACCCAATTCCACCTGATCTCAACGACGCTGAGAAATACGAACGTATCGAAGCCAGTATCGATAGTGCCGTCGAGTGCCTTCGGTTGCTCGAAGAAGAAGAGGAATATGCCGACTGGGACCCGACAGTATACGCAGCGATCCACGGCCACAACTATAGCGAAGTCGCGTACTATGTCTCGAAACTTCTTGAGCGGACTGATTACCCGGAACGGATCGATGGCTTTGCTGTCGGCTCACTCGTCCCGCTACGGTCGAGTAACATTGGAACTTTAGTCGACATTGTACAAGGAGCGACTGATTCGATACCTCCCCACCGCCAAGATGACTTGGCTTTGCACGTCTTTGGTGTAGGTGGGAAACTCGGTCCGTTGATCGCCGTGTTAGGCGTAGATAGCTATGACTCGTCAACGTACGTTCAAGCTGCCCAACATAAGAAGTTCATCCACTATGATACTTGGGAGACAGTACTGGCTTCCGAAATATCGACCGACACCTGGAAGTGTCAGTGCCCAGCGTGTGAGGAACTCACCGACGTTGGGATACGTGATATGCAACGAGTGTTCGAGGCTGATCGGTCGTACAAACCAGTCGAGTTCGAACGTAATGGAGAAGTGAAGAAATACATGAAGAGCGATTTCTATGCGCTCATCGCTCACCACAACTTCCACGTATTTCAAAACGAAGTCACGGAAGTCCGCGAGAAAATCAAACGAGAGGAACTCGGATCGCTCGTCGAGAGTAAAGCTAAACAAAACGACGACATCGCCACCGGATTAGCCCGTGCAGCAGCCCGATGGCCGGACTTGCGGCCGCTAGTTCCAGAACAGATGGACATCGAGTCCAATGCACCCGAATCCAATCCACAAACGTTCCAGACACGATTCGACTCAGAAGGGAGTCACATCGTCCCACCGACAGACGGGACATCACTCGCACACACACCTGCAGACTTCGACCTCCGTGAGACCACATACTGCCTCGATACCGACGAAACCATCTGTTTGATCCTCCCATGTAGCGCCACGAAGCCATACAGTAGCTCTCGGACCCACAAAGTAGTCAAAGAGAGACTCGTCGATGCAGGTCTCTGGAACAACATCCACAAGGTATCCGTCTCTGGACTTTACGGCCCAGTGCCGAAAGACTTCGAATCACAGGATGCAGTGTTGACCTATGACTACGTACTCACCGATGCCGACGAATCTCAGGTAGAACTAGTGAAAGACCGTCTGGTCTCGTATCTCGACGACTACGGAGACCATTTCGACAACGTAATCGGCTACGCGACCAGCAAAACATATCGAACGACGATCGATGCTGCGTTCGAAGAAGCTGGCATCGGTCGCATTCTTCCATCCGATCCACCATCTCGAAGGCTTACCGAGCACTTCCGAACCGAACACTTAGACGAACTCGTTTCCGCCATCGAACGGTCATGTGAGCCGCAAGAGGCTCAAAAGTGACATCACGTCGGGTTCCAAGCCTGAAACTCATACTCGACTACGACGACAATGTTGACGGCCCTACACTTTCGGAAACGACAGAGAGGGCCTGGTACTCGTGGTTTAGCCATTCGCTACGAACCTCAAAACGTCTAATAGAGAGACGAGCGTAACTCGACGATTGGAACCTCTTCACCGTCGACGACAAGAGACGTTTGGTCACCTCTCGTCACGAAGTCAATACTGTGGCCAAAGTATCCTTTTCGAGCAGTCTCACAGAGTACATCGAGGTCACCCAGTGACCAGCAGACGATTCGCTCCAGTTCGGAGACTGTGAGCTCTGACTCAAAGATCTCATGTAGATTGACGACGAGAGTCGCAGCTTCTAGCTTCTCACCGACGGTGAGAATCGCGTTGGCGTCAGCTCCCGGCTCGTAATCTACGACGCGAATGTCGGAGTCTGCAGTTTCGTTGTATATGGCGAGACTCGCGATGACCTCTGGTGGATTCGACGGCACTTTGTGTCCGTCAAGGGACAGCTGCTGTTTTCGATTCGCGATTGACTCTGATTGGGAGGCGGACGCCCGGACCTGTTGAGCTGCACGCCGGGCCTCAGTGTACTCTCTGTACCATTCATTTTCCGTGACGCGAGTGATGAACCGACGGAGTTCGGCTTTCACCGCTGAATACACAGAGTCGGACTTGTTTCTGATCGTCTCTCGGTTAGCGGAGAGTTCGAGAGCTTGGCAATTTGCGACAAAGAAGAACCTCGAGGGTTCATGATCAGATCCAATTACGTCATTTACACGCTCTACTTTGATGTGGTCCTTCGCAAGCCAAACTCCAAACTGGCTAGAGTGTCTGCCATGGGTGGGGAGTTCCTCCCGTGCCGCCTTTCCAGCGACAAACCCAACGACCTCTATCTGTACCTCTTTTCCGTCCACATTCACAGTGAGAATCTTCTTCGGATAGTGCTTACAGAGATTGTCAACGTCAGAAGTCGTCTCGAAATCGGTTCGTTTAGGTGGAAACTTGAACCTCGATGACTGTGAAAGAGTTCCTTGAGTACGGTCGAGTGAATCGTCTAGCTCTAGTGAAATCGTCATTTCGTGAGCGTCTTCGTCGAATCGATGGGCAAGTGACCCGCCGATGGTTTTCCAATTGATGTAGTGGTCGAGCCGGTTGTAGGTTATTTTCCGACTGCTGAAGCTATCACCGGATCGGAAGCCCACGATTTCGATCTTGGTGAACGACGCTTCGTCTGCGGGAGATATTTGGTACTGATACTCTGGTAACTGATGGTTATTGAGTCGCTTCCACGGCTGTTCCATTTCGGCGTGATAGTGGCTCCCGTCTTTTACTGTCTCGACGGTGACCGAGTCGCTCTTATAGTAGATTTTCGTTCCATGTCCTTTGTATCCGATAGAGTTGGACTTGTTAGAATTTCCTAAGTCGAAGAAGCTCGCTAATCCGTCAGCATCCATACCGACCCCATCGTCTTTGATTCGGATTCGAGTCCGTCCGTCAGAGAGCTCATCAATCTGTATCTCTACATTCTCAGCACGAGCATCATACGAGTTAGAAAGTGCTTCTCGTATCAGCTCCAATGGGTTTTCGAAGTCACTAGCGGTCTCCAGGAATTCGTTAACCTCGTTGACTGTCGGTCGTCGGGAATGAACGGATTTTTCCATCATCAAAAGTACGGCTCGAGGGTTTTGTTGATAGTTCGGTACGCAAATTTTCGCGAAGCAGGGCGGTCTCGGTACATCTCTTCTAGGTAGCTACGGAATCTGTCTTGGTCGCCCGTTTGAAGCACCTCTCTGATCTTCTTCAGCTCGAATTGCTGGACAGCCAGATTGTGGACCGCAACTGGTCCAAGAACATCTTTTTGATATCGAGTGTTACCACGCATATCACTGCGTAACGCTTCAGTCTCACAAACTGGGCAGTGGCAATCGTCGAAAATTGCCTGCGAAAGAGGAACGGTGTCAAACAATGAAGTACTGTACTTCCCGTTGATGGCGGCGTGCAAATACGACGCCGAATCGAACGAGTCAACACCGAGTGCTACGAGCAACGGAAGTACCCGACCTGAAATCCCAAAAACGTGGAGTGGGAGGTCACCGAGATCGCGGTCTGCAAGTTCTTTCTTCGCTGCAGTGACTGCCTCAATCAGTGTTCCCATGTCGTCTTTGTAAGGAACGAGGCTTCCGAGTGCAAATCCGTCGAACGTTCCCTTCAGAGGCCGATTCAGTGTATGTTCGACGGTCGTTAGGAATCGGTCAATCATTGTTCGGTTGTGGCCATGGATTGTCAGATATCGGGATTCCTCTCGGGTGGTCAGTGCGAGAAATTCTCGCACGTATTCAGCAGTTTGCTCCGTCTTTTGAACCCGTGTTTCGTAGTCGTCATTCGGAGAAAGCGGTGAGTCGAGGTTCACCAGGATATCTCCCCCGAATGCTCGCTGAATCCCATACACGGCTTTTTGGCTAACGTTGAGGTCGAAATTTGAGCCGCTGAGTCCTCCTTTTTGTAGTATTTTGTAGCCGCCAGAATCTACGAAGAGTCCACCATCGAAGTCGGAGAATTCGACACGGTCACGTATTGGTGTTCCCAGATAGTCCAGGTACCGCTCCTGGGTGATATTGAAGTCAGTGAGTGCTGCAACCGAGCTCATGACTCCTTTGAAGAATTCCGAATAGTCACGCCCATGAACCGTTTCTGGATGACTGCTTAGGAACTCTTTGATAGTACGGAATATCCCACCACCATACAGTGAGTTCCTCGTACCTCCACAGTAGAAGTTGACGACTGGAAGGAGATGAGGTGTCTGGAGAGTCATACTTGCTGTTTTCAGCTCTCCTACTCGAGCTTCGCCAACTTCGTCTGACACAGTGAACGAAACCATCTCAGTCGTTAGCAATCGATGTAGCTGGGTCAATGGACCCGGTGAGTAGTCGCTTGAGTTGATTGCCTCGGTTACCGAGTCGGCCAGAGAGATATTCAACAGGGATGTCTATCTCTGATTCGATTCCATCAACTGCGAGACGATACGTCTGACCGAGATTTATCCACAAGCGTTCATACGCACCTTCAGCTATCAGGCGTGCGAGTTCTGGAACAACTGCATCGTTGAGTTCTGTAGCCCGTGATGGCGTCATTTCACGGTCGTACGGTCGTATCGTCTCGTGTGGGTCCAAGAGACCGTGCTCAGCAGAGAGAATCACCACATCCCAGCTCACTGAATCGAGTGCGTCTGCGTTGTCTATGATACGATAGAAGTACCCATCGTAGACTTCGATGGCGGCTTTCTCGCCTTCGACGTCCACCTTTCGGTTGGAGCACCCTTGTAGTAGTAAATTGCCCATCGAGATCACCGATGATCGAGAACATCAAAAGTGTTACCCATTCTACTACGCGAAAGTTTTGTAGAATAATCATATTGGGGGAAGAGCCGGCAAAATGCCAGAATTATGGAGGAACGGGTTCTTGTGGTTTATATACTATCTGGCTTTCTCCAGGTAACTCGTTTTACTCACCAGAGCACCATCCGAACCCGTCGGCAATCTAATAGTTACCTTTGGCATCCGGCTTCTGCCTGGCATGCCTCCTTTAGAAGCCACTGTCGGAATACTAATTATGGCTGATGAGTAGACGAAAGACAAGATCTCTATATGTCTACTTGGGAGAACACAATTCGATCCGAACTTCGAAACTACCGAGACAAACAAGGAAGCTCCGAGTTCACACTTACCGGATTCCGAAAATTTGCTATTAGTCGATTCGAAGAACAATTCCCCGACAACGACCACGTTGATGCCTCGATTCGTCGGAACCTCCAAGAGTTTCGAGACCGAGGCGAAATAGAATTCCTAGGCAATGGAAACTACCGAATTCTCTCCTTAGACGGAGACCTCACAACCGAGCCAGACGACCGCCGCATGACTACCGATCGATTCTTCGGTGGTGTCAGTGGCCGACTTGAAACACTCCGGTCGATGCTCGGATACATCGCAGACAAGACACCAACCCACTCAGAACTCACAGAGTGGCTGAAATCAAACACTGACGCTGGTAGCGAGGATACAATCGAGAAATATCTCTCCTTCCAGCGAGCACTCGGCATCTTCGAACAAACAGGAGACGAATACCAGCTTACGGACCGCGGCACAGCTTACGCCGAGTTAGGAAATCGAGATCTCATATTCGATGCCCTCGTCGAGAACGTCAAAGGCTTTGAGACAATTCTGCAGGCACTCAGTGGAGGTCCCAAACCCGGGAATGAGATTCAGGAGACAATGCGAACCCACTACCCGAATTATAAGCTGCCGTGGGCGGTCGTCGGACGTCACTTAGAATGGTTGCAGGCGCTCGACGCAATCATAGAGAAGGACGGACAATACTCACTGACGGGATACGGTGAGAATCTACTTATGGAGGACGGCGGCCCACCGCGTGTCTGGATTGAAAAAACAACGGTTGAGAAGAATAAATACAAAAAACAAGGCGAGCTTCGGCTAGGAAACGCAATCTACTCACCTACACAAGATAGTGGTGGCAGTGATATTTACGCGACGATGCGAGAAGCCTCAGTTGGCGATTTTGTCTTGCATCTTTCCCAGGACGTTGATCAAATTGTTGGCATTTCACAGATAGAATCTGAGCTGGAGACAGAATTCGCGGGGCGTCCAGAGTTTGGATGGAGTGACGAACAAGCGGGCTATCGACGGTGGCTCAAGAATTACCACGAGTTCGAGGAACCGATTGATGTCCGTAAAAATATTCTTGAAAACGAGGACTTCGAATACACCCTGGAGGAGATTCGACAAGAGTACAGCAAAATCTTCTATAATAAAAACGGAGGATTTGTCCAGGGAGGCTACTTCACGCAGTGTCCACCAGAGCTTCTTGAGCTCTTTATTACTATTTCAAATGAGCTCGAGAGAGTATTAGACGAGTGTAGATATCCTATTGAATTACTGCACTCACATCGGCTTCCACCAGCGGAAAACTACGATTCAGTGTCAGCTGCCGTCTCAGACATTACGAATCGATTAGAACAGACTCCAGGTGAGTCCAACTGGCTTGCCAGCCAGCTAGGAGAAACCATTGTCCGAGATTGGACAGACGCATTACGGGGATTAGAACCTGGTTCAGTGGTGACAGTAGAACGAGCGACAAAGCTCACCCAAATCAAGCAACTGTATACCGACGCTGAAACCCGACTCAAATCACAAGCGGCAGCGATTCAATCTGCGTCTCTCAACCGACTCTCCCCATCAGCGACGCTGTTTGTGGTCTTTTTCCGTCAACTCCAACAACAAAGCGGTAAGCAACCGAACGCAAGCCAAGTCAAAGTCAAAGTCATACTCAATAACAGATATACTGTCAAGCAGCCAGAAACCCAGCCACCAGAAGGTGAAGACGACATTCCAGTCAGGAAACCATCCTTCGAGAATTCCGGTCACCCACTCGTCAAGCATCTTCGCGACAACGATGTCGAAATCCACAAATTCACAGCCCCACCAGATTACTGGCTCACAGTCTACGAATACGCTGCACTCTCATTCGAGACGCCTGACCGAGACGCATGGAATGGCCTCGAAGAAGGAGACGTCATCATCTTCCATTCACGCACGAGTCCGAGTTGGGACGAATTCCCAGAACAAGAGAGCGGACTCCTTGGTGCAGGGATTATCCGGGCGAAAACCACGAAAGACGACAGTGAGTCGTGGTGGTATGACGAACATGAAGGTGGCCCAAAGGGAGACTCCTTCCCACTGCTCGTCGCATTCGAGCGTCTCTTCGTCGCTGGTCAATTGGACGAGATCGACTTCATGAAACCGGTCGTGGAGAAGAGTCCTGAGACAGTCTCGACCGAGTTAGATGCATTGACGTCGAGGCTACTACCGTTTAATCGTACGAACGAGATTTGTCGCGAGGTTTCAGAGACTGGCTTCCCACGACACCGTACTGTCGAATCGCTTGGTACGAGTGCGGAACTCTCCAAGGGAGTTGCACTCGCAGATGTGCTCGCAGGGCGCGTACTTGAAGCACCGTCTGTCGCACTCCACAAATCCTTCACAGGAGAGCTACCAGAATCAATTCTGGACGGGCTCTACTTCCCTGATGGGGAAGGGAAGGAAATCATCGAGCAGATCGAGGTTGCACTCAGAACAGGCAAGCATTTGATTCTGACTGGACCACCGGGGACAGGGAAGACTGAGATCGCGCGTCGCGTCTGTGAGTATCTCGAAGCCGAGTATCCGTACTTGTTCAGTGGGTCGCAGGTGACAACAGCGACTGCTGATTGGTCGACCTTCGACACCGTCGGTGGCTACATGCCAGACGGCGAAAGCACGAACGGGAATGCACTCGAGTTCTCACCGGGATTGATCCTCAATCGATTCAAAGATCGCCAGTGTGCTGCGCAGTTGAATGAGCCGCTCGTCATTGACGAGCTCAACCGGGCGGACATCGACAAAGCGTTCGGCCAACTCTTCACCGTACTCTCGGGCCAAGCCGTACAGCTACCGTACACGCGTGATGGTGCTGAAATCGAGTTATCGCCTGCAGACCAGACGCTGAACACGCCAGCGGGCCACGAGTATGTGATTCCACAGTCGTGGCGGTTGTTCGCGACGCTGAACACCTACGACAAAACCTCGCTGTACGAGATGAGTTATGCGTTTATGCGTCGCTTCGCATTCATCCGCGTCCCGGCACCAACAATGTCGAGTGACTCGGACGAACTCGTCGACGTCATGGATGCGTACGCGAAGGCTTGGAATATCTCGGTGAGTGAGTCACAGCTTGCAGACGTCGGCCAGGTGTGGCGGGCGACCAATAACGCAGTTGAGGACCGCTCGATTGGGCCTGCGGTGGTCAAAGATATTCTATCCACTGTCTCGGCTCACAGCAGTGTGTCGCAATCGACACGCCTCACACAGGCTGTAATCAGCTTCATCTGTCCACAGTTGGAGGGCGTGCCGAAGCGAGAGAAGATCCTCCGTCAGATCGCGGGCGTCCAGCATATTGATACTGAGATGCTTGATCAGGCGTCGCGAGACATGCTGCAGGTGGCACTGACCGCAGATGAATAAAGAAGAACTCCTCGATCAAGTCACAGAGGACATCCTCGCGTATGTAATGCATGGGGCGTTTCCAGAACGGGAACTCGCACGCTCGCTCAAACCGCAAGGGCTTGATGAGCGATTTGAGGAGTACGAGCTCCTGCTGGACCTCCACTTCGTGTTATTGCCTGAGGTCATCGAGTTCGTCGAACACCTCCCCAAACGACTCCGAAACATTCGGACTGAAACCCAGTCTGTGTCGCGAGTACGGCGCGGAACGGTCGATGGGAAGATCAACTGGAATGCGACACTCAAGCGACGCTACAGCGAAAACCCAGGCGATAGCTCGTTGTTTGTCTGTGAGAATCGCACCGAGGACTACGACAGCAGCGAGAACCTCGTGTTGAAGCGACTGCTTGCGATCGTGTACTCGACGCTTCGTGAAGCAGATGAGTATCTGCATCGGAACTATGACTGGGTCGCCTCGACTTGGAATGAGCCACTCGTGAATCGGCTTCGTCGTGTTGTTGAGCGGAACGTGCACGTACGACGGATTCGCGACCCGAAGGCGTACGAGCCGACCGATCGGATGGTGAACGACGCACTGGAGTCTCGGCAAGCACTGTACCGGGATGCAGCGTCATTGTTGGAGACACGGCGGCGTCTGCATGATGGTCATCCCGATGAGCTTCGGCGATTGCTCGATGAAACTGCAATCACGCCCGACGATGAGGATACCCTGTTTGAGTTATTCGTGCTGTTCCGGTTTGTGGCAACCCTCGAGCAACTCACCGAGGAAAATGCGAAGTTCAACACGATTCGTTCTGGCCGCCAAGAAGTCGCCCGGATAGAGGGTAAGACCGAGCTAGTGTTGTATCACGACAGCTCAGCACCGGATCGTGATCTTTCGTTCTTGGCTGTCCCAGAGGAGAACGAGGACGCCTCTCGAACAGAGAAAGTACAGACCATGGCGCGGAGTGTCGCTAACCAATACTTCACCGAACGCACGTTCACCGACCACACAGGACGCCCGGATCTGATTGTCCTCGAAGTGAACCCTGCAGACAGTGACGAACGAGAGTATCTAATCACGGAAGTGAAGAACAGCACTCGAACAGATACCATTCGCCAAGGAATCAAAGAGACACTCGAATATTTAGCATTCCTCCAAGTGAACGATCAGTTCGTATTCGGCGATGGGACAGATGAGGAGTACTTCGGTAACGGATCGAATGGAATCCTCGTGATTCAGGATCTCCCAGAGGAGACTGCGGGTCTTAGTGAGCAGTCAAAGAGTGCTATAACGATACTGCAGGCGTCTGAGTTGGAGCATAAGCTGGGAGATGTATTAGACGAGATAGTGTAGTTGATTCCGGGTACTTCTGCACATCTTCGAAGTCAAATCGGTGTGGCAATATCTCCAGCGAACGCAGCTAAATATGAGAATTGACGGAAATAAACAACCGAATATAGAGTTAGAATTCCAAGCCGGAAGTTACCAAACATTTAGTTGCAGACAAGATATTGATAGTGTTATGGATGCTGAACGTTCGGGTGCGGTAATGACTAAGCGACTCAAAAACACCGATTATAGGCTTAATCAGATATTCGAAGGAAACGCATTTCACATTCCTCGGTATCAGCGATTTTACTCCTGGGAGAGGCCAGAGTGGAGCGACCTCTGGAAGGACCTATCCAACATAATCGGAAACAATGGGAAACACTACATGGGGACAGTCATCTGTAAGGCCGAGCTGGACCCAGTTCGAACAAGCGAAAACACCAACGACTATCGAGAATACGGGATTGTTGACGGTCAGCAGCGGTTTACCACCCTTGTTCTACTGGTGAAAGCGATTGTCTCCACATATACGGATATCGATCCAGATGGGTTGTCAGAGGGGGCAAATACTCGGTATACCAAGATCGACATTGAGTCATACAGGAGGATATTCGTATTTGATCCAGCCATCAGGTCAACCAGCAAGCAGAGCAGGTTCAAACTGCGACTTCAAGACGATGATAATGACATGTTTGAAGACATCTTGCGAGACGATGTTGACGAGACGGCGATGGAGACGCCCTCGCATGATAGATTGGTCGATGCGTACCGTTTCTATAAGCAGAAACTGAATAATCGACAGAAAGAACACTCGCAAGTAGAATTCGTCGGTCAACTTGACGACCTCCTCTCGACGATTCAGTCACTCCAGTTCGTCGTATACACCGTCAAGAATCCTGAGGAGGCGACCCTAATATTCGAATCGATCAATGACCGTGGAATTGGTTTGAGCAATTTGGACAAAACCAAGAGCTTCCTGATGCACAAGGTGTATCTCACCCAGACAGAGGAAGCTCCTATGGGAGTCACGGTTGATGGCGTCCAATCACGGTTTGGTCGAATCTATCGTTGGATGCAGGATATTGCGGAGACCGATCGCACTTCAGACGTTGGCGAAGATCGAATTCAGCGGTATCACTACATTTCGACCATCGATACAAAAGTGAACAGCAGCTATCTCCGTCGGGAAACTGGACGGCGAAACAAAACGCTTCGCTCCGGTGCGTCAGTCTATCTCGGCGCGTTAAAATGGCATTTCACCAACCTCCAGCGCGAGAACGACCTCAAGACTTACAGCTCGTATCCACATGACTGTCTTGAAGAGATAGATCTGTATACCGATAGTCTCAGCCGCTACTATTCACACATGGAATCGATCGGCTCGTATGGAAAGGATGGCGAGTATAACCCGAATATCGACTGGGAGCTACGGAAGATATTCGCCCTCGATAGGCTCGGGAACTTCTATCCACTCCTCTTGGCTGTCTGGGATGAGTACGAAAGTGACAACTTCTCTGACGAGGAACTCCACGAGATACTCCAACTGATCGAAGTGGCATCCTTCCGGATATATACCACTGTCAGTCGGTCTGACACGGGTCGTACGAGATTCTATACTCTCGCTAACAACATCGGAACTGGCGAGAAAGACGCCGCCTGGATAGTGGAAGACCTGAAGCGCCGTATCCGATCGAAGCAAAACGATTTCGAGGGCATGCTCCGGAACCAAAACGCGTACAATCAAATTCGATATAAAGACCTTCGCTACCTCCTGTATTCCTACGAATTGTACCTCCGGAGCGAGGAGAAGGGAGGTGACGAATCCAGTATCGAGAAAGCCGCTGAGAATGCCGGTAACGATTATACACTTGATCATATTTGGCCCAATGATACTGGAAAGCTCGAATTGACAAAAGAAGACGAAGAAATCCACGAGGAAGTGAAACACAGCCTCGGCAATCTTACGCTAACGACCGGGCCTCGAAACTCTGGGTGGAAGAACCTCCCATACCAAAAGAAACGAGATCGCATTGAGGAAGGCAAGTCAGGCTATATGAACTCTGATTTTACCATGACTAGAAAGGTTGCCCGAGAGAACGAGCAATGGGGAGAAGAGGAGATTGAAAAGCGATTGAACGACATTGTAGACTTTGCAAAGCGTCGATGGAGTCTTGAACCAGATGAGCGAAAGCCGCTTTCGACGATCAGGCCCTCAGCGCCTGAATGATGGAGACAGTAGAATCATAGTATTTACAGAAGTGAATAGTAGCAGGAAATGAGCTAAATCCTCTGCTGTAGGTAACTGAAGGCTCTATGATAGAGTAAGTCCTTATCGCCTAAACTGGATCTCTCGATTGACAGTAGTGAAACGCAGAAAGACGCCAGTATTGTACTGACTTCATCAGAGTTCGTTCTAACCAACACTCAAAGGGAGTGCCAGAGATTGTATCGCCTAAAGGAGTCGGCCGCAAACGTAGAAGTGATGGTTAGATTCACTCAGTTGGTCTTTTCACAGACAACTTCACGAAGTTCTTCAAGCAAATCCGGTCGGTGCTCAGCCAAAAATTCGACATCATCAGCTAAGGGACCAGTAATTCGTGAGCGCACTCGCGAGGTGGCTTCGTATCGGCGCTGGTCACCGTGTTCTCCTGCTAAATATTCACGTTCACTTTCTGTAGTCAGTGCACGCCCAGTTGCCATATGAGGGCGTTTGGTCACTACCATTGTAAGCACCTATCGGAATGCACCCATATTAAGTTGTCCCATAAGACAAGGTTGTTGTATACAGCAAGTATTAAGCAGGCTTGGAGAGTAGTTGTGACTGAGAACTGGCAACGCCGCAGAAGGCGGCACGGTGCTGGAACACCGTAGCCTGGTTCTCGCAGTATCAAGAACCATGAGTATCAAAGCAAGCGCCGGTATTGAAACCACCGGCACAATTGATGTAGCGATTATTGGACCATTCCGCGAACCGCAGTCAAAGGGCGGCCAAACCTACTACCGCTGTGGCCACTGCGATGCAGAAGCGGCAGATCGTAGCGTCCTCATAGACGTCTCGTACTTCCACAACACGGAGTGCCTATTTGGATGAGTCTCGGTACAGAGCTCATTGAGTGCAAGGTCTGTGGGGCGGTTGGACTCCCAGAACGCATCCTCGAGCACGACTGCCAAGCATTTCTTGACCGCCAATCTGGCGACGGTCTCTGTCCTGAATCGTCGAAACCCGAGATTTGCTCAGGTGAGCGTCAATGAGCGAGACGCTACAAGCGCAGCTCGATGACTTGGAAGCACGGTTTGAGGCGTTGAACCGAGCGCGTGTCGCAGGGTTTGACCATATCGATGAACTCGAAGCCGAGAATGAGAGGCTCAGTGAGCGGTTGGCTGAACTCGAGCAACTTGTCTCGCCTCATCCTGAGTCAGTAACGTATGGGCAGCTCACACGGTCACAGAAGGTTCACCGGATTCGGAATAAGCTCGTTGATGATGCAGCCAGTCGGCAGACTAAGAAGTCACAGATGGTGTACAAGGATGTTAAGTGGCTCTTCGATGGTCATCCATCGCCCGGGCATTGCTATGATCTTATGCGACTTGCTGGAGAACTCGAAGGCTTCTCGTATGAGACAGGTGATAACCGGTCGAATCGAGTGATCGTGAATTTGGCGGCAGTGAATGATGAGACGTTAATTCACGCCGCGAATAACGCCTCCGAGAAACGGAGGGTCTGAGGTGGGTATCTTTCACAGGACTATCCCACCGCCATTTCACACGATTCTAGTTTAGTTGTGTTGGGGTTTGTATGGAAGTGTCTAATAGCGGTGGGTACATCGGCTGTGGAACGGAGTGGCACGGTCGATGTCACCGGGAAGGAAGCTTTGCTCATTATTCGCGCCGTGAAAGCCCTCAACTGAAGTCTGCCGAGATGGATTCAGCCATCAATACCCCGGCCAGACGATACCGTCGTCTTCACCAACTATGATCTCGATCATTACCAACCACTCAATGGTCGTCCACTCACCCAGTAAGTAACTTACAAGCGTGGGTGGCACTCAATGGGCCTAAGTCGCACACCTTGGCCTGTACGTTGATACTCGGCGCAAGGAGCATGAGGCATGAGCGCATGCAATGAACTCCAGGTGTATCTCTCACAGAATTTATCCTGAACGGAGGATCCAGACGTCCAAATGCATCTGTATGCAACTCTACAGTCCTGTGAAGGACTGTCGTTGACTCCGTTAGTTGAGTGTCATATATGTCGAAGGACAGGACTGCCAGAGTGGGTCGTAGTGCACGACTGTCAGGATTATTATGGGTAATTTTGTAGAATCTCAACCCGGTCAAATCCGGCCCTTGACTTACTGGCTTTCCCTCACAATCCAACATCCATCCGACTCCTCCCTGAGTTTAGGGAGAGGAGTAACGTTGGTCATTCTTCGTGGGGGTGAGCAACGGTGAGTTCTCAGCAGATAGCTGTTGACCTCGACGAGCCTGACGACCTAATCGAACAGAAGGTCGACGAAGCAACTGAGAAACTTTGCGAGGAGAACGAAGAGCTACAGGACCGTGTTGAGGAACTTGAGCGCGAGGTTGGAGCTACGAGGTCTTTAGCCAACGCTGCGATCAACCGAGCAAAGTCGCTCGACCCTCTAATTGGTGAGCTACAGCTCGGGAACTGGAGAAGGATGCTCATCTCCTCTGGGATAACATCGAGCGAAACGTCGAGGAGACGCATATCGATATCGACGGCAATCAGATCGAACGCATCACGAAGACGACGGCTCGGCCTACGGCCGTCTTCCAGGCGAAGAAGACTGCCTAATGCGTGGTGGAGCAGTCACTCACGCGACCGCCGACCTGCTTCCGATTCAGCGACTTGCTCGGTACGACGACGAGATGCTCGCAAGCGTCACGAAGTGCCAAGAAGACGAACTGGCGGCGAAGGCGTGGCGGAAGCGTCAGGAGTGTGGTCGCTACGATCTCTGGAGCAAGGGTTCAGGCGACATCCGCGTCTACATCGACTCTTCGGACATTGCAGAAGAGATTCGCAGTCGTCGTGCCGGCATCACGAGGAAGTATTCGCAGGAACTCGCTCGGAGAACAATGGACTCGATGCTCGACTTGGCAAAGGGCCGCCTCTGTATGATGAAAAAGACACACCGAAAAGACGGGCTCTCGTACAAAGAGCGACGAATCGTTCTAAAGAAGGACGTCGACCTTCCTGGGGAACGACGGTCATCAGATTCACCGGCCACATCTGAGGTGGCCAGTAAGTGATGAGGTCGGTGTAAACTCACGCCCGAGAGGGTCAAGAATCTACCATGAAACACGTGATTCCACCGCTAACCTGAACGCGATACGACCCACTCTCGTGTTGCCGACGTCCGTTCCGTATCGGTTCCCGGTACGGCTACCTTGGGGTACGTCGGCTCGATCGTCAGTCGTCGTCAGAAACCAGTACTAGGAGACGGAGTTTCTACCAACCACCCAAGATGTGGCCGGAGGAAGAGACGTGACCGTTAACAGAAGACACATTTAAATGATGGATTATATCGAAACTACAACATAAGGCGGTGAATTCCATAATAGGGGATCTCGTTCCGGGCTTACCCCTCCCACCTGATATTGAGTCAAGCTTACTGGAATTCCGGGAGGCGGCATACCCTTCTCGGTTCAGATGCCCGTACTACATTCACTACTGGATGGAGCGCCGGAGACCGTCCGGATCGCAGACTTCCAGATGGATGACGAAGTGAACGCAATTCTCGAGACCGACAACGGCTTCGAGAAGGCCGCCCTCCACGTCAAGCTGAGTGATTTCTTCGAAGAAGAAGCCGCGCTGTCACATATCGACCGGTTGATCTGCTGGAAACTCGGTGACTTGGACGTCCTTACGAAAATAGAACGCTCCTCCTATCTCGGAGAACCCATCCAGTTCGATTTCCAGAACAAGGAAATCCAACACGGAAAGGACACGAAGCGGACGATCCCGATCTTGGAGTTAGCCGATAGCGTCTCTTCGTAGATTCTCGGTTAGAGGAACTCCTCGAGTTTGGCGCTGCCGCCAGCATGCCAGCTTCTTCGGGGCCGGATCTTCACAGGAACCATTTTTTCGCCGCTGTCGTTCATGACGTATGCGTAGCCGGGGTCTTTCGGGATGTTCTCCATGTAGTGGCTAAGGGCATTCGTATCGTGCAGTTCAGACACTTTGTCGCCAACAGCATCGGAATCCTGTCCGGCGGTCAGCCGATGGATCACGACCGTGTCACACTGCGATAGAATCCTGCTGTCCAGTGCGCCCGGCTGCTGGGTTGCCATGACGACTGAAAGACCTGGCCGTCGTCCCTGCCGAACCCACTCCACAAGCGGCTCTGTACTTGGGACGGTCTGACCAGATGGTGCGAACAGGTGTGCCTCATCGAGGAATAGCCAGACAAGGGGGAAATCAATCTCTGAGTCGGCACCTCGAATGCGGGCAACTTCCTCACGGCTACGCTCGAAGCTCCGCTCATTGTAGGCTTTCCGAGCAAGGATCCCGGTCAACAGAGTCCGCAGGTTCCACGGTAACGCACCGGCACCGCTTAGATCAAGAACAACGAATTCGCCTCCTTTAACGATCTCGTCGATCGTGTTACCCGTGGAGCTGAAAACGCCCCACGAATCAGCCTTCTCCAAACGTCGAAGCAGAGCCTCCTTGATGTTGGCACTTTCCTCAGACCGTTCGACGCGTTCGATAACGTCGTGAAGGCCGTAGTACTGCCCGAATTCCTCTTCGACTTCTTCAATAATTTGAGCTAGTAACCCGGCCTGCGCTTGCGTCTCATCGATATCCAGCACATAGAACCAATCGTCCAAGGTGAGTTCTGAGGGGTAAAGCTCGAACCCTTCATGGAAATACTCACTCACATCCTCGTAGCGGTCCTCCAGCCCCGCTGGATAGTATACGGTGATAGGGTACTCTTCAGGCGTCAAGTCCCAGTCGCTCAGCGCATCCTTAGACTGAGTCTCAACCTGCAAACTCCAATAGATCCCCATCGCATCGACTACTAGTCCCGACAGGTTGTCCTGCACCATCCTTGGCAGCGACATCAGTTCCTCCATGAACACCCCGAGTGTGTGGGACTTGCCGGAGCCCCGCTTCCCACACACGGTTACCATGTGTGGGTTATTCAGATCAATATGGACATCCTCCCGCAACTCGCCTTGAGATGAGAACTTCCGGCCGATGTATCCGGCCAGTTGCTCGTTGTCTCCGCCGATAATCATTGTTCTTCTCCCAGCTTACTTCGGACGCGTTGCTTAATTAGGGTTCGACGAAGGGATTGGATATCGTTGTCGTCCCCATTTAGGGCGTTGATGACCTGTTCAAAGTCCGAATCCGACAGCCCCATCAAGGACTCGTCCACATCCACTTCCTCCGTCTCAAGGATCGTATCCGGTGATTCCGGTGCCCCATACCTGTCGAGCACCTCCGAGATCTCGTCCTCGTCGTAGGCCTCTTCTTCGATATGCTGCTTGATCCGGTTCCTCCACCGGTCCCACGGATTCTTATACTGGTCATAGTCAAAGTCAATAGCTGACTTGTCAAGAGCGTCCTCACAGCTATCCAGAACCCGGTGACCTTGGCCAGACCACGAACTTCCATCAGGAAGCCGGTCCTCCTGATTCTCCAAGTACTCGCGTTCCCCCTCCACCTGTTCCTCAAGCTCTTCGATTTCATCCTCAATCTCCCCGATGAGAAACTCCTTATCGGACTCCAGATCCGCGACATCATCGTCTGCCTCGTAGTCTTCAATGTCAGGTACGATTTGCCGTCGATGGCGTTCGAGTTCAGATACAGTCGGATCTAGGTCTCGTCCATCATCACTGAACTCGGACAGCACGTCTCCAATAGACAATCCTTCAATTAAGTCTTCGACAGTGGTCCTATCATAGTGGTCGTTGACCGTCGAGACGACAGAGACATCGATATCATCGAGGTTCAGATCAGGATCGGTGCCACTCAGTGAGGTGTAAGTCGATTCTAATTCCTCGACCTCGTTCATCAAGTCATATACATCCTCAGCCGCTTCTAGCTGGTCAATTAGCTGCTCGGTAGCCGGCGTAATCAGGAACAGAACCTCGGTTTCTAACTGTCCGAGCGGACGCAACTCCGCGATATAATTAGGGACATTGGTTCCGCTGAATGCAGGACTGCTTCCCAGGGTCCTGAGCCGCTGATCGAGGTGGCCATGTTCTACGGATAGGTCCGTATCGCAGTGTTCTTCTAGGTCATCAAGCCGGCCAGCTGCGGGGATATCATCGACATCTGTATAGGCCTCGCGGAGTGATGCAAGCTCGTCGGTGTCAATATCCTCTCCGCGAGCGCTCTTCAGCACTTGCTTCTCAACCGTTTTGCGAAGGTTGTCCTGGATGGTTTCCCATCTTGCTTCTTGGTCGCTTTCAGCGCCAATAATCGTCCCAGTATCGTCGAGAATCCACTCCTCGTTGTAGTCCCCAATGACGAACAGGAGGAAGATCAATGCCCGAGTAACATTATCGATCTCGGTCGTTCCGAAAATGCGGTTATACACCTCATCTTCGGTGACCTCATCATCCCCCTCCAGCATTTCTTTCAGCCCGTCTATATTGCTCTGGAAGTTGGCTGTATAGTTGTCAGTGATATCGCCATCATTCACGAAGGACTCGTTTTCTTCAAAGTTCTCAAGAGTATTACGAAGGTCATCACCAAACATCGGCTCAAAACTCAGATACGGATAGTTGGGCATCATTGCCTCAGGGATGTCTGGGTCAGTAAATTCGAGCGAGTCCTCGTACTTTAGATGCTGTACAGCATAGGCGAGATTCATCGCTTGCTTCCCATTGTAGATGCCGTCGTACCCCAGCCGATTGAGAACATAATCAGATCGGTATATACTGGATAGACCGTCATTCAGGTTTACCGGCGAGAAGAGGTAGTTGGTTTGGGTAAGCATCCGTAGCTGGCCGTCAGGGAGCCGTTCTTCGCCAGGGTTTTCTTCCTCAAGACCCCGGATCAGACAGAGCTTCGTCCAGAGCAGGTACCGGTCGAATTCAGACGAACTGGGATACTCCGAACGAAGCGTTGAGAGCACCTTTTCGGTTTGATCACGTTCCGTCTGATCATGTCGAATATCCGGGTTGAGGTCATTTTCTAAGTCCTCGGCAAGGTCTTCAGCTCGTCCGTAGCGTTCAGACACCTCGTACAATGCAGCGACGTCGTCGTCCTCGTCGGCCTCTGTGAGGCAGACGATGAACTCAAGGGCAGTCGGCTGGTCATCCGATGATTCAATCTGCAGTTCCTCCGGGATCTCCTTGAAGCACAAATATACCTTGTCCGTGTAGCTCAGCTGGCCATCAATATCGAATTCGATGTAGCTTGAGCTATCCGCATCAAACGGGATGTCGAAGACAGTGCGGGCGTCATACCATTCCCGATAGAGTTGAATCGGGCTGGTACCCCGCAGAGCTTCATCGGTGATGACGCCGTTGATTTCTTCGGAGAGATTGATCTCTGAGTCTGGAGCAGCTTCTGCTGTTAGCTCACCTGAGTCAAAGATCAAGCTTCCGTCATCATCAATATCAAAGTAATCGGTTCTCGTGCTTGCAGTGTCGATGAGGTGAGCTAGTTCCTCGTCACTGATGTCTATCGCGTACTGGTCTGCGAGGTCTCCTAGCTGTTCGGAACTGTAGAGAGCGGGATTTTGACTCTGGTACAGAATTCCATCCTCAGCTACCGCGAAAAGTAACCGCTGTTGTGTATAAGTACAGTCGTCAAAGTCGCCCTCAATACGCTCCTCAATGCTATCTCGTCCCGGGAGGTCATCAAGGTTCCCGCGATCCAACTCTCCCAGTTCATCACGTACCTCGTCGCCATACCGATATAGCATGTCGAGGTCGATAATTCCGTCCTGATCCCATCGCTTGAAATACTCGTTCGCAATCAGTTTGAAGTCACGGAATCCCCGAACAACGCGGTCTCCACCTTCCTCCCTGTATCCTTCTGTGATCGATAAAGCGAAATTCAGGAAGTCTTCGGTGAAGGGGTACACATAGGTCTCGTCATCGTCTGCATTCAGACGCGTTTCCCAGTCGTCCTTATCGTAGTCTTGGAGCAGTGGGAGAGTATAGCGGCGATATAGGTCCGCAAAGAGTCCCTTACTCTCTTCCCGAGACAGGTCAATGTTATACTCAATACTCTCTCTGACTCGGTCAGTCAGGTCACTTCTAGCGTTCAGAATTTCCGGCCAGTCCTGGAGTGGGAGCGTATTTGCAATGAGAATATATGGTGGCTCCTCAACGTCCTCGAAACCCACCACGGACTTTCGAATCATTTTGCGAACGATCGCTCGGAGTTTCAATTCTTCATCAGTCACTGGCCCGATATCGAATGCCTGCTCAAACTCATCCAGGCAAATAACCGGATATCGACCCGTCTCCTCTTTGTAAAGCCGAGTGAACCACGTAAGCGTCTCGTGGATATCTCCTGTAGTCAACTCCTTCACAGTCATCGCAATATCAGCAACTGTTGAAGGATCGTCAAAGACCTCCTCGAGGCGGTCCTGCTGTGAGGAGGGTAACGCCTGAAGATCGCTGACCGTAAGATTCGCCTTCTTCTGTTGGAATTCGTCAACCAGGTCTCCTTCGGAAAGCCCATCAGCAGGCGACACCAGCCCCTCAAAAATCCGTCCGAGCATCCGATTCGGGCTGTCACAGTCTTCAAGGCTAACCTCAACTGGATCAATAAGAGTTTCTCCATAGGTGAATTGATCATATTCCACCTGTTCACCATCTTTCACAAATTCCTTAGATTGGCTGCACAGGTCAACCAGATTGTTCATTAGCACCGTCTTGCCGGAACCATATGCTCCGTGCAGGACAACCCCCGGACTCTGTTTTTCGAGAAGGCCAGAGTGAATTCCTCGAATGATAGCATCCCTCTTGTCGGTGAGGATAAAACCAGATTCCGACGCGATAAAATCACGGAAATGAGGGTGTTCGTCCGTAGCAAGGGCTTCGCAATCTCGTTCGAATCCCTTGATGGTTTGTGCCTCGAGGAGCGTGACGATATGTGTTTGTGCTTGATCCATGGTATCTTATGTAGATGGGCGGACTCGGAAACGCATTAGTCCGGATTTGATGTATGATTCCTCGGGGACAACATAAACACGGCGACCAGCGACGTGTTCTTTAAGTGGACGTGTCATTAAGACGATCTTATTTCCCTCCCCATCATCTTCATCATCTGGACCGACGAACGCGAGCTCGAAGTCTCCGGAGAGACGGAACTGGAGCTCGTCAACGAAATCGAATACAGATCCCTGGGCAGCCTTGGCGTCTCCTGCTGTTACGATAACGAGTCTATTCCAGGGTTTGTTTAACTCGTCCATTACGGGTGCTACAAGCGCCATGAGAAGTCAGTCAACTACCTCCATGATCTTCCTGCCGTGGTACCTGCGGGTTGAAATGTGTCCTCCGTCCTCTAATTCACCTAATACTTCATCGATACGTGATGAATCCCAGTCAAAATCCATTTTCAGGATATGTTCAAGGTCCGAATATGGCATGTGGCGATCATTCTCTTCCAGAATCTGTAACACGATCTCTTCATCATTCTGTCGGAAGTAGAGGTACTGCGTGGGATCGATTTTCCATCGCCGGCCCTCCTTTGTTAGTATTCCTAGGTCATTAAGAATGCCGCCGATCGTCCCTGCAGTATTCGAATTCCCCTTCGCATTGAACTTCATCATATCATTGATCGCATTTCCTCGGTTGGTGCCGAGGTCGTAATTCCGCTCTGCAATTCGTTTGTCGAGGCCTTTGATAGCTCTCCAGAAGTACACGAAGTTGTCCCGGGATTTCTCGACTAAGAGTCGGAAGGCCGCAACATCCTGAGGTGAGGCCTCGACGAGGTCACGCCCTTCTTCGGTGAGATAGATCCCGTCCTCACATTGTTCGATGACCTCCACGGAGCCGGCGTATCCGGGCAGCGTGAAGGTGAACCACTCGTCAAGTGGATGGCTGAAGAGATTGTTGTCGCGTTCTTCGTTGATGGTCTCCATCTGTTCACGAAGATTTTCTTCAGAGATACCGGGATTTCTGGAGACCAAGCGGACAAACCGCTGCAGACCTTCGATAACCCGTTGGTTCCCTAACTGAGGGAGAGCAAGATCCAAGTCCTCCTTCTTAGCCGCTGCTCCGACAGCCTCATCAGTACTATCACTCATGGTTGTAGTTCAAACTCTAAGCGGACACCACATAATTCTCCAAGTGACGTACCGCCATGGTGGCCGTGGTCAGTTGCCCGTGGTCCCTTAACCGCATACCGTGACAGCGTCCCAATTGTTGGCGAATCAAATATTGCCTCACCCGAAGGCAGATCAACATCAATACCGGGCTGTTGTTCCAGTCGCATCATTGTGTCGTCTTCGACACTACTCGTCCACCCATACATGTACTTTGACCCAGAGTTTAGATAGGGCTTAACTCGGACTGCCTCTGCTATCGTCTCATCTGAGAGTGTTTCGTCATCCGAGATGTAGCGACGTGCCTCATTGAATGGAATCGGTCGACCTGAGCCTGCGAGGCCAAGAGGGACACGGGTCGTATTGGATCTGGTTTTTCCCTCTAACCGTTCGCAATTCATCTCAAATACCTCGTCCACATCCAGCGCCTCCGTCAGCATTGACGTATTGAACCGGTAGTCGGATCGGACAGAATCGATGATTTGCTCCCGCTCATACGTGGTGATTTTCCCGTGGTCCGACGCAACAACGAGAGATATCGATTCTGACTCAAATTCAGGTCCTGCATCTACGTACGCATTCTCAATAGCTGATACAATATCTTCGTAGATCTGATCAATGAATCCCCCTAACGTCTGATAGTAGTTAGAGAATTCAGAGAAATCGAGTGGCGTATGTAGGAAGGAATCGAAATCGCTGACGTATAATACGAAATCCGACTTCATAGCTTCTCGGGCTTCTGCCGGCCGAGACGGATCAGTATATACCTCAATACGTTGCCGAAGCGCGTTCTCCAGTTCACCAGTCAGCTCTTCTCTAACATCACGGAGAGATGCCTGCGACCCGGTCAGGTCTCGTGCCGTTGTCTGCCGAATATCCGCTATCTGCTCGGCAACACGCGTAATGCCTCGTTCGGAAAGATGGGTGGACTGGATGAGTTCGAAGCTGTGGGAGGTTGTCCGGTCAATGAAATCGAATGCATCGGGGCCATAGTCCTGATGGAGGTCATAGACATCGTCGCCTCGACGCGGCGCCCATCCATAGATTCCTGTTTCGGAGGCAGGAAGTCCAGAGAGCAGTGTTGTCATCGCAGAGGGTGTATAGGAGGGGAGATTCGAATAGAGCACATCGACATCCGCAGGGTCTCTGCCCAGAGCATCCAATTGCTGAATCACCTCAAAGTCTATCAGGCCGAAGCTATCAATAACCAGGAAAACTCGGACGTCGCTCTCCGACCCCGGTTCTAGCACATCTGCAATATGGGGATGCTCGTTCGAGCTGACGATTTCTGGATAGGATGAGACAACAAGGTCAGTAAACGCGTCGTATTTCCGCACCAGTGTTGTCAGCAAATCCGACTCGGACGGAGCTGTCGGCGTCGATTCCAAGACGAACTCAGACCATCGACGGAGAAACTCAGGAAGATTCTCCAACGAGACATCCATCCCCTGGATATCCGCCGCTTCTTCTTCCAACTCAAGATGATCGAGGAGCCGGCCCCTCGCCTCATTCATCACGGTCAAGTGGGGATAGGCAACGACATCCTCCGCTTCTAATTCTATTGCTGCCCGCCAATACGGTACAGCAATATCTATCCACTCCTCACCAGAGAGCTCCTGGTTAACGGCTTCCCCACCAGATATCATGACAAGCTCTGTAATGTGCTGGAGGAAACGCCCAAATCGATTAAGGGCGTTCCGGGTCGGTCGCTCCCCCAGTTCGCCGCTCGCAAGTTGCTCAGCCTCGTCACCAAAGGTATCTTGAGCCGCGGCGAAACGCCGTGATATCTCGTCGTCGTCAGCCCCAGCAAACACGAGGCCAAAGTGGGACGCTAATAGCTCTCCTGCATCAAATGGATCAGCGTACCGTAACTCAACATCATCGCCGCCAATCTCGTTGACCGCTGCCTGCAGCGTATCGATAAAGTCCCGGTCAACTGTTGTGGGAGCAAGATCCTCGATATTCCGTGAGGACTCCCGAGAAATCACGGTTTCCAAAGCTAACCGCCGAAACGTCACAATCACCTCCTCCCCCAACTGCCTGAGATGCAGTAAGACATCGCGCTTCCCCGTCCCTGTCGGGATATCCTCGCCATAATGATCGACACACTGCACGGTGAAGACGTTCCGTTTCTGATTATCTTCTAGCCGATCAAACACCGTCTTCTCTTGGAGATTCAGAACACGCAGAAAGAACTCGGCTAATGGCTCAGGAGCATCTGAGATATCATCGTACCGGATATACACATCATCATAAACATCTTCCTGTGTTCGCTGCAACGCTACGGTGTCGACAGTTTTCCCGACAGCACCGGCTACCACAAGCCGGGTCAGATACTCAGCCAACGACAGATCGTGTCTATCAAGCGAGGCATCGACCGTTGCTCCGTAGGCCTCTCGCTGAGCAACGTTCGAATCCTCAATCCCTAACCGCTTGAATTCCAGGAACGATGAGCCGATGACGTCGTCTCGTCGATCGATAAATGCGGGCGGACAAATAACAACTGCAGAATTAGTGCCCGGTTCGCGTGTTATGAAATTGATCGCGCTGTGTACTGTTTCTTCGAAGTTCTCGAAGGTACGAGGATAATGAAGACATCGAACGGAATCATCCGCGAGTTCTGTGAGAAGCGTCCGACCCAGCGGAACGGGATAAGTAGATGGAATGTAGTACAGGACCCCGGCCGTTTCAGTTAGCTCAGAGCTGGTTTCTGTAAGGTTGGTAATCCCGTCGAATTGGAGAGAGGGTTCGGCAGAATCCTCTAAATCCGTGAGCATAGTCGAATCCACTGACTGCCCGGTACAAAGTGTTTGCCCCCGCATCTACCACGATTCATCCAGCCTACTCAGGGATTAGATCTGTCTGACTTCACCCAGACAAGGTAGTCCCTTTCTCTGCCGTCACCAGTTCTAACTCCAGAACATTATTGTATGGCTGGATGATAAGAGATCCGCTCTTCGGTAATCTTTCTAGCCAATGATTCCCTCATAAAGTGATTATAGCGACAATCCCCAACGGTTGAGCGCAGATGTATGCAGCATCCTCGAAGTATGTACCTCTTCGTCGACTTCGGTGAATGCAGGTGCATAAATCAACCCTCCGTTCAGCCTGATGGGATGGCCGGGAGGGTTGAGCGAACGGGGTTGACACGAACCCAACAGTCTAGACAACTCTCATAAAAGTACCTTAGTGACGGACAGTTGCAGGGACTTCGTTATGATGGGGTAATCCTTCAGACGGTGACCCATTGACCGTGAGTTGATCTCAATGTTTAACGGGAGTCACGTACGCTCTTACCAACGATACTTTGATACCCCGAACAGTTCAAGAACGCATCTTGTGTCGAAAGCTGGGGATTGATCTCATTCGTCGAGACAAACGCGACAGTCATCAACCGAACGGCTGAGGGAGTGTACGTTGCAGTTACACACTCGTTCAGTTACACAATGGAAAAGGTTACGCTGAACAACTCGATGGAACTGGTTGTGGCGGATGCTGGGTCGGATGCTCGCTACCTCGTTACCGCTGCCGATGTCAAACGTCTCACTGGAACCGACGTATCGCCCTGTTAGTGTATAGTCTATCCTGAGATATTCGATCTGCTCACACCAAGTACCGAGCCGATAACCGATACGCGCGCTGTATTCAGCACGGCCTCAACGAACTATCAGCAACTGAGTATTTTAACAGACCCTCACTGTCCCCAAAGGGGTTCGGGGGCAGGAAAACGCCCTCAAGGACAAACAATGGCAACGCTCCAAGCAGCGACGACGTCGACCGGCGCAGTCGTAACCGATGCACAGGCAGTCCGCCAGCTCTGCGAAGCACATTGCTTCGGGACCCTGAATTGGAATACAAGTGCGAACGTGAAGGAACGCACTTCGTCGCCGTGAATCCGCACGGAACAACGAAAGAGTGTGCGTCCTGCGGCGTTTTGACGGACAAGCCGCTGTGGGTGCGCGAACACTCGTGTCCGGCGTGTGGGTTTGAGGCGGATAGAGATGCGAACGCGGCGTGGAACATTCTTTCTCGCGGTGTGAAGAAGCGGTTAGGAGCGGGACGATCCGAATCAACGTCCTCAGAATCGCCTTGCGATTCTGATGTGCGAACGAGAGATTTGCTCTCGTTAACGCCTGTGGAGACTGCGCTCCCTGTGGACACCTCGGTATCTGCAAAGCGCGTGGTGGAAACAGGAAGCCCCAATCTCAAGCGCGAGCCAAAAGTCGAGCGGTAGGGTGGGGTAGTTCACTGCGTCCCAGTGGGAGTAGTGAAACGTGTAAGTGCCGTCGATTTGGACTCATGCTTGCCCCTTCACAAATTGACCTCCTCCCGCGCCTAAAGACGCGGGAATCCCACCACGGGATTTCAGGCCGAGCGTCTGCTCAACCTTCTGGTTTCAAGACGCATACGTTCCAAGCGTCGCCTGCTGGGTGTCAGCATCGGCTTGGCTGTCTTGTGGCGCGGTCAAACGCGCCCCATCCTCAGCCGAGTCATCGTCATTCTCGTGTTCTCTGGAACAACTCTCTCCGCTGAGGTAGCGGTCTGCGATGTTCACCGCTCCGTTCACGTCCGCTTGATACTCGCCCATCCAGCAAGCGTCGTTCGTACACTTGAACGTCGCCTGCTTCGGACGATACCCCACCTCACCGCAAGCATGGCACTCCTTCGAGGTGTTGCGCGGGTTCACCGTCTCAACGGGGAAACCCTTCTCGACGGCCTTGTAGCGTATCTGCGCGTGGAGTTTGGCGAACCCCCATCCGTGGAGACGACGGTTCATGTACTCGCCGGAGTCCATCGACTCTCGGATGTACGTCAGGTCTTCCAGAACAAGAACGGGGTTCTCGACGGACTCAGCGTACTCCACGACTTCGCGGGTGACGCGGTGGAACACATCGTCTATCTGGTTCCACAGGTCGTCTCCGAAAGACTCCGCGATACGTTCGCTTCCCCGCGTCTGGAGCCGTTTCGTGGCGGTGAAGTAGGTCTTGCGGAGCCGACGAACGGTTTTCCCCTCGTCAGCCCACAGTTCGGGAGCGGTCGGGCAACCGTAATCGTCGCGGTGACACACCGTGACGAGCGACGCTTCCCCAATATCGACACCGATGGGCGTCCGTTCTTCGGCGGACACCTCGGAACCATCCTCCACGTCGCGGGTGGCGGTGACGTGAAGATACCACGTCCCGTCCCGCTCGAACAGCCGACTTTCGCCCATCGTGGCGTCTCCCGCGTTCAACGCTTCCAACCAGTCCCGTTGTTCGGGATTCGGTTGTGCTGGCATCCAGAGGTGGTAGTCCTCGTGGTGCGGGATTTTGACGTACCACTCGATAGCGTTCTCGGGCTTGTGGTCGAGCCGTAGCCCTTCGTTCGTGAACCGAACAGGGTGGTCGTCGTGAAGTTCGCCCGCGTTGTACGTCGTCGTGAGTTGCGGGACGTACTTCTTGAGCGCGTTCTTCGCGTACCCGCTCAGGTCGTAGTTAACCACCACGTCGTTCGCTTCGGTCTGCGTGGTACAGCGGGCGTCGAAGGCGTCGTGAAGCGCCTGCTGGTACGCCTCGCGCGTCTTACAGAGTTTCCTCCGTTTGTGCGCGTTCGGGGCGACCAGTTTCAGTTCCAGCGTCTTCGTGAGTTCGGTCACGACTCGTCCTCCTCGTGACGCTGGATGTAGTTCTTGACCGTCTCGTTCGATACGTGTCCTGCTGTCCCTGCGTAGTAGCCCCTCGACCATCCGATTTTCTCGCCGTCGTGGTCGGCGTAGCGGTGGTTGTACTTCCGCGAACTGATGCCTTTGAACCAGTTAGCGAGAAGGGATGGTGCGTGCTTCGGTGGACTACTGACGAACAGGTGGATGTGGTCGGGTTGTACGGTCAGGTCGAGTATTTCGAGGCCTTTGTCGTCGGCTATTTCGTGGAGGATGGTTCGCACACGGTCTGCGACCTCGTTGACGAGTACCGAGTTGCGGTACTTCGGCAACCACACTATGTGGTAGTTGAGGTTGTAGGTCGCGTGGCGTGTGGTCTTCATCCGTGTTACACACTATAGGGTCGTGGAGTATTAGTACTGACGGTGAATCGGTGGGAAATCCAGTCGTAGCGTCGTCGGTGGGGATGTACGCTATTGTCCGCTTGACCCCCGCCTAAAGACAGGGGTATGCGCTCGTAACTGTATCATTGCGACGACCACAGTGTCTGTACGCGTTGCTCTATCGCGGTAAGCACTGTCGAGTATACTTCGAGTGGATGGAGCGATGGGAGTTCGAGGTCAGTGATTTCGTCCGCAGATGGTGGCTCATGGAAATGCAATCGGGTGTTGTGCGTGTTCGGGTGCCGGTCCCAGCGACACTCCCAACGTTCCCCATCCTCGTGTTCTTCGACGTAGTGGACCGAGAAATCACCTGTCGTGAACCATCGGATGTCGAGTCGGGCTGCTGTCACCGAGTCCGGGTATCGTCCAGCGTCGAGCAGTCCATGAAGCAATCGGGGTTCGTAGGAATCCGGGTCAAACGCAGTCTCCGCCACGAGTGAATCTGACGAAAGGTATCGCTCTAGCAGGCGCAGCGTCTGCCGATCCGGTGGGCCTGTCGAGTGTGGCGCTGAATCCTCCGGTGGCTGGCTCATTTACGCCGAAATCAGGTGCCCGTCGTTCTGGGAGAGCTGGCGAGCAAGTTCATATAGCCGGATATCTCGAATCACACCCTGCCACTCGCTGACTGCGGTCATTCGCTCGTGGATAGTTTCGTGATTACCGTGGTCAAACACGTTGATAGCCGTCGGGTCTGTCGTCTCGAATTGCGCTTCGTATTCCGTCCGTTGCGCTTCAAGCGCTTCCACGCGGTCAATGATCTCTTCGACCGAGAGGTCGGTTGCGATCCGACTGGCGTCCTGCCATTCGAGATACCCTTCGTTTCGTACGTATGTCGCCGGGCGGCTGTCTCTATCGGCTCGGGTGATGCCCATCTCCGCCAAGCGGTCAAGGTGCTTTTTGGCGGCGTTTGGAGAGCAGTCTGCAAGCTCAGCGATTTCGGTGTACGCAGTCGGAGACGTAACTCCGAGAACGACGTCGTAGACACGACCAAACGTGTCCGTTCCCGCCTGCCACCGTCGCTGGGGAGCGTCCGACTCGGGAGCAGGATCGAACTCTGTCATACCTACCTATAGGCGGCTTCTCCCAATATATTTTCTGTTTCTTCATATATGTGCGATAGGGCGGGGTTGGTTCGCGGGAGAGCCGCAATCGGCTCTGTTGAACCCCAGCACATGGCAAAATCGACATGCTGGGTTCAGAGGATACAGTCATCTACCCACGACTCAAGTCGTGGGCTTGAACGTGGGACTCCCCCTCTGACGACGCAAGGTCGTAGGCAGTGTAATCGCCATTCGGATTCAGCGTCCCGTTCTTCAGGGCGAGATGACCGTCGCCCAACCCCGAGGGACGTTTGCCCTCGGGTACAGTTAATAACTTCAGACCAATGTTCTTGGAAGCGTTGTAATCGCCGTCGTACTCCTGACCACACTCGTTGCACTCAAACCACCCTGTCTCGCTATCGCGGTTCGTGCTAGATTGGTGTCCACATCGAGAACACGTCTGCGACGTAAACGCAGGCGGTATCTGTTCGACACGAATCCCGTATTCGCTGGCCTTGTATGCGAGAATTTCCTGCAACTCTCGGAAGGCCCACTGGTGCATTTGGCGACGGATCTGGTCGTTGCCGTTCCACATCCGTTCGCGGATATGGGTCAGGTTTTCGACGGCGATGTACGAACAGTCGTGGGTACGGGCTTCGTCCACGAGACGCCGAGAAATGGTGTGCAAGCGGTCCAAGACGAAGCGGTTTTCTCGTCCCGACAGTCGCGCGAGTGCTTGCTTCGCGGAACGAGTGCCTTTGTCTTGGAGGCTACGGCGGACTCGGAAGTAGTGGTTCTGTCCCCACAGTAGTTCGCCACCATCGAAGAAGCGACCCGTGCTGGTCACGGCGACGTTCTTCAAGTTCAAATCGACGCCCATCACGCGGTCGCCACTACGTTCCTCAACCTCTTTTAGGAGGACTATGTGGAGGTAGAATGAGTCGTCGTCTTCACGGTAGTGCAACGTCCCCATCCGCTTTTCGTAGTCGTCGTCATCGAGGTATGACCGCTGGTAGTCCCCGAGAACGTATTCGACGGCGACTCTCCCGTTGATGGTCGAAAGCGTGGCTGACCTATCCTTGATGGTCAGCGTTCGTTTGTCGTAGATGGCAGACGGTTGCTTGAAGCGCGGGATCGGTCTGCTGTTACCTTTCTTCCACTCGGCAACTGTGGACTTCATCGCTTCGACCGCCTTCGAGTACGCACGAACACAGAGGTTCGCGGGTAGGTCGGTCTCGTCCCGAAGGTCGTAGTACACTTTGTCGTGTATCTTCGACTTGTTCAGAATGAGGGAGTCATCGTCGTTGCGACCGTGTTCGACAGTATAGTTGCAGGCGTGGTTGAACTGGTCGATGGTCTGATGAAGGTCATCCCGTCGCTCGTCGGGTACGTCAAGTTTGACGGGAATGGTTCGTTTGACCTCCATTGTGACTTCACATGCGCGACCACCTATTATGTGCGTTTGGGAGTCGGCATACTGTCGTCGGTGGATTAGTTGACTGTTGTCGGATTCCTCCCACGACTCAAGTCGTGGGCTTCCTCCTCGAATCTGTGTGAACTACCACGCTCTGAAGGGCGTGGCATTCAGCGTGAACTCCCATTCTCACCCAATAGAGGGGTAGGCGAATACTCGCCGTTTACATTCGACGTCTCGCTGTTCAAGCGTACGCCTACGGGTGCGCCTCCACGACCAGACTTTTGCTGGTCGCAAAGATACTTCAGACTGATACATTACCGTGTATTTCATCCTTCACGGCTCTGTTCTCGTGCTAATGTTTGCTCAATAAGAACCTTTATTCCACGACGTAATCTGTCTGAGACTGCCTGATGTGAGATAGAGAGCTGTTCAGCGAGATCGTCTCCTGTTACCTTCCGTGGGACATCGAAGTAACCACTGTTATATGCTGTGAGAAGAGCAGAACGTTGCTTTTCCGAAAGCGCATAGGAGTGAACCCCAGATGTGGTCGGAGTAAATAATTGGTGCAGTGTCACTTGTCCCTCTTCTTTGAAGTGGTTCATAAATTCGGAGAAATGATTGCGGGATTCAAAACGGACGCGCATCCGCCATTCGTCACCCGATCCACGGGCATCAAGAATGACTCCCTCGTGATCGAGAATGATGCGCAGACGTTCGCTAACAACGTCTGCCCATTGGATTTGATATAAGCGCTCAGTGGAGAACGAATCGGTCAACTCTGATTCATCAACAGTTGGGTCTTCATCAAGTACGGTCTCGAATTGCTCCCACTCGTTTCCAACTACACGGAGAAACGGCATGATGTAATCAGGACTGTGAGCAACTAACAGGTCTAACTCGGCTGCCGTCTGCGGGGCAGATTTGAGTGTGTGCGCTAAGCAGAACGCATCAGCGGGAACACTGAAATCTGCAATGACACTCATGAGAGGACATTATGTCAATACAAGTCTTGAGACTACCCATTAACTAAGATATCTGATAGTCCGTGGTATTGGTCTCTCTGGTTCTCCTATCACTCCTCAAAATTCTCCTCGACATCTGAGCCAACAGATAGAAAACTTCGCTACATAATCTTCCTCACCTCGTGAGGGATACGCGCTATGTATTCAGCATACTCGTAGAAACCTACTTAGTCTGTGTCAGAAGTCGTATGCTGCATGCAGAGAGCAAAAATGGGTTGGATTACCGACTCTCGTTGGATTCAAACTCGCGTTCAACTTCGAGTTCCTCGTCCCCCACCTGTACAGTCACCGTCATCGTATCCGCGTTGGGAATCTCGAATGTGATTTCGCCATTGGCGTCAGTCGTGCCAACCTCTTCATCGTTAACGAAGACGTCCGCGTTCTCGACGGAACTGTCGTTCTGTGTGACGCTCAGCGTCGCGTTCTCGCCTTGTGAAACATTACTGATGAACGTCGCGTGAAGCGATGACGTCACCTCCTTTTTTTCCTTCTCGCCTTGTTCACTTGTGGGCTCGAACTTTACCTCGCGGGCCGCCTGGTCGCCACCCTCCTTTACCGTGACTTTCAGCGTCTCATCATTGGGGACCTCGAACGATAACTGGCCATCGGTATCGGTTTCGCCGACGACTTGTTCGTTGACGACGACGGTCGCGTTCGCAACTGGTTTGTCATCGCGAGTGACCTCGGCGGTGACGTTCTCTCCCTGTGAGACGTTGCCGACCAGTTCCAGGTTCAGTCCCTCACGCTGTTCTTCGTCGTCCTTGGGTTTGATCGGGACGTCCGTGCCGGACTCGCTGATCACCGGCTTGAGGATGTACTTACCACTGTTCCCGGCTTTGTGGACCGTGATGTCGAACACGAAGTTCACCTCGGAGCCGTTCTCTACTGTGAACTCGTTTGTTAGCTGCAGTTTCTTGCTCGGTAGCTTCACGCGCTTCTGCTCTCCGTTTTGGAGCGTCGCGTTCACGTTACTGACGTGGATGAACACCTTGCTGTAGGTGCCGTTCTCGAGGTTGTACTTATCGATGAGCGTGGCGTTCGCGCCTTGCAGTTCCGTGAGATCGATTGTTTGGGCGTCAACGTCGTGTCTGACCCATCCGCCACCGTCTGCCGCTGCGCGTTCGAAGCCGACACGCGTTACTGTCACGTTGAGATGCTGGAAGTCACCGATTGCGTTCTCTTCATCACTGATGTAGAAGGCGACCGTTCCCGCGTTTGTGCTCACCGCTGTTGCGGCCGTAGCTACGGCATTGGACTGGCTCGTATCCGTTGTCGGAGTCGTGGCGTGCTCGGAAGTATCCGCTGTCGGAGTCATTGGGGACTCTGAGATACCGCCCGCGCAGCCGGCGAGGAGAACCATGCCAACCACGAGCAGCACCTGAAGAGGGTATCGCACCATACTAGATTACTGAATATACTATCACTACTTTAATTATGTTGGTTGCAAATACGAGCTTGCTCTGTTCAGTTTCGTCCTGACGAAATGTGGCGATTCGATTGTGAGTTAGGCCAAGTACGGCCGTGAGCTACACAAAATCGAGGAGAAAGCTCATAACTTTAGTCGTGGATGATGAATTGTCGCGCTTGGCTTTCTTCTTAATCAGGACTTCTTTGCTGCTTACGTCGAAGCACTTGAGGCGGCGTATGGCGATCCCGTCGCCGACAACGAGCATCTTGTTCCTCTTATCGATACGATTTTTGCCGAGTCATTAGCAGAGGTCTACGAACTACCTGACCATTGAAGGCCAGTCATCAGCTACGGCATGGTGTTGCTGTAGTCTCGATATCAACATTGAAGGATTCCAACAGAGCCCGGCCAACCTAAAATCAGGTCCTTAAAAATGGACAATTCTCGGTGACTGAGGCTGCGAGGCTTATTCACACCAAGATTCCAATTTCAACTACTGTCCTCCACCAAGTCTGCGAGGTTAGCCAAGGAGTCGGTCCATCCAGCAGTTGCATCCTCAGTTCTGATGTTTTCTGGAATCCTCTCTTGGTGGACAGTGACCTCGGTTCCATCCGGAACCGCCACGAAGGTGACCGTGACAAGCATCTCACCTGCCATTGCCGGGTCGTCAGTTTCGAATGCGTCGGTGTGAACGATGCGTTCACTCGGCTTCAACTCTTTATAAGTCCCACCGAATGAGTGGCCGTAATCCGCGAATTCCTCGGTGTCGCCCGTGAACGTGATGCGGAATTTCCCACCAACTTCAGGCTCCAATTCGTGGACTTCAGCAGAAAAGCCAGTTGGTGGTAACCACTGGGCGAGATCGTCTGGGTCAAGGAATGCCTCGTAGACTCGCTCAGGAGGGGCCTCAATAACACGACTCACCGTGATGCTCTGTCCCGCATTCGGATCCTGATTCGTCATCGGCTAGTCGCCTCCTCTATCGACTCCAGTAACTCTGCAAACCGCTCCCATGTTTCTCGAGCGCCGTCTTCCATTCCTGATTCAAGCATTGCATCGCGGTCCGCTCTAGACTGGGAGACAGACTGGACCGTCAACCGTGTTTTGCCGTCCTGTTCGTCGAACGTCGCGGTCTCGAGTTGGACGCGTCCTGGTGTGCCCTCGAATTCGAACGTCTGTACAATCCGTTCGGGTTCAACGATGTCGTGGTAGACACCGTGGAAGCCGTACTCGTTTCCGTCTCCGTCGTAATTGAGGAACCGCCAGATTCCACCGGGGCGCACGTCCATCTCGTCAACGGACGTCAAGTAGCTTCTCGGCCCCCACCACTCCGGAATCAGTTCTGGGTCCGTGTATGCCTCGAAGACGCGTTGCCGTGATGCCTCGAATGTTCTCGCGATCTCGATTGTTTGGCTGTCCGGCTCAGCCGTCAGCGCCGTTTCGGTTCCCACTTCTGTGGTCCTTTGTTCGTCGGTCATTGGTCTTCTTCCTCCAGATGGTTGGCGAGTGCGTCGAATCGATCCTCCCAGAAGACACGGTAGCGGGTCAGCCAGCCGAAAGCCGCACTCAACGGTGCTGCGTTGAGGTGGCATCGGCGAACCCGTCCGTCCTTCTCGACTTCTATTAAACCCGCATCCTTCAGCACCTGCAGATGTTTCGACACTGCCGCCAAAGAGACATCGTGAGGGTCGGCGAGTTCACTGACACTCTCAGGGCCACCGGCAAGCTGTTCGAGGAGTTCCCGACGGATCGGGTGGGCAAGCGCTTGGAAGATTGCGTCCAAGTTGAGGTCGTCCGAGGTCTGTTCAACCATCTAGTTGAATGGACGTGCTGTAGCTATTTAACTATCTAGTTGAATATTGTCTGGAGGGGCTCTCCCTGCGAAATTTCGGAAAAGAGGTTGGTCTCGGTCACTCTCCAAAAAGACCGGGCACGTCGGACACTCGATGCGATGATTGAACTCGTTAACGGTCATCTCACACAGAAGAAGCAGCGCCGCGTCGGAGGACTCTCTGAGACCGAGTGGTGCATCGTCCTCGAAGGATGTCCCCAACGGACTCGCTACAGGCTTATTCGGTCGCACAAGACCGGTCAGTGAACGCCTTATGAACTGAGGCGATGAAGATAACCCAGCCGGAGTGTCTCGGGGCGGAAAGCCCGAGGCGCTTCACTTTTTCGTAGACTTCTCTCGATTGTGACGCCGCCCGAAGAGACTCACGACGGCAAGTAGTGAGAGTAGCGTCAGGCCGAGACCGAATCCGGGTGTGTCAGTCGTGGTGGCCGAGATTGTTGTCGGGGTGGGTTCCGCAGTGGTCTCGGTCTCCGTGAGCGGCGCTTCGGTGGTGGTCGTGGATTCCTCCGGTGCGTTGGTTGCCAGTGCGAACCCGGTGAGGCCCGAAAAGTTCGCCTCATAGACCACGACGTCATCGGTTGCGTTCACTTGCGTGAGGGTGACTGCTCTCCACGAACCGTCGACGAGGTGGTAACCGACCACATCGATCGGGTCGACGCCGCGCTCTTTGAGGACGTCCCGACGCACGGAAAGCTGGAGCGTCGCGTCCACCGTACTGGCGTTCGTGACGTCAAGGTACGTGAGGACGGTGCCCTGTCCGGTAGAGAGCGCAGGACTCTCGGTCGGCGTCGCGCCCCCGATTACTTCGAGGTCACTGTCGCCGCCTGCGTTGACTGTGACGGTGAGTCGTTCGAGAGTGACGCCGGTTGTGCCGATCGTTCCATTCTCCACGGTCGCCGACAGTGTTTCGTTCGCGCTCGTATCGCGGATCCGGAAGACAAAGCTCTCGTCACCGAGGACCGCGCTGTCGATCGACGCACGGGGGGCGGTCGGCTGATCGTCGCCTTCACCGGTCGAGCCGTCGGACTGGTCGTTACCGTTCGACTGCGACGTAGAGTCGTCATCGTCCGACTGCGACGAAGAATCATCGTTGTCCGGCTGTGAATTCCCTCCATCCGAGCTGACCGTGTCGACGGTGAACGACACTGTCTCGGTGTGGCTATTGCCGGCTTGGTCCTCGACGGTTACTTCGAGGGTGTGGCTTGAGCCGTCAGTCAATCCGGTCGCCTCGAACTCAGCGTAGTCACCCGTGACTGTGGTGGCAGAGTCTGTCGTGACCAATGCGTCGTCGAACAGTACCACAGTTCGGCTCGCGTCCACTCCGCTGAGCGCGTCCTCGTACTCGACTGTGAGTGTCGCTGACGACGTCCCGGACGCAAACTCGTGGTTGTCGGTGGGTGTCGTCGCCGTGACGGCGGGCGGGGTGGTGTCAGACGCGACCGCCCCGTACGTCGAGAAGTGGGTGACGTTCGCGATCCAGTACTGATCGGACGTCCCGTTGACGGAGACGTTTTCGACCGTCGTCGGAACGTCGGACCACTGGCGGGTCGTCTCGTTGAAGTACCGGATGGTCACGTCGTCGACATCGGTTCCATGAGTCAGAAGCGACTCGTCGACCGGGATGCCGATGACGGCGTAAGTCATGTTGTCGGAGAGACGTTCACCGGGTACGGCGTTCAGGAACCTTACGCCTGCCTGTCCGCGAACGAGCGGTTCGAGGGCCACGTTGCTCTCGGTCATCGTGATGGAGGTGTCGTTGACCGGTTGGTCGGTGGTGAACCGGACGAACAGTCCAGACGGCTGCATCTGCACCGTGATAGTGTTGTTCGCGTCGGTGCTCTCGTTCGCGAACAGGGCCCTCGCTCGGTCAGTCCCGCGGTTCCCGGTGAGGTCGAGCGCTGTCACGGTGACGTTGTACTGACCGTTCGCCGGAAGGTCGAACGTCCCGTTCCAGTGGCCACCTTCGTTGGTGACACTGACGGTTTCGATCGTCCCGTCGGGATGTTCGACGTCGACGGCTAGCGCCCCAGGTCGGAGCGACTCGGTCGCGTTGACGGAGACGTTCGCGGCTGTCGCGTTCACTCGGCTGACCGTTGCCGCGAGACTGGGCGGCGCCCGGTCGAAGTCGACCTTGTCGGGAGCTATGGTGTCGACCCGGTTGCCGACATCGTCGCGCGCCGTTACAATCACGTCGTATCGACCGTCGTCGATCACGTCGTCGCCGTCGAATTCGACCGTCCAGTTACCGGTGGTCGCGTTGTACGCGGCGACATCCGTCACCCGGTAGGTCGAGGACTGCGAGTCGAGAGTGACCCGGACGTCGTCAACCGTCCCGAACTCGTCCGTGGCGTTCACCGAGATTTCGACCGTCTCGTTCGCGTAGACGGCCGTTCCGTCGTGGTACGAGCCGTTCACGTTGACGGCGTCGACGGTCGGGCCGGTGTCGTCGTAGCTGTCACCGGTGAGCAGGACGATCACGGTCGGTTCGTCGGGGTCGTTCGTCTGTATCATCAGTGTCGCGTTGGCCGAACCGACGTTCGTCGGGGCGAACTCGACGGTCAGGGTGTGGGTCGCGCCGTAGCCGAGTTCTGTGGCGGTGTTTCCGGCCGTCACCGCGAACGCGGAACCGTTCTGGTCGGTGTCTTCCGAACCGGAAAACGACAGGCTCCCGCCGTCGAGAGTACTACCATCCGTCGTATCGGTTCCGTCCGTACTGCCGAAGGCGCCACCCGCTTCCAGTATCGTCGCGTCGGAGAACGTCAGGTTCTCGTCGCCGACGTTGGCGATGGTGACGGTCGCCGTGACGTTCGTCCCGGCCGGGATGGTTCCGAAGTCGACGCTGTCTTGGGCCACCGCGACGTCCGCGAACCCTGAGACCGACGCGTCGACGACGGTGACCGTGACGGACTCGAAGCTCGAGTCCGCTCCGTGTTCATCCTGAATGCGGTAGACGAACGAGTCGGTGCCCGTGAAGTCGGGGTCGGGGGTGTACGTGAAGCTGCCGTCGCTGACGACACTCAGTGTGCCGTGCGACGGGTTCCCGTAGTGCCGCACATCGAGTGAGTCGTCGTCGAGGTCGTAGTCGTTCGCGAGCAATCCCGGCGCACTCACCGACAGTGTCTCGCCCTGGAGGACGACGTGGTAGTCCGGAGCGACGTCGGGCGCACGGTTGGGGTCGGGTAGGACGTCGACGGTGGCCGTGGCGTACCACGAGTAGGCGCCGTGGTCGTCCTGGACGCGGTAGTCGAACGAGTCGGTCCCCGTGAAGCCGGGGTCGGGCTCGTACTCGAAGCTGCCGTCGCTAGCGACGGTCAGTGTCCCGTTGTCGGGGCTCCCGTAGTGCGTTACGTCGATTGCGTCGCCGTCCGAATCTGCGTCGTTGACGAGCAGTCCCGGCCCTGACACTGACAACGTTTCGCCCTCGTACACCGAGTAGTGGTCGTCAGTCGTCTCCGGGTCGCGGTTCGGGTTCGGGACGACCTCAATGGTGACGGTTGCCCACCACGAGTACTCGCCGTGCTCGTCTTGGACACGGTAGTCGAACGAGTCGATTCCCGAGAAGCCGGGATCGGGTTCGTACTCGAAGCTGCCGGACGTGGTCGAGCTGTGAAGCGTGCCGTGACTCGGGCTGCTCTGATGGGAGGCGATGATCGAGTCGCCGTCCGGATCGTAGTCGTTTTCGACGCGACCCGGTGCACTCACCGTGAGCGTCTCACCTTGGAAGATCGAGTAGGTGTCCGCCACCGCGGTCGGTGCGCGGTTCCCCGCCGTGTCCGGGTCCGGGAGCACCTCGATGGTGACGGTGGTCCACGAGGAGATGTTACCCGAATCGTCCTCAATGCGGTAGACGAACGAGTCGGTGCCCGTGAAGCCGGGGTTGGGCTCGTACTCGAAGCTGCCGGACGTGGTCGCGCTGACGAGCGTCCCGTTGCTCGGGCTCCCTTGGTGGGAGGCGATGATCGAGTCATCGTCCGGATCGACGTCGTTGGCGAGGCGCCCCGGCGCGTTCACCGTGAGGGTCTCGCCCTCGTAGACGGTGTAGTTGTCTGGCATCGCGACCGGACTCGTCTCCGCAGGATCGACGACTTCGACGGTGACGGTCGCCCACCACGAATATTCGCCGCGGTCGTCCTGGACGCGGTAGTCGAACGAGTCGGTCCCTGTGAAGCCGGGGTCGGGCTCGTAGAGGAAGCTCCCGGCTGTCGTCGAACTGTGAAGCGTACCGTGGCTCGGGCTGCCCTGGTGAGAGGCGATGATCGAGTCACCATCAAGATCGTAGTCGTTCGTGAGCCGACCCGGTGCACCCACCGTGAGGTTCTCCCCCTTCAGTGTAGCGTAGTGGTCCGCGACGGCCACCGGTTCGGTGTTGTCGGCCGCGACTTCGATGGTGACGGTTGCCCACCACGAGTACTTGCCGTGTTCGTCTTGGACACGGTAGTCGAACGAGTCGATTCCCGAGAAGCCGGGGTCCGGTTCGTACTCGAAGCTGCCAGATGTGGTCGAGCTGTGGAGCGTGCCGTGACTCGGGCTCCCCTGGTGGGAGGCGATGATCGAGTCGCCGTCCAGATCGTAGTCATTCGCGAGTCGGCCCGGTGCGTCGATGACGAGCGTGTCTCCCTGAGAGACCGAGTACGCGTCCGAAACTGCGACTGGCTCGCGATTCTGCGGCGGGAGCACGTCGACGGTGACGGTCGCCCACCACGAGTACTCGCCGTGCTCGTCTTGGACACGGTACTCGAACGAGTCGGTGCCCGTGAAGCCGGGGTCGGGCTCGTACTCGAAGCTACCAGACGTGGTCGAGCTGTGGAGCGTGCCGTGGCTCGGGCTTCCCTGGTGGGAAGCGATGATCGAATCGCCGTCGGGATCGCGATCGTTTTCGAGGCGACCTGGCGCGCCGACGAGCAGTGTCTCGCCCGCGTGGACCGAGTAGTGGTCGTCGATGGCTTCCGGTACGCGGTTCTCCTCGACGATGTCGATGGTGACTGTCGCATACGAGGAGTACTCACCCTCCTCGTCCTGTACGCGGTAGACGAACGAATCAGTCCCCGTGAACCCTGAATCGGGCGTGTAGGTGAGACTACCGTCGGTGACGACGTTCAGCGTCCCGTTGTCGGGTGTTCCGTAGTGGGCCACATCGAGAGCGTCTCCATCCGGGTCGAGGTCGTTGACGAGTAGCCCCGGTGTGCTCACCGTCAGCGTCTCGCCCGCGGTGACGACGTAGTGGTCGGCGGCAACGACCGGGGGTCGGTTCGGCTCCGTGATGATTCCGTCACCCGAGAGCGCCACGTCTACCGTCGGGTCGTCTGCATCGTTTGTCGAGAGTTCGAGGGTCGCAGTCGTCGGTCCCGTGGCAGTGGGTGCGAACTCGACGGTGACGGTGTGCGAGTCGCCGGCCGCGATGGTCGTGGTTCCGCCGTTCGTGACGGTGTACATGCCGGCGTTGGTTCCGGAGAGCTGGGCACCGTCGAACGACAGCGGCGACCCACCAACGTTCGAGACGGTAACATCCGCGGTGGAAGTGTTTCCGACCTCCACGTCGCCGAAGTCGACGGCCGTCGGCGAGACGTCGACCTTGGCCGGACCGGCGCTGGTGCCGGTGAGCGTGGCCGTGACGGTGCCTTCGAAGTAGGTCTCCACTTCGAGCGTCGCGGTCTTAGCACCCGTCGAGGTCGGCGCGAACCGGAGCCAGATGGTGGCGCTGTCGCCCGGGTACACGTTCGTCTGCGGACCGCTCAGGATTGAGAACTCGTCGGCGTTCGTCCCCGTGATAGACGCGCTGTCGAGATAGAGCGTCTCGGTCCCTTCGTTCGTCACTTGGACGAATCGGTCGGTCGAGCTACCGACCTCGACGTCCCCAAAGTCGCGGGTCGTCGGCTCGACGACCGGAACGGCAACCGGTTCGGTCACGGTCACTTCGACCGGTGGCAGGCCCTCGATGGAGACGTTGTAGGTGCCCGTACTCGAGAACGTGTGAGTGAACTCCACCGTGTCGGAGGAACCGGAACTGACGCTGCCGGTCGTACTGTCTACGACACTCTCGTCGACTTCGAGGTCGGCGGTGTATGCGCAGTCGACACTTCCCTGGTTCTCGACGGTCGCGGAGACGGTGAACGCCTCACCGGTAGAGACGTTCAACGAGGAGACGGAGAGTCCCGAGTAGGTGAACGAGGTTTTCGCCGCATCCGTTGTTCCGCCCTCAAGCGCGACGAGCGAGTAGACATCCTCGCTGTTCTCTAACCCGGTTGCGTACAGCGTCCCGCCGACGACTGCCGGCGTGAACGCTGTCTCACTGTAGGCATCGTAGCGCCACACCAACTCACCAGTGTTGGCGTCGTATGCCCGGATGGCGCTGTCTGTCGTCGGAACGTACACGATGCCGTCGGCGTACACCGGCGAGTGCCTGGCAGCCGTACAGACTGCCGTGGCCCACCGCTGATTGCCGTTGTTCGCGTTTATGGCTTGGATCACGCCGTCCGCGGTGAAGTAGAGCGTGTCGTTCGCGAGGACGGGCGAGGAGCCGGTGTAGCCGTCGACGTTCGCAGGCGTGCTCCAGAGGGTGTTGCCGTCCGTCGCGTCCAGCGCGTAGATGCGCCCGTCGGTGTCGCCGTAGGCGGCGTCATCGACGTAGACGACGCCGTCTTCTACGACAGGTGAATGGAGTCTCGATCCCGTCCCCGTGATGGGTCGGTTCCAGACTTCCTCGCCCGTCGTCGCGTTGAGCGCGTACGTGTACCCGTCGTCGCTCGTGACGTAGACCGTGCCATCGACCACGGCCGGCTTCACGTTCATGCCGTAGTAGCTGCTGTCGCGCTCGAAGGTCCACAGCACCTCGCGGGTCGTGGCGTTCAGCGCGTGGACGAGACCGAAGTAGGAGTCGTCGTAATCAGAGCCAGCCACGTACGCAACGTCGTCGACGACAGTAATGCCTCCGACGTCACCGACGCCGTACGTCCAGAGCCGTTCGCCAGTCGCGGCGTTGAACTGATAGACGCGACCGTCAGAGTCGGCAGTGTAGAGGTAACCGCCGGCATACGTCGGCGGTACCTCGACATCGCGCGACAGGTAGGTTTGGTACTGCCATCGGAGCGCGCCGTCGGCCGCGTCGTAGGCGTAGACGAACTCGCCGCCGCTCACGTGGTTGCCGCCGACAAACACTGTCTCGTTCGCCAGCGTCGGGCCGCTTGTCCACTCGTAAGAGTGGTTCACAGACCAGCTCGCCACGTCCGCTCCAACTGCGGTAGGCGCTCCGGTCCCGGTATTGTTCCCGGTGTTCCCGGCGTCGAAACTCTCTTTCGGCCAGGAGTTCGCGTCGGGTGTGAGGTCTCGCGGGCCGCCGAGGGAGATGACGCTGCCGTCGCGCTCGTCACCAGCGCTCGCGGTGACGCCGGTGGTCCGGTCGTAGAGATACCGGTTCATCCCCGTATCCTCGTAATTCGGTTGCAGCGTGAACACAAAGTCGTCGCCTTCGCGGAGTTCGACCGTCCAGGTGGCGGTCTCGCTCTCGCCGGGCGCGAGCGTCCCGCTGCGCGAGGGGTAGTTCCAGATGTGATGAGATTGGCGACTCGAGTCGGGCGAAACACGGAGGTTTGCATTCCACGTCCGAGTCAACTCCCCGACGTTCGTCACCGTCGCCGTGACAGTTACGTTCTCGCCGATACCGACGCGCTCTGAATCGACTTTGAGGTCCGTGAACTCGAACGCGCCGCCTTCCACAAGAGCTCGGAGCGGTTGTCCCGACTCTTCGACGGTGAGCATCGTGCCGTTCGCGACGGTCTGTACGGTTCCGGAGGCTCTGGTGGTCGCGTCGGTGGCGCCATACTTCTCCCCGGTGACGGCGTCGTAGACGTGGGTTGGTTCGTCGTCACCCTCGCCGCCGTAGAGGAGACCGTCGACCGCGAGCAGTGTCGCGAGATAGGGGGTGCTGCGGTTCCACTCGAGGGTCCCACTAGCCGCATCGAGACGGTAGAGGTAGGATGTATCGTAGAGGAGGCCGCTTCCCAACTCACGCTGTCGCAGGAAGACCGCGTCCTCGGTGACAACGGGATCGTGGAGCCGCCAACCGTGACCTACGCTGGGCGACGTGTACCGCCACTGTTCACTGCCGTCGGAGACGCTTATCGCGTGAAGCTCCGGAGTGGTGTCGCCCGCTGAGTCGGACGTCCGATTGATAACGTAGACGAGGTTGCCTCGGACCACCGGCTGTTCGGTCGTGTCGAGGTTGAACGGTCGAGACTCGGTCGACCAACGCATCGAGCCGCCTGCGGCATCGAGCGCAACGAGGTCGGAGTAGTGCACCCGAGAACTGTCCACCCACTCTTCGTTCTGGAGAGTAGCGTAGACGGACCCATCGACCGCAGCGACCCCGTAGAACAGTTCAGTGGTTCCCCGTTCTGCACGCTCGTACTCCCATTTAACAGCACCGTCAGCCGCGTTTAGTGCAAGCACCGAACCGTTGCTGTACAGGTCCGTGTGCGGTTCGAAGGTACCACCAGCGACGTAGACCGTACCGTCTGCGACTATCGGCGCCTGGTCGTTGGGCACAGATCGATTCAGTGAGGTCTCGTGTCTCCACTCAAGGCTGCCGTCGCTCGCGTTCAACGCGAACACCGTGCCGTCGTTTCCGGCTCCCTCGCCGTCGAAGTTGAACGGTGTCGTGTAGAGGTAAACTGTCCCATCGTGGACGGTTGCCGAACCAGCGGACAACCGGTTGTAGGCGGAGACGTTGAACTTCCATTCTTCGTCCCCGGTTTCGAGGTCGTAGGCGGCGAGACTGTGGATGTTGTTCTGTCCGGATCGGTACTCACTGTGGACGACATAGGTAGTTCCGTCCTGGACGACCGGACGAGTGTCCCGGTTCAAATCCGTGACGTTCCACCGCTCTTGGAGGTGGCGCTTTGGCGCGACTGCATCGGGGTTACTCCCCGTGAGACCGCCGTCGAACTTCCACGTCGGCCAGTCGTCGACTTGGGACGTGTGGGAAACCTCTACGGTGAGTGGGCCGATAGCGGGGTCCGACTCCAGGGTGCGTTTGACCGAGAGGTTCCACTCCCCGGTGGTGTTAAACCGTCCCTCAAACGTCACCGTAGTCGAATCGCCAGCATTCAGCGTTCCGGTCGCACTGTCTTCCTCCCACCAGTCGACGTGTAACGGCGAATCTGCCATCAACGAGAGGTCGTAGTCACGGGGTTCGTCGTCGAGATTCTCGACCGTCACGTCCACCGTCACCAGCTCACCCGGCGTCGGAGTCATCGTAGACGCGCCCAGCCCCGAAAACAAGAAGGGTGGCGTCTCCAGCGCGTAGACGCGGACGACGTTCGCACCGCTCTCACCGACTGTTGCGTGAATGTATACTCGTCCGTCGGCGACTGCTGGATCCGTCGCCCGGCCTTCAACCCGGGAGGACCAATGGACGGTGCCCGTGTCGCCATCGAGGGCGTAGACGAATCCCCGGTCGTTGGTGGCGTAGACAACCCCGTCGGCCACGGCGGGCGGGTTCGTGTTCATCGTCGTATACGTGAGTCCGTAGTCGACGTCTCCGGCCATCCGGTGGACCCATTGGCGCTCGCCGGTGGCTGCGTCGAGCGCGTGAATTCCGTTACCCATCGAGACGAAGACGGACCCGTCGGCGACCGCAGCGCCGTTCGGCCGGACGTGGGCGTCGTAGATCCACTCGAGGTGGCCGTCAGTCTCGTTCAACGCGTAGAACTTCGGATCGTAGGTTTCGCCTCCGAAGGATTCCTCGTCGCCGGCACCGACGTACACTGTTCCGTTCGCGACAACTGGATTCATCTCGATGTGGCCTTCGACCTCGAATCGCCAGCGCTCTTCTCCGTTCGAGGCGTTCAACGCGTACACGGCACGCTCGCGGTCGAAGCTATCGCTGAGCCAGCCGGTGACGTAGACGGTGTCCCCGGAGGCTGCGATGCCGCCCGCCGCATCGTCGGCGTAGTTGACGTACCACAGTTCCGTTCCGTTCTGAAGGTCGAAAGCGTAGAGGTAGTGACCCTGATATAGCGTTCGTTCGACGTAGAGGGTCCCGTTCAAGATGACAGACGACTCCGCCTCGAAGTCCGTCTCGTTCCAGAGTTCCGTGCCGCTCACCGCATCGTAGGCACGGATTTCGTCGTCGGTCCAGCTACTTACGGCTACGGCGATTCCGTCGGAGACGGCGACATGCTGGACGTTGAGGTCTGTGTCGTTCCAGACCGTCTCACCTGTCTCGTTGTCCAGTACCTGCAGCCCCTCTCGGGTCGGCACGAACACTCGGCCGTCAGCGACGACCGCTGGTTCGGTCTGGCTCTGATTTTCCGCCTCGTAAACCCATCGTGACTCAGCACCTGTTTTCGGCCCCGAGGAGTTCGGGTTGTATCCGGAACGCCCCGGATCTCGGCCGGCGGTCGACCAGTCGTCGGAGTCAAGCGTCGGCCACTCCTGCGTCCCGGCTGATGCCGCTGCGCCGTCGGTATTGAGTGATCGACTCACGTCGGTGACACCGTCTTCAACGGACGTCTCAGCCAGAGTGCTTTCAGCGACGTTCTCGGACGAGGTCGTCGACGGTTCGAGGGTGGCTCCGACGGGACCGACGAAAACGGAGAGAACGATGAGCGCCGAAATCAGGACGGCGGCAATAGAGTCAGTTTTGATACAGGAAAACCGCAGTACGGCTACGTTGCCCCGAAGTTGAGACATATTAAGCGGACCATACGTTAGATACCGAATATATGCACCTACCGTACATTAACCGAGGTACGGTCATCTGTTCACCATCCGGATACCGTTCCATTTACCGAACAGTTATCGCGACTCACTGCCAGTACCATTTGTAATGGCCGCCGACCCCTCAGACGACGACACACTTTTGCTAGAAGCGCTAAAGCGTGCCGACGCGCTGAGGGCACTCAGAAACGGCCCGATGACCCGGGCGAACCTGATGGACGTTCTCGGAGTCTCCCGGACCACCATCCACCGAACCGTCCGCAGCCTCGAAGAACAAGACCTTATAATCCAGAAGGGCAGCACCTTCGAGTTGTCCGCGTTCGGACGAACCGTCGCCGACGAGGTGTCTACTTACCGGCGACGACTCTCGGCTGCCCAGCATGTCAAATCATTCCTCGAAACCATCTCGGACGCGCCGTTCGACCTCGATGTAGGCCTGCTGGCAGAGGCCACCGTGACCAAGGTGGAGCCGACGAACCCGTACGCGCCCGTCGGCCGCTTCATGGAACTCCTCAAACAATCAGAAACGCTACGCGGCTTCGACACCACCACAGTCGCGCCCATTTACGTCGAAGAAATCAGAGAGGAGATTCTCGGCGGGATGGAGACTGACATCGTCTACCTCCCAACCGTCATCGAAGACATGCTGGATGCGTACCCCGACGACCTCACTGCGGCCGCAGAGAGCGGTCGGCTCTCTCTCTGGAAGCATGATGAACTCCCGTTCGGCCTCGCCATCTTCGACGAGCGAATCGGCCTCGGCGCATACGACGACGAGACGGGGATGCTCCGCGTCTTCGTCGACACCGACGCCCCCGAGGCGCGCAAGTGGGCAGTCGACCTGTATCGGCAGTACCGCGAGGAAGCAGGCTCCACAGACCTCTCGTCCGTCTCACGCTGACGAAGTTTCCGTTCAGCGTAGGGAGGTGGCCAAAAACCTCGTATTCGAGGAGCCACGCCCCTGAGTGAGGCCCAATAACGTTCCTCCAGCCGGTACTGTCCGGCGGCGAAATAGGCGTCTGCACCAATATGACCGTCAGCCTCATGTGCCGATACGGAAGGGGACTCCTCACCGTGTGTCTACAGAATATAGAAATCTAGGTTTCGTAAATCATGATTTCCATTTTCGGGAGTTCTCTCTGGATACAAGATGACAGAGTCGTATGGCCGAATTCGTTTATTAGTCCGACACGGCGGAGTTTGTCGTGATTTACGGTCGGCGGCGGCTTGCCAAGAGCGAGTTAATCTAATCAACCCCCGACTGAGTCCGTAGACGCCCAATTTGGTCACGAAATGCCGCAGGCGGTGTGATAGAGATGGCTGCTTTTGCTAGGGCGTGAGCGACAAGTTAGTCGCTGCTCGAACAACTATCAACGAGTGATCCGAGTCTGTGAGGACCACGGCTACTTTGCTGACGATAACTGCCCTGTCTGTGGTAACAAAGGAGAGCCCGTGCTCGACGAAAAGCGGCGACGTCAACTCTCGAGGTTCGTGAGCGGCGCACTGCGTCACTTCCCCGACGACTTCGGTCTATCAATCGACTCACAGGGATGGACCGACTATGATTCCCTTGCCAAGGTTGTCACAGCCAAGTACGCGTGGGCTGAACCCAGACACGTTGCGGCAGTCATCGAAACTGACGAAAAGGGCCGGTTTGAGCGTCAAGATGATCGGATTCGTGCCGCCTACGGTCACTCGATCGACGTGGACCTCGAAGCGACGGAATCGACAGTACCAGACCAGCTGTACCACGGGACCGACCCACGGATACTCGATTCGATACTCGAAGAGGGATTGCGGCCGATGTCGCGGCAGTACGTGCATCTCTCATCAACGATTGAAGAGGCCCACACTGTCGGGCGACGACACGCTGACACGCCTGTTGTGCTCGCTGTCGACACTGACGCAATGAAACGAGAGGGATACCAGATCGACAAGCGGGGAGCAGAAACGTTCACCGTGGAGCGTGTACCGCCCAAATATATCGATGACCGTACTCGATCTGTATGACTTTCCAACACCCTGATCAGTAGCCACCCTACTCGACGGGGTCGAACATGTTGTCGAAGTCGAAGCCGTCCAGATTCGTCGATACATCGTCGTACTGGTTGCCCACGAACACCGACGCGGCACTGTCACTGTTCACGCCGAGCGTCCCGCCCCGGAAGCGAGAGAATCTGACGTCAGTACGCTCAGCGCCCAGCAGCAAGAGGACATTCGCGTCGCCAGTCTGTCGGAACTCACAGTCGTCGAAGACGACGCCTGGTGTTCCCACGTGAATCCCGTGACGATCTGCGTACGCACCATGGTCGAATCGGAACGTGCAGCTGCGAAACGTGACACCAGCTCCACCATCTGCGACCTGGACCGAGTACTGTCTCGCGTCTCCAGAGCCTGAATCGCGAACCACGACGTTATCCATCAGTACCTTGTTCTCGCGTTTTCCAGAGATCTTTATCGCTCGCGACGACGCATCCGACTCGATGACCGTGTCGCGAACGACGGCTCCTTCACTGACGCGCAGGAGGTCATTCTCCCAGCTCGTCGCGGTGATCGTACAGCCCTCGATGCGTGGGCGACCCTCCTGCGCCCAGATGCCGCACCCAGTATGGTCGACGTGCTCGCCGTCGAGGACCACGGTCGCATCGCGAACGACATCGTCGCCGTGTTCGCCAGTGCCCAGCCGGATGTTCCCGTTGCCGTTGTTCTCGAAGTGCCCGCCCTCGATGATGGTCCGTCCAGGCCCCGAAGTCTTCGCGTAGACGCCGTTGTCGATGAAGCCACTCACCTCACAGTCCTCCAGCCGGAGCGTGCCCTCGTGCTCGGCCTCGACGTTCACCCCGATTCGATAGTTGTGCTGCTGCTGCGTTCCAGGCTCGTAGATACAACCGTCGGCCATCCGGAGGTTGCGGACGACGCCGGTCCCTTCGGGCGTCGTGATGTTGAACCACATCAATGACGCAGGCGGGCGTTCCAAGCGATCTATCTGACCGGTAACGCTGACGTCTTCGACCAACAGCCCATCCGGGACGGTCGCCCCGATTGCTCTCGGGCCGACTCCCGACTCGGAAAAGTCGAAGGTGACGTTCTTGACAATCGCGCGTTCCGTGCCGACGAAGGTGAGCGCCCGACTCATCTCAGGGTCGGTGACTCGGAGTGTCGCGTCAGGCCTGCCGACGACCGCCACGCCGGCCCGCTCGTCGAAGTGCAGCTCCTCGTCGAGGTGATGGACACCGTTGGACAGCACGTAGACTACGGGGTCCTGCGCAGCGGTGGCGCTCACCGCTTCGTTGACCGAACTGTACTCACCGACGTCGACGATACTCCACCCTTCGATGCTCAGGTGTTCTACTGTTGCTCTCATAGGTATTTCTGCAAAAGAGGAGGTGCAACGAGCGACTCGGCGTCTGGCCAGCGCGCGAACATCTCCTCGAACGTTGACTCAGTGAGGACGTCGGAGTTCGCCCTCGGGCACAAACACTGTGGCTTGAGCGTCACCGTCAGGGCCGGGTCAACGATTCGGACGACAACCAGGTCGTGAACAACGTCGTTTGTTCTACCTAACCATTTATCCAATTATCATGTGTCGACACTACGGACTGCCCTTTGTTTCGACGTCGATCGAGTGGGTGGCTCGCTCATATTGTCACTATTGTTATGCGTACACGGTGCGTATCAATACACTCTGAATCACGATGTCTGAGCCATCAAACAACGGTATCATACGGTGGTTCCACGACTTAGACGCCGAAGATAGTGGTGTCGCTGGTGGCAAGGGCGCAAACCTAGCTGCGCTAGCACAGGCTGGCCTCCCCGTCCCACAAGGATTCGTTGTCACGACCGTTGCATACGAGGCGCTCGTCGATTCACCACAGATTCGAGACGCAATCGATCACCTCGATGCACTTGACTCGACCGAGACCAACACACTCACTGCAGTCGCCGCCGACCTTCGGTCGCTCCTCGAGAGTCGTAAATTCGATGCGTCTATTGAGACGGCAATCACCGACGCGACGGCATCGTTCGAGAATACAGCTTCTTTCGCCGTCCGGTCGAGCGCCACAGCTGAGGATCTGCCAAGCGCGTCGTTTGCCGGTCAGCACGAGACGTTCCTTGGCGTTGAAAACGAAGCTGTCCTCAACCGCGTCCGCGATTGCATGGCCAGTCTCTTTACCGACCGAGCGGTCGCCTACCGGGCGCACAACGAAATCGCCCACGGCGATGTGCAAATGGCCGTCGTCGTCCAGCCGATGGTCGACGCTGAGGCCGCTGGCGTCCTCTTCACCACGGACCCCGCAACTGGGAACCGACACATCGCATCGATCGATGCGAGCTTCGGTCTCGGGGAGAGCATCGTTGCCGGGGACGTCACGCCCGACCACGCGCTCGTGAACACCCAGACCGATGAGGTAGTGGAGTACACGATTAGCACGAAGACGATCGCCGTCGAGTTACAAAGAGACACCATTACGGGCGAGAACACACGACGTATCGAACCCGTAGGAAGGCGCCCCGTCGAAACGGGTGGAACCAGGCGGATCGAACTCTCTCCGGATCGACGGGAGTCGCGTGTACTCACCGACGACCAGCTTCGCACGCTCGTCGGACTCGGCGAACGGGCTGAACGGCTCCTCGGGGCACCACAGGATATCGAGTGGGCGCTCGTCGACGGCCAGTTCGTGCTCCTGCAATCGCGTCCTATCACGTCGTTGTTCCCGCGTCCGTCGCCGTTGCCCGTCGACGAGCGCCTCCACGTCTACATCAGTATGGGTCACATGCAAGCGATGCCGGAGGCGATGCCACCGCTTGTCCGAGACATCTGGCGAACCTACACCGGAAACGCGCTCTCTGCCGCCGGCCTCAGTAACCCGACAGTCGAGGCCGGAGGGCGGGTCTTTATCGACATCACCTCGTTCCTACGCCATCCTGGCCTCCAATCTGGGTTAATCGAGCGAATCGCCGCGATAAACGAACCCATCTCTGCCGGTCTCGACGAAATTGTGTCGCGACGATCAAAGGAGTTCGAGTCCCGTGGCGTCACGATCGGCGCGCTCCCGGGATACGTCGCCACGGCCGGGCGAGTGGCCCTACTGGTCGGCCCCGCAATCCCGCGCATCATTTGGAACGTCTTTGGTGCGCTGGCCGGCCGTGGGCCCACCCCCGACGAGTCCTGGGATCGCTTGGGCGACCTGTTTGTCGGAGAGGTCACCGACAGTGAGACCACCGAAGGCCGAGCTCGCGCCGTGTTCGAGGCCATCGATATCGGGCGCATTCTCCGTGAGGCTTACCCACGAATCAGCCCGTTGTTCCTAGCGTTCACACTCGGTGGCTGGCTCATGCGAACGTTCCCCGACCACGCCGACGACGTGAACGCAGTCGGCCGAGGGTTCGAACGCGATGTCGTCACTCGGATCAACCTCGGCCTCGGCGACCTCGCCGACGTCGCCCGAGGCCACCCACAGGTCGCCGCGGCCCTCCGTGATGGTGCCTCCCTCACTGACCTCGAGAAAGTGAAGGGTGGTGAGGCGTTCGTTGAGGCGTTCGACGGTTTCCTCGACGAGTTTGGCCACCGCAGCACCGGCGAGATCGATCTCAGCAGGCCACGTTGGTCCGAAGACCCGTCAATGCTCCACGCCGTTGTCCAGGCGAACTTGACGGATGAGGAGGTGGGCGACCACCGTGAACGTATCCGACATCTCGAGTCCGAAGCGGAAGCGGCCGCTGTGCGTCTTGAATCGCTTGCCGATTACGGCCTTTTGGGGCCGCTCCGCCGCCGCTATGTCCGCTGGCTCATCCGCACGTATCGCGACACGGTCTACCTCCGGGAGTACCCCAAACAGGCCGCCGCCCGAGCGTTCACCGTGTGGCGGACGGCACTGCTGGATGCTGGGGAACTGCTCGCCGCTGAGGATCGACTCAACCGACCGGACGACGTTTGGTATCTCCGCCGAGACGAACTGTTCGCCGCACTTGATGGCAAAGACGTCAACGTCGATATCGCTGCCCGCCGTCGGGAACACGCACGTGATGTCGGCGTGGACGCCCCGCCCGTGTTGACGAGCGAGGGGGAAGCCGTTCGCGGTCACGTGGATCGCGGAACGGTTCCCGAGGGGGCGCTGGTTGGGACTGGCGTCTCATCTGGCGTCGTCGAGGGAGTAGCCCGTATCATCCGTGACCCCAAAGTCACGACGGTGGAACGAGGCGAGATACTCGTAGCGCCCTCGACCGACCCCGGGTGGACACCGTTGTTTCTGAATGCCGCCGGGCTCGTCTCAGAAGTTGGTGGCCCCGTTAGTCACGGTGCGCTTGTCGCTCGAGAATATGGGCTGCCCGCTGTCGTCTCTGTCCCAGAAGCAACAAAGCAGATTCGAACCGGGCAACGTATCCGCATTGACGGCACCCGTGGTACAGTCGAACTACTCGATGTACAGTCGGCGACCACCAACGAGGTGGGCACCGAGCAACCCGAGCCCGATTCCAGTAGAGTTGAGTGACGTGTCTCGGACGGCCCCGAGGTACTCGCCTTGTGTGTCTATAGAATCTACAGATTCGAGATGTCCTCTTGTAGCTGCGAGAGCCGACTGTACGACCTAATCGAGCCAACCGGAGCGTTTTCGTCGCTCAGGGCCAAACGAGTGGTATGGACGAGGGAAACGTCGTGGTTGAGTGTCGTGACTGCACGTTCGACGAATCATTCCCAAATCTCGGTCGTGCACGCGTCGCTCTCAACGACCATGAGCTAGAGACCGGTCACGACGTCGACTGGCAAATTAACCGTGTCTCCGCTGGCGTCGAACAGGCAGGTGCCGATGCTGGCATCTTTGGTATCTCCGGCTGTGCGAATACGAATTCGGCACTTTTCGACTGGCAACGGTCTACCGACGACCACGAATAGGACGGTCGTTTTTAGCTTGCTTCGGCAGTCTCACCGAACCGTTGCTCGACGAACGTCGCGAACTCGTCGGCGAACATCTCGACCTCCTCCCAGTCTGTGTACTCGACGTCGGCCAGGGGGTTCGTTCCCGATGAGTCTGTTCGGGCGACGAATTTGACGAGTGCGCGCATCAGGAAGCCGTACTCTGAGAACCGTAGTGCGCCGCCGAATAGACCGATTCGATCTGGATGCCAATCTGTGGCTTCGATGAACTCGTCGACGTATCGCGCTGCCTCCGCCGCGCCTTCCTCGGTTCCCGCCCCGGACGATCCCGAGACTTGAAAGAAGCCGTTCAGCTTTGTCGCCAGCGCGTCGCGGTTCGCTTTGGCGAATTTGCGGACCGCCTTCTGCTGTTTGCCCATGTGGATCGACGCTCCAACCAGTACGGCGTCAAAGTCGTCGATATTGAAATCTGCGTCAATCTCCTTTACGTTCACCGTCGTCGTCTCGTGGCCGCGGTCTCTGAATTCAGCGTCGATGCGCTCGGCTATTTTTGCGGTCTGTCCCTCACCAGTCGCGTACACAGTGAGGATGTGTGCCATAGATTCACATACTAATTCATCGAGCAAAAAGCAGGCCCCTTCATTTTCTACGGAGCACTGGTGCGCGTCAGGCGAGCTATCCTGAAAGCAAGCGGCGTTATAATAATGGAGATTGCTGCCAACAATTCTGAAGTCACTCTCTGAGTAGTTCTCTGAGTGCAATTCCGATATAGAGGAGGCCGACGAGTCGGGTGCCTGCGTACACCCACGGTTTCCATTCACAGTTGGAAGCATCTGCGTAGGCTAACTCAGAGCCATAGTCGACATACGCCCGTGGGAAGAGAAACGCAAGGAGGCCGATGATGCCAAGGAATTCTTTGAATGTGGCGTATGTGGTGTCGCTTCGCCACATGAAGAATAAGAAGAGCAGTCCCTCAATCCGGGCGCCGGGGATGACCCAAGATTTGTACTCGCATTCGCCTGAATTGTCGAGTGCAAGTTTTTCTGCAGCACTGATGAGTCCTTTTGGTGTGAGGAGTTCTGTGAGGCAGACGATGGTGAGGATGATACGTAGCATGACCGGAACTAGTGCCACACCTACCAAATTCAATACACGCCCTGAATCCAGTGATTCGCATCACTTGCCCCAAAGCGCGAGTAGACAGACTAGCGATAGTTCACCGATATCGTCTGGTACGTCTTGAGGTGGCGTTTGGGTTTGAATATGGGCCACTGCCGTATTAACCAACACAGACGCCAATAGCAAAGCCTCGTTGGTTAAGTGAATCCTGTTTGTATGGGTGGTGGGACGCGCTACTCGGAGGTAGAAGAAGTTCGGGATGGCTTACAGTCCATATTCCAGTATTCCGTGAATCACGAACTACACGGCAGCACTGAGTGAAGGCATAATTTAACGCGGGTGTGCTGAATAGAGGGCGCGTATCCATCAACACGAGACGATGCCATCTGAGAGGCGTTCAGCGAGTTTCCATCCCGAGATATAGGAGAAGTATGGCGATCAAATACAGCGCCATCCCTCCGACGACACCCCACGTCAGCACGTTCGACGGGTCGAAGTTAGCCCAGACACGGACGACACCGATCAGCACCAACGTGAAGCCAAGTATTTGACTTTGGATCAGTATTCGTGCGGCGCTCCAGCGTGGATCGAGTACGACGACACCGTTGACGACACCAAAGAGCGCAAACCATCCCGCCAAAATTCGCGCCGTGAAAGGAGAGACGGTCCATGGCCACCCACCAATCATGAGTTCCGGGGCGACGAACAGGCCGATAGCACTGACTGTGAGGAGAACTCCGACACCACCACCGAGCACCCGCACCGCTTGTGGCAGACGGGGCTTACTTCCTGTTAGTTCCTCGGAATTGGTCCGTCGATTGATTGCCCAAATCGCTGGAATGAGGACGGGGGTGACTGCGTAGAGGAAGACCCAGAGGTCGAACGTGAAGTGACTGTGGTTGAAGTTTTCCCAATGGAGCACGGTGGCGATAGCCATCAACCAGGTGAAGGTAGCAATCCCGAGGAAAACCGGGGCGACCGTGTGCCACTTGTCGACGGTGGAAACTCGATAGAAGAAATACACACCTGCCCCATAGCCTGCGCCCATGATGATTGGCGTCATTTCGGGCCTGATGGTCCACGCGAAGTATGTAGTGGTCTGATCGGGCAGTCCGTAGAGGACCAGAAACGCCGCGGCTAGAAACGGGATAATGAAGCGCGCGACCCATTGAGTAATCGGGAGGACTTGTCCGTCACGGGCAGAGGTACCCACCCATCTTCGAAGAACTGAGTTCTGTTTGCCCATTGTTACCACATTTCTTACTTCCTAATTTCGTGTATGAGAGTATATGTGTTCCCTCCCATTCGATGAATACACCCTCTCTATTCAGCACGCGCTTTCTGACAAGAGATGGGTAGGTTTCAGCGGTTGTGCTGAATAGAGGGCGCGTATCTTCCGTAGAGAGTACTCCTCCTAAAGAACGTTCTCCCGATCATAGCAAACTGAAATCACCGAAACATATTATTGACTTCTCTGATATTATTCCGCATGGATAGCGGACCACTCATTCCTCTCGACGAGTCGAGTAAGGGTTCGGATAGCCCCTGGCTCATAGTCGTAATACTTCTCATATTCCTCGCGTTTGTAGCGATGCTCTATTTCACTTGATTCGCGTTAAAAGCGAGAGTTTAGAGGATTATTCAGCTGTACACTTTTGAATAGGTGGCTCTCACCGTGCTAGACTCATCCTCTGTATCTCGCACTCCGTTACTGACAGCTGTCGAGAGGCTTGCTCACTGCCTGCTGAATACAGGGTGCGTATCGGTCACTAACTCTCTGCCAAACAGAGGTGCGCGTGCCGTCGTCTGGATTACGTACTACTATTGGCGGATTTACTCGCAGCGGCGACCGTCCGGGCCGTCTCGACCCAACCGTGGTCCGGGAACGCTGCTGGACGAACGGTGTAGGTATAGCGGGGCTCACCCTCCGCATCAAGTGTGATGTCGAACGCGTAGATGATTCCATCTTCGACGCCGAGTGAGAGAGAACCTGTGACGGCTGGCGCGACACGAGAGTTGTCAGGCTCTGTATCAGATAGCTGGTACGTGATGACAGGGACACCGTGGTGTGTCGTCGTGTCGGTTGCCTCCCAGTCGTAGGAGTCGAGGATATCCGTGTGCCGACCAATATTCGTGGGAGCTATCTGTCCGTAGTGACGGTCATACCGATAGTACGCGTCGGTGGCGTTATCATAGGTAAACTGTGGGTCTGATTCCAACTCCTCGCGTGGCTGATGTTCGGGAATTTGTTTAGCAGGCTGGACGTACGCGTACGTATCGCCGTTGCGATAGTCCTTTGCGCCATACCATAGGTCGGAGATCACTTCTCCGGTGGATGAGTTGATGTAGTAGTTCCCTTCGACACGGCGACGCCCGGGCGGTTCACTGTAGATAATCGCGTACGAATCCCAGTGATCCCTCGGCGTGTGCAAAACCGTATTATCGTCCGAACTAAGCGTCGAGAAGTTGATGGAGTCCGGTCCTGCCCCGTCGGGATACTGCTGAGGGGGGTTTGACTGACCACTCGTCGTTGGTCCATCTGCACTGTATATACTGTCGGTACAGCCCGCGAGACTTGATACTCCGACGCCGAGTGTAGAGAGGAGGGCGCGGCGTTTCATGCCAAATACTATCTGCTACAAATGAAGTATATTCCGACTGCCGACCAGAGAGGTATGTTGCAAATGTATGCGCTTTTGAATCGTTGGCTTATCGCGAGCGGGGTGAAGTGAACGGCGCTCCAGTGCTGAACACATCCTCTGTATCTCGCACGGCGTTTCTGGCTGAACCTTGGTAGTTCGTAGAGGTGCTGCTGAATAGATAGCGCAAATTTAGCATGAGGTGAGAAGAAATCTATGAAGGACGGTGATCGGGACGTACAGGACATTGGTTTACTAAACGGTGGAAGTACCCCGAGGATCAGTAGCGACTAACCCAAAAGGCTGAATCGCTAGTAATTAGGTATGGCTATTGAGGCCTCATTCACTATCGAGCAAGCGGATTTCCCGTTGAGTGCTGTTTTTGAGCAATTAACCGACGTGTCTATCGAGTTAGACCGGGTTGTGCCAACGGGTGAGGCTGTTGTCCCCTATTTCTGGATTTCTGCCGACGACACGGCTAAACTCACCACAGATTTGAGTGCTGATCTCGGGATCAATCAGGTCAAAGTAATCGATCAATTGGAGAAACAAATGTTCGTGCGTATTGACTGGAATCTCGACTATGAGAGTATTCTGACGGCTATCGTCAATACCGATATTACGCTCCTTTCTGGAATCGGAAATAACAAGCAATGGACGTTTGAGGTCCGTGCAAGCGAGCAACAGGCCCTCTCAGATTTCCAGACGTACTGCCAAGAGCACAACATCCCGGTTGAGCTCACTGAGCTGCACGCTATTTCGTCGCTCAAGTCTGATCGAGAGTACAATCTGACAGATGGGCAACGAAAAGCGTTGGTACTGGCGTATTCCCGTGGATACTTTGACTCACCGCGAGACGCAACTCAAGGTGATCTCGCAGACGAACTCAAGATCACCCGGCAGGCGGTCTCATCGCGGTTACAGCGCGGCATTCGACGCCTCGTAGCGAGTACCCTAGTTACTCCCGACGAGTAAACACGAAAACATCGTATAAAGGCGTGTTGCGCGAGCAAAAGCCACTCTCAACCCCATAGAAGGCCTCCGCTATGTTGATGGAACCCTCTCAAGAGAATCTGGCTGATGAAATCACACCGTCGATGAGTGTTATCGAATTCGATGTGGATGAAGAATGTTTCCGGGCGACGTACGACAGTACTCGTGACTCGACGAGTTTAGCAGTCGTTGAAGTTGTTGCGACCGCTCTTGACAGGGACCCACTGGAGTTGATTCCACTCCAGTCCATTATCGAGACAGACGTGCTTGACGAACGGACCGCGAAGTTATCTAACGGACTTGGGGACTGCGATTGTATTTCGTTCTGTTACGAGGAAGTCGACGTCACAGTACGGAGTGAAGGAATCATCGAGGCTGCCCCCACCGAGAACACGTAATCGGCACCGATGCTTCCGTATCAAATTGTGTGTGCTAATTGTGGAACGCCTCGGATAGGCCGGAAACTAATGCCTGGTGCTGAGGTCATTCCGTATCAGGATATGTGCTCCACGTGTGGATGCGAGAATTTCCAGATCGGAGGTGAGACTGGAGATGAGTAAGCAGGCGGATTCAAGTCGTGGGGACTTCCTGACTGTGCTACGAGAGCAACAACAGCGCGTGGTGACTGCATTAGAAACAGAAGAGAAAATCGATGCAACACCAATTATTTGGGATGAGGAAGTCCTCTCCTGCGAGGAGTACGTCACCCTCGTCTATGAACTCCACCACGTCCACCTTCTTGAGTTACAGACTACCGGAGTGATTGAGTTTAATCGACACGAAGAGACAGTAATACGAGGGTTACGGTTCCATGAGGCCCGCCCACTGCTCAAACGCGGTGACGACCGTTGAGCCGCTACGGACAGGTATCGGCATATTCTGAAACCATCTACTTCGATATGTTCTAGCGAGGTTTATCACGAAAGAATTCTCGCACCCTTACTGAATACACTCTCTGTATCTCGCACGTCATTACTGACAGCTGTCGAGGGGTTCACTCAGCGGCTGCTGAATAGAGAGCGCGTGTGTTGCAAAGGATTGAGCTAGAGATTCTGGTTAAATCCTACTGAATTGGCTTTGTTCAGCAGGTAAATGCGAAAATTATACTGCGATTGAATCTAAAGACGTAGTATGTCAGAACATATAGAACGCCTCCTCTCTCTTCTCGTCATATTAGTTGCTCTCGGGATGATTAACCAAACTTGGTCTCCGCCGGGACTGGTCTGGCATCTAATCCTACTCGTCGTTGGTGGAGGTGCTTCCCTCTACTCTGCGATTCGTTTCGTCTCTACGTCCTGAATTCACACAGTCCAGACTCATCGGAGTATGTGGTTTGAACCAGTGCTGAATACACCCTCTGTATCTCGCACGGCGTTTCTGACTGAACCTTGGTAGTTCGTAGAGGTGCTGCTGAATAGATAGCGCTTCTCGGTCATGTGGACTCCCCGATCTCAGTGTTACATATAGGGTGTATATCTACCGATCGCTCACTCAAACGAGAGGAATATGAGGACGTATCACCCCCCGGTGACGATGATGCCTAATCTTAAACGTTCCCCGTGAGTAAGGAGTGGCAGTGAGCCGAAGGAGCGAGCCGAGGGACCAAGGGAAAGTGAACATCGAGCGGGGACTCGAAGCACTGCGTCAGAGTTCGGAGTTTCGCGGCCCGGTCGAACCCCTCGACGATCATACCCACGCGAACGACCATTTCGCACTCCTCTACGAGACCCAAGAGGAGCAGTTTGCAGCCGCCATCCCGTTCATGCGCCAGGGGTTTGAACGGGGCGAACGGTGCCTGTACATCACCTATGAGAACTCCAGAGAAGAGGTCCTTGAGGCCATGCGGGCCGATGGCATTGATGTCGACGCCGCACTCGAATCGGGCGCATTCTCCATCCACACCGCCCAGGACAGCTACCTCCGGAACGGGACATTCGACCCAGACGATACGATTGCGTTCCTCGACGAGGCCATCGAGGAGGCTACCGAGGAGTACGAGGCGCTCCGGGTGACCGGCGAGATGAGTAGTGTCTTGGAGGAAGACCCCGACGGTGAGGATCTCATCAGGTGCGAGGCCAAGGCCAACTACCTCTTCAATGACGTGGACGGCATCGCGCTCTGTCAGTACAACTGCGCGCGATTCTCGCCGGGGGTCATCCACGACGTCATCAGCACCCATCCCCACATCATCCACGGCAACAGGGTCAGTCACAACGTCTACTACACACCGCCCGAGGAATTCTTCGGTCCCGAGAAATCGGCCCACAAAGTCGACCGGATGATGGAGACGCTGCGTAATCTGACTGAGGCGAAGACGGAACTCCAGGATCACAAGCAGGCTCAGCGAACGTTGTACGAGATTGTGGCCGGCTCCGACCAGACGTTCGAGGAGAAACTTCAGGCACTGTTCGACCTCGGGTACGAACGGCTCGACCTCGAACTGGGCGGGATGGCCTGCGTAGATCCGGCGACCGACCTCTTCGAGGTGGAAGTCATGAGCGGAGACCATGAACACCTCGTTCCGGGAGCCAAAGTCGAGCTTTCGGAGACCTACTGTCGAGTAATTGCTGGCGGTGAGCGGACGGCTGGCGACTCAGACCCCGTAGACAGCGGGTTCGAAGACACGAAAGCCTACGAGGAGTTCGGCGGGAGAGCCTACCTTGGGACCCACGTCGAAGTCGACGGCGATGTCGACCGGATGCTCTTCTTCGTCTCGACTGAGCCACGGGACCGGGAGTTCTCGGACGAGGAACGCACGTTCCACCGCCTGATGGGCCAGTGGGTAGAGTACGAACTTGAACGCGGGCAGGCCGCGGAGGCACTGCGCGAACATACCCACACCCTCGAAACAATCAACGAGGTGGGCAACTCACTGGCCGCCGAACTCGACCTCGAGAATCTGGTGCAGGAGGTTACAGACGCCGGTACGGAAATAACCGACGCGGAGTTTGGTGCCTTCTTCTATAACGTCATCGATGATCAGGGCGAATCCTACACGCTTTATACCCTCTCAGGAGTTCCTGATGAGGCATTCGAGGACTTCCCGATGCCGCGCAATACGGAGGTCTTCGGTCCGACCTTTCACGGCGAGGGGGTCGTCCGTTCGGACGACATCACCAAAGATCCGCGCTACGGTAATAACGCGCCCTACAAGGGGATGCCCGAAGGCCATCTGCCCGTATGCAGTTACCTGGCGGTTCCTGTAATTTCGAACTCCGGTGAAGTACACGGCGGCCTTTTCTTCGGCCATTCGGAGCCGGGTATATTCACCGAGAAGGATGAAAGCATCATCACCGGGATTGCTGCTCAAGCAGCCGTAGCCATTGATAACGCTCGACTGTATGAAACGGTGCGCGAAAGCGAGGAGCGATTCCGTGCGTTGGTCTCCGCGAGTTCGGATGTCGTATATCGCATGAGCCCTGATTGGAGTGAAATGTACTATCTCGAAGGCAAGGAGTTCATCCCCGATACGCAGGAATCGACCACCGATTGGCTTGATAAATACATTCATCCAGACGACCAGGAGCGAGTTATGGAGGCCATCGACGAAGCGATCCAGACCAAGAGCATCTTTGAGTTGGAATCTCAGGTGGAGCAAGTCGATGGGAGCCTAGGTTGGACGTACTGGCGTGCGGTCCCGATGCTTGACGAGGACGGTATTATCGACGAATGGATCGGGATGGCGAGAGACATCACCGAGCGCAAAGAGTATGAGCAGGAACTCAAACAAACCAACGCTCAACTGGAACGCTCGAACGAACGACTTGAGCGGTCGAACACCGAATTGAAGCGGTTTGCCTACGCCGCCTCCCACGATCTTCAGGAACCACTACGGATGGTATCCAGCTATCTGCAACTCCTCGAACACCGCCATGCGGACGATCTCGACGCCGACGCACAGGACTACATCGAGTTCGCCGTCGATGGTGCCGATCGGATGCGCGAGATGATCGACGCGCTCCTCAAATACTCGCGGCTCGACTGGGACGGCGACGAATTTGAACCAGTTGACTGTGCCGTTGTCCTCGATGAGGCCATGGGCAATCTCCAGATCGCCATCGAGGAGAACGACGCCGAGATCACCTCGGACTCACTTCCGACGGTCATGGGTGACAAACAACAGCTGATCCAGTTGTTCCAGAACCTGCTCGATAACGCCATCACGTACGCCGGCGATGAACCACCGCGTATTCACGTCACCGCCGAGAAGCCGAACGGTAAGTGGGTGCTGTCCGTCCGTGATAACGGGATCGGGATTGATCCAGACAAGACCGACGGTATCTTCAGGGTGTTCAACCGCCTCCATACCACTGACGAGTTTGCGGGCACTGGCATCGGTCTCGCACTCTGCCAACGGATCGTCGATATTCACGACGGCCGCATTTTGGTCGATTCAAAACCCGGTGAGGGGTCGACCTTCTCCTTCACGGTTCCCGATACAAAGGAGTACGTAGATGGTGATTCGTAGGTGAGTGAGAAAATCTAGATCCGGGCGGTCCCATACCGAATAAAACTATTGCGGAGCTTCTTACCGGTTCTAACGACCTACAGAGCCTCTTCTCTTTCGGAGGTGTTGTCTGATGGCGACCGACCTCTCGTCGGTCGCTGGAGAGCGTCGCTGTCTCCACTGCGACAGCCACATCACCGAGCAGTTCGCCCGTGTCTTCGGGGATCATCGCGATAGGGTACATCGCTGTCCGCGCTGCGATACACACGCTCGAATCAGTCGCGGTAGCGCTGTCGGTCTCTCTGTCAAAATCCCTGACCCGCAAACGTCCGCCGGTCGCCACGGAGGGCAGAACTGATGGCCGCTACCGACGAAGGCGAGACAACAGACCTCTCAACGCTCGCCTACAGCGGCCCGCTCAGGACCGACGGACCTGGAGAGTTCCGCTGCGACGAGTGCAACGCACGCTGCACAGAAGACCCTCGGAACGGAACCGAGTACGGCCATCGCGTCGGCTGTCCGAGCCGGCCCAAATCGCTTCGTCGCAGTGCTTCCAGCGGCGGTAACTACCACCGACCCGGGAAAACGTGGGGTTCGGGAAAAGGTCCCGATCCAGTTGGAGGCGGTCGGTGATGTCGTCGGAACGCTTCCGACGCTCGATCGCCACGCAACTCACGCCTTACGTCGGTCTCCTCGAGGACGACGACACCGACTGCCATCTCGGAATCTGTGACGAGACGGCCGTCTACTCGGTGCCGCATCCGAACTCGTTCGGTGCCGACCTTGCAAAGTGTCCGTTCCACCTCGCGCTGTTCAAAGCCGAGCATCCCGAGGTGTGGCGCAAGATCCGCAGCGCCGACATCCCGGATCCGAAGTTCTACACCGATAGCGGTGACCGGTTCGTCGATTTCGACGACGCCCCCGAGCAAGTCCGAGAGGAACAGTATCTGGTCGGCCTCGACGTGCTCGGCCTCGCTATCTACCACGGTGACCCCGACAACGACGGTCTCGTCACCTTCGAGGCCGTCGACCGCCGCCTCGAGACACGGGCGACGAAGGAGATTCGTCTCGGTCAGGTCGGCAAGTTCATCGACCACCTGCGGCTGAATCGCGGGTTCGTCCGTATGAACCCCGAGGTTCGCGAGACGATGTACCCGGAGGAACCGCGATGACCGTTGAAGCGGTCGAGGGAGGTGACCAGCGGTGAGTTCCGACTCCGACAACGTGCGTGACCTTGAAGCGGAACTCGACCGCCCGGAAGCAGGAGAACACGGCGTCCCCGTCGACGCCATGTGTACCTGCTGTAAGTGCGTCACGGTCAAGCGTGCGTCAATTGACGAGCCGGACCCTGACTTCGTCCCGTCGTTCCGGCACGTCTGCCGGCGCTGCAAGTGCGTCACATGGTGGAACGTCATCGCGGTTCTTCGCGGGCTGATCGACGCCGAAGAAGACGGTGATGAGCCGTGAGCCAGAACGAACACGTCGGCACAGCGTTCCACGAGGTCGACATGTTCCTCTGGTTCACCGAACACGGGCTCTCACCGTACTGGGCCATCGGAAACCTCTGTATCAACGCCTACGACGGCTACGGAGAGGTGTTCGCCGATCTTGGAGACGGTGACTGGCGAATCCGCCTCAATTACAACGCCGAGACGGGTATCGCTCCGCGCGACTCCGACCCAATCGGTAGCAATCGAGCCTACGAGTTCAAGGTTCACGCCGATGGTCCTGGAGAGCAGAAGGCCGACTTCGTCTTCTCGCCGCGATGGGACGACCAGAAGAAGCTCGACGGCGAGCAAATGCGCCGGCCGTGGTGCGGTGGCGAGGGCGTGCAAATCCACGTCCAGGGCTCGAACCTTACCTACGACGAGTACCTCTACGTCCTCCAGCGCTCGCTCCAGGAGCTTGCGACAAACGCAGGCACGGACTTCAACCGACGCTCCCGACGTTACGGGATGGAGTAACGCTACTTCAAGTCGACGGCAGGACGACTGGCGCACTTCAATCGCTCGTACTCGACCATCTCCTCTTGGAAGACGGAGACGCTGCTTGGGTTGACGTGAACGGACACGGGACGACAGAACATCTCTGCCGGCTCGTCCCGAACCTCCGGATACTCGAGCGAATCCACATCGCTCGCGGCTTCACACCTTGGCAACACTACTCGCTCCTTGACGCGCTCCCCGAGCTAATATCAGAGGAGACATCGCTCGTTGTCCTTCCAGAGTTCGGCCGGTTCTATCGGATGGACGATCTCCGACGTGGGGAAGGCAAGCGGATGCTTTCGGAGGTGGTCACACGACTTACGGAAATCCTCGACATCGTCGATCTTCCGATACTCGTCACGCTCTCGAACAGGGACGAGTTCAGCGAACCCGTCCTCGATGTCGTTTCGGAGACCCTCGATTGTGAGCTCACAAAGTATGGGCCGCGGTTCGCCGGAAATTCGTTCGAGACGCTCGTCTATCCCCTCGAGAATGGCATGGTCCAGACGACGATTTCGTTCTGGAACCACATCCTCGCCGCACGCCACCCGAGGGTGAACGCATCTACGACCACACCGGAGGTGATCGCCCTTGGGGCGAACTAATCCGACCTACCGCGATATGCTACGAGCGGCCGAGAATCGGTGGGAAGAATATCGACGGGCGCTCAGACGGCAGGATCAACCGCACTTCGATCGGTTGTTCGAGCACGCCCGAACCTACGCTGACGCCAGCGGCTACTTCAACCACCAATACGTCGAGATTCCGATTCTCGTCTCTATCGCGCTAGCACAGGAGAAACGGATTGCAGCGCTCGAAGAGAAACTCGACGCGGGAGAGGACACAGAGTGACCGCTCGCCTCTTGATTTGACTGTGAATGTGATAACTGACGCTCGTGCGCTCCGACCGGAGTATCTACCCCAGGAACTCTATCACCGAGAGGGGCAGATTACGCAGCTCTCCTCAGTACTTCGACCGATTACGCACGGCGATGTTGGAGAAGATGCGTTCATTTTTGGGCCGAGTGGAGTTGGCAAGACGACGACAGCGAAGTTCGTCCTCCGCCAGCTCGAACGCGAGGCTCTCGGTATTCGCTGGGGCTACGTCAACTGTATGAGTGACTCCTCGAAGTCCGCAGTTTTGCACGCTCTCGCTAGGCACGCAGGTCGGGCTGCGGACCTTCGTATCGAGGGTACTCCGGCGTCGATGTTCATCGACCGTCTGCGAGAACTCGACGGGCAGTTCGTCGCTGTCCTCGACGAGGTTGACGTCCTCGAAGATTTGACGACGTTACTCGCACTCAACGATCTTCCGAACGTGACGATGATTCTCATCACCGTCTACGAGGACGATCTCTTTGCTGATCTCGATTCTCGTGTCGAGAGTCGACTCCGAGGCGCTGGGAAGGTACGACTTGAGAAGTACAGCCACGACGAGATGGTCGACATCCTCCGTGGACGGATCAGCGCAGGCTTGGGGCCAAACACCGTCTCCGACGAAGCGGTCGACTACATCGCCGACACCGCTACGGGCGACGCTCGGTTCGGTATCGCGCTACTGCGCCGGTCGGCGCGGTGGGCTATCGAGATGCAGCGCAGTCAGATTACGACCGATGTCGTCGACGAGATTCGGGACGACGCTCGTGACGAGCTACATATGCGCCACGTCGACGCTCTAAGCACCCACCAGCGGATGCTTTACGAGATTATCAAAGATGCCGGTGAACTCGGCGCTGGAGAGCTTCGTGAACGGTACGAAGAGCGTTCAGGGAGTAATGCGAAGACTCCACGGATGCAGCGGAAGTATCTCAACGGACTCGCTCGTTACAAACTCATTCGGTCGAAGGGATCTGGGCGGTGGACCCAGTACGAGGTTCAGCGGCACTGAGTCCCTAGTATTCGGTTTATGCGGGCACCTCGCTTGGCTCGATCAGCCTGAACTCTGGCTTTTGGTCAACCTCTAGTTTCCCGTAGAGGTGTTGGTCCAAGCGCTTCAGAAGCGGTTTTCCCAATACGCTGAGGCCAATTCGGCTCGGGAAACCAACTCGACCTTCAGCAAGGTATCGGATTGACCACCCAGCATTCACGTTATTCACTGCCCACGAGGTGTGAGATTTGGGCTCGATTTTGAGGCCCTCCTGCGGAGAAAGGGTGATAGTGTACGTTTTGTACTTTGCTACGCCGCCTCCGGCTACCTTGAAGGTGATCACAGCATCAAAGCTGTAGCTTGGGCTCCCTTCTACGAAAAACGTGAATTTCGCATCCCTTTGGAGAGTGTAGAGATCTAAGATGGGGTGTACCTCGAAGTCGAGGAACATTCCTGATTTTTCTCTAGCCGTATGGATAAGAACTGTCTCCAGTGCAGATTCAGGGAGCGTGTCACCAACAACGACATCTAAATTAGATTCGCGGAGAGATGCCGGGATTTCCACTCCCTGACTTTCAAGTTCTGCAACGACTACTTTGACCGCCTCGCTTACGGTTTCTGAGGTTACAGACCGAGTTTCATCGGCTTTCGTAAATACGAAATCTTCTGGTTTTTCAATATCAACGAAGGTCCCTTCCTTCTTCGTAAGGGCTTCTGCGATGACTGCACCCTCAACTGGCGTTAAATTGCTATTTACTGACATTTAAGTTCGCCAAGAGCTATACGATGCAGAAGATGATATCTATTTTTCATTAATTTTAGCCAGTGAGCGAATTCGGACAGTTATGGCTACAAGCTTAACCTTCATAGAACTAAAACTGTGCTGGCTGCCATATTCCGTTTCACACAACGGACAGTAGATGACAGATAGAGTCATTTCATTGATATAGTTGTCGACCACCGCAGCGGTAAATCAGAACGAGAGGAAGAGTCATTGAGAGAAAGGTACTGAAGTGTCTCTTTTGCACGGCGCTGGGCGAGTGTTGTTAGTGTTCGTCCTCAAATTAGCCATACCGATCACGACTGGATAACACAGAATTTTTAAAGAGCCCCAGAATCGTTGAGAAATTGCCAGAAAAGGGCCACAGCAATTAGTGATAAACCTAATACAAGTAAGGTTTGGCAATATATTAGTCTCTTTTTCATATTATTATTATATTTGGTATTGAATTTACTCCATTTCATCTTGCCCTCTAATAACCTCGCCTCGATTTCTGGGATTTCGTTACCGCTATTGAGAGCCCTTCGAGTGGTTTCCCAATCTAATCCTCCAGCGCGGCTTTTCTTCTCAAATGGCCATCCAATTCGCAATTTATAGTGATAGTCTGCAAAAGTCACAAAGGAATACGCGATAGAGCCAAGTATAGACAGAAGCCCAGCCACCAACATCACTGGATGCTCAAACGCTGACAGAAGTGTTCCTCCGCCTCCCCCCGATCGAAGGTCTGCCCAGAGTGTTAATCCCGCAAATGTAATACCAAGAATCACTGCGTTTTGTTCAGTAAGTCGCAATGCAGCATCTTCCATTTGTACTCGCCGTTCAAGCGAAAGTCTGAAAATGTCGTTTGCTTCCTCGGATAGGAGTTGTTGTACCTTATCTGAGGGTTTTTCTCGTAGTAAAACTCGAGTATCATCCGTTATTTTCTGTGGAGTGAGGCTCCAAGCAATATCGCCCAGTTCTAAAGGAGAAGCCGAATCAACTTGCCTAACAGTTACTTCTATTTGTTCATTAGTCGACCCCTCTAGACGTGTCCCAGCTGATGATTCGTCACCATCGCTTCGTACCAAATCACCAGTTGTTACCACCCTGTGTCTAAATAGCCTCTTCAACTGTTCCTCTGTCTCCTCATTCCTTCCCTCTGTAGATTTGTTAAAGACAACTAAGTCAGCATCCTTTGGTTGACGTTTCTCAACTGTAATGACATCTCTATTTTTGGCCTTCAAGTTTTTTTCAACAAGTGAGCCCAGGCATATTTCATCTTCACTAATATCAGCATCAGCTCTTTGAGCTTCAGCAGAGGTATAGTCACGACCTTTTACTACGAGCCGGTTACCAATCTGGATATCACTTTTTTCCATAAAAGAGGAATTCAGTCCCACTGCATGGGGAGACAGATTATCCATGTTCGTCTTCACCACCAATTCATGTTTGTCATTTGCCATACAATACTCAATGTGAAATATAGATATAATTCTTAGTTTTCCTTTCTATAGAACACTGTCTTACGATTTTATATTATGCTCCCATAATGTCACAATATAAGTACGATTTGTAGAATTTTGCATTGGTTCTATCCCATCCAACCCACCCGCAACATCGCCTACCTCCAATCACATGGACCCTCACCAGAAGACGATCTGCCAACGACCCCACTGAGTCGCCATCAAGAGGCCGGGCTCCGATTCTTCGTCGTCAGAGGTGGACCCGCGAAGCGATTCAACGGTGTAGTGACGCGCATTGCCTACCTCGAAGACCACGACTGCGAGAAAGTGACCCAGAGGTTCCTCGACGAGAATTCACAGTTAGTTGAATCGAAGAATCGCCGTGCGCTCACGCAGGTTATTGGCCAGATGGGTCGCTCGTGGTCGAAATTAGCGAGTGATGTGCTCAGTGACTATTACGAGACGGTTGAGCGGCGCGGACTGCATCTCGACAAACTAACACTCGAGTGACAACAATGTCGACAAAATTCACGGCCAAGATTATGCACTGTAGAGGGACTGAGAGTAGCGAATACCGAATCGGTTGCAGGCCTGCTGGTCGAAGATAATCCGGGAGGTATCCGCCTCACACAGGAGGCATTTAACGAATGCAAAACCAATTGCCAAATCCACGTTACGCGGGATGGGGAGGAAGCCACGGACTTCCTGTATCAACGGGGCGCGTACGCCGACGCCACCGCCCCGACCTCATCCTGCTCGATCTGGATCTCCCGAACAAGGATGGTGGCGAACTCCTCACAGAGATTGCAGAGGACCCTGACGTGCGACGGATTCCCGTAATCATCCTCTCGAGTTCGGCCAGCGAAGAGGACATCAGCAACGCCTACGCCCACTGCGCAAACGCGTATCTCATCAAACCCGTCGATCCGATCGAGTTCGTTTCACTGGCGAGAACGGTCGAGGAGTTTTGGTTCTCCCTCGCAGAACTCCCATCTACACACTGAACAGTGTGATTGCTATGGAAGAGGACATATCCACATCCTCCCGCTGCTGACGGGCGAGGCTTTCACCTCGAATTTTCCGTGATCAACCCGTTACTTCTCGGTATCCTTCTCCCAGTGCACTCGCTGTTTGGGTGTTAGATATGACATCCTACTTAGCGGCCGTTTCGCCACAAATTTTCCGGAATAAACGAGGGAGTCTTGCTGACTACATCCTCTGTATCTCGTACGCTGATCCTGACAAGGGAGTGGTAGATTTCAGCTGTTGTGCTGAATGCAGCGCGCGTGTCGGTTACTGGCTCGCCACTCAATGTGAGCTAACCAAGTCGGTAGGTACAGGTAGTACAGTTATTGAGGTAGGACTCTGTCTCTCTGGATGTTCTCAGGACTGGCCTGCTGAATATCTAAACAAGGCACAGAGGATGCATCCAGCACATCGTCGCTGTTATTTCGATGAAATTTTCCTTTATTCAATGTAGAAGTCATAGACTAAAAACTGAAACCGATGGCAGAGGAAATGATACTTGTCTAACTGTATTGGGCACGTAGAGAACTTATCCCGGTTAGAGGGGTACAATTGACATGGACGAGACATCCGACCAACTCGATACGGAAGATGAGAAGATTGCGGCCGAGGCCGGCGCTAATCCGGAGGAGTTCCTTTCGCTCCTCCCGCACTTTTATCGAGGTAGTGTGACTCAGGCGGTAAACGCACAAGATCGTCTCGACCGAACAACCGACTGGGCAATCACCTTGATCGCCGCCTTACTCTCGGTAGTGTTTGCAAGCGAGGCTATGCCGGCGTACCTCCTACTGATTGGACTGATACTGCTGGGTATGTTCCTCTATTTTGAAGTCCGACGCTATCGGTTCTACGACGTCTGGCGGTCTCAAGTCCGGTTCGTTGAGGAGAACATCTTCGCAAACGCCTTCAATCCTGCAGGCGTCGAATATCATCCAAATTGGAGAGAAAAAATTAGCGACGATCTCCGTCAACCGACATTCAAGGTCTCATACTTCAATGCTCTGTCTCGTCGGGTCCGTCGGGTGTACGCGTTACTGTTTGTTGTCGTCGGGCTCGCCTGGGCCTCTAAGGTCACTCTCTTTAGCCCCGAAGTACAGTGGACTGAGGCCGCAGAGCTCCCGGGGATCCCTGGCCTGGTCGTCGCAACAGTGCTGGCTTTGTTCTATATCGGAGTCTTTTTGATTGCGTTCTGGCCGGGTAAACGTGAGGCGAAAGGAGAAATCCACGGCGTTGACCCCGGCGATTGGAAGGAGACAGACGATGAACGTCATTGATCCGTTCCAATTGCAAATACCATAGAGGATGGTGGGCGTGTGATTTCCTCATTACTGTAATTATACGACATGTGATGAGTACTGTATCGGGAGTTCAGCTTTCGGCAGTGCTGGCGAACAACCAGATGCACTCCGAATATCTCCAATAGAATGATATCTGACTCTGTGCTGAGAACCTACTCAATAAGGCTCAGTATTTAACACACCATTCCAAACATCACTATGTCATGATAGAATTATCGGCGGTCAGTACGCACGCGCTACTTAGCGGCTAGTTCAGCGTCGGGAAGACGAAAGAAACGAGGTCTCCGTGATGGATACATCCTCTGTATGCAGTATTCGAAATCTGACAGGATTTGGAGGGGCCGAGAGTAGCTGTGCTGAATAGAGTGCGTTTCTCAATCAGGATCTGTGTCAGTCGGCAACCGCACGATTGAGAGCCAAAACCGCTCTAACTCTAGTATCATGTCGATAAATTCGTTGGGATCAACCGGCTTCGTAAGGTACCCGTTCGCACACAGTTTGTAGGACTTGACGATGTCCATTTCGGCTTCCGAACTCGTGAGGACGATAACCGGAATGAACCGGAGGTCAGGGTCCTCGTGAAGTTCTCCGAGTACCTCGTCCCCGTTCTTTCGGGGGAGGTTGAGATCTAACAGCACGAGGTCGGGCCGAGGTGCGTCGGCGTAGTCGTTTCGTTGAAAGAGGAAATCGAGGGCGTCGACCCCGTCTTTGACGACGTGGAGTGTATTCGCGATCTGCCCGTCGTTTAATGCCTCTTTCGTAAGACGGACGTCGCCAGGATTATCCTCGACGAGGAGGATGTCGACCGGCTTGGAACTTCTATGCTCACTTGTCATCTAATCACGTGATGGACGTTGACAAATTGTTCGGTGGGCTGGCAGACTGCAACTCTCTGTGGACCTCAATCGCGTCGAACACCTTCTCAAACTCACTAATCGCCGTTCTTTGAATTGAACAGTCAGTACATTCCAGTTTGTGGCACGACATCACAACGTTATCTCTCCGAATCTGCGTTCTCGTCGACGGAGACTATGCCATCGCTAGTGACGGTCACCTCATAGTCGTTGTAAGTAAACTGGATCTGAAGGGAAGAGTTGCTACGTTCAGTTGTTTCGACAAGCGTGTCTAGAGCCTCTGGATCAATAGTCTCATAGAGCGGATCGAGTTCCGCCTGATCGGTTTCTTCGAGAGCAGCAATCCTCTCAACGACCGCCTGGCTTGGTGTGACAGTTTCCAGTTTTGTATTCGTGTCGTGGGTTATGCTCATTGGTTGAATATATAGAGAGGCATCGTCTTCCGATAAATATTCGAGGAGGCTTATCTTTTCGAACCTATAGAACGTAACATATGAGGCTTTTGAGGGAGAAATTTATCCGGTTCTTGCGCAAAGAACCCGAAACACGAATGATTCTGAACCGTGTCGTCGGTGCCCTAGAAGTCGTCGAGCGTCAGGATGTCTCCGTTGTCGGCGAGCGTTTCGCGGACCTCGTCGTAGTTCTTCGGTCGGCGGCCAACGATTCGCTCGAACTGGTTCCGATGCTGTCGCACCTGAGTTGGTCCCGAGAGCGGGTTCTCGTCGAGAGCCTGGTCGCAGATGCTGCAGCGCTTCGTCATTTGTCATCCTCCGGGAGAAGGCGGTTACAACGTTTTACAAGCGCTTTCCGCATCCTAGAGTCGCATTCGAATTCCTTGACGAGGACCGCTCGAAGCGACTCTTTGTTCGTACGCGCAAACCGACCGGCGAACGAGAAAGTAAAGTTAAATCAGGATTCGAGCCTGAGACATCAATCCAAGAATAGGATTCACACGACTTTAGGCGCGAGAGGAGGTCAAGTGAGTTCTTGTTCGCAGACGTTACTCGGGGGTCATACTGACGTTCCGGAAGTGCTCACGAACTCCGTATGCGAGCGGTCCACCGAATAGGAGCGCTCCGCCCCCGACGACGGTATACCCAAGTGTCGAGAGCTGCTTCGTCGGGCCTGCACCGACAACGACTACGCCGCGCATTCCCTGCTCACCGTACTCCGTGCACTCGTAGGTACTCAGCCCGTGACCGTCAAACTCGACAGCGAAATAGTGGCCCGACCTAGCGATTTGTTCGCTATGATATCCGAGCTCTGGGTCCACGACATCGTAACGCAGGTCACCGACCCACTCCCAGACGACGGTCGTCCCGGGGTCAACGCGCATTGCGGGCGGGTCGAAAGCAAACTGGCCTCCATTTCCCTGTGCCCCGACTTTGACGATAACCTCTGACTCACCGCGTCGGTCAACTAACCTGCGGTAGTTGTCGGTTCCCGACAGCCACCCGTCATACGTTTCGGTAGGTTTGGATGCGGTTTCGGTCGCTTCGGCCGTTTCGCTTCCACCGAGTGTAGCGGTCACATCACCGACGACGAGCGCTCCCTTCATCCCCATCGACTCGTGGGGCGCACACGCGTAGCGGACAACACCCTCAGTATCGAGTGTCGTCTCGAAGGTTTCCCCGCTTGAATCATAGTACTCGGACTCGAACGAGCCATCTTTCGCGACGACGTTGTGCGTTCCGCCGTCGCCGGTCCACGTCCAGATGACGGTCGTACCCCGGTCAATGTAAACTGCGACAGGATCGAAGGCGAATGCACCGCCGTTACCCGCTGCCCCGACCGTAATGTCGACCGATGACTGTCCACGAGCGTCTACGATTTCGGCAACCCCGTCGGTGTTGACAAACCACGACGAGAGGTCGGTCTCGTCGGGTTGCGCCGCTGTTGGTGACGCAACGAGCCCTGCACCGAGAGTTACGCCAGCCGTCGCTGCGAGGAACCGTCGGCGTGTCGTGTTATTCATTGCAATCACCCCTCGTATCCCGCATACTCCATCAATCCCCGGAAGATGTCAGTGTCCATCGCTTCCTTGTAGACGATGGCATTGAGCATGCCACCAGGGTACGACGACCCATTGCGGACGTGATCGACTTTGTGACAGTGCATCAGATAGATGCCGGGGTCGGCGTCGGCTTCGAACTCAACGGTGTAGCGCTCGGCGGGTGCGATGTTCAAGACATCCTGTTCGAACTGGAGTGCCTCGGGCATCGGACTGCCGTCTTTTTCGACGACGCGGAAGCGGTGGTTGTGCGTGTGCAACGGGTGGCTCATGAACCCGGCGTTGACCCAGTGGATGCGGACCGTATCGCCCGACTCGACGATGAGGGGTGAACCGGTTTCAGGGTGGAACGTCGCGGGTGCGGATTTTCCGTTGAGCGTGAACGCGTCCGCCTTGCGGTTGGTCAGGTCGTAGCTGACGTTCTCGCCGCCGTGTTGACGCGAGAGGCGAGTATCCCACTCCTTGGCCGTCATGAAGTACTCTTTGTCAGCTTCTTCGTACCCCTCGGGATCGACGCGGAGGATACCGTACATCCCCATATCCATGTGCATCGGCGTCTGGTAGTGACAGTGGTACAGGTGGGTCCCGGGGACGTTTGCAGGGATCGTGTAGGTGTGACTCTCACCGGGATTCACGGTGATACCGGTCGTCGTCGGAACCCCGTCGTTCTCCCACGTCTTGCGAACTCCGTGGAAGTGCAGCGTGTGCGGAACCTGCATCTCCGTGTTGTCGAGCGTGATTTTCAGGTCGTGGCCTTCCGTCGTCCGGAGGATGGGACCGGGAACGCTCGGGGTTCCGTCGTCGGCCTGAAACGCCCAGACGACTGGAAGGGTGACTGGGCCGCCCATCGATTCGCCGGGGTGGATTGCGTGACGGGCCATTACCGAGCGAATAGTAACCTCGTGGTTCCGTTCGTCGAGGTTGACGACCTCAGGACGACCCGTCGGTGGGAGATTCGAGACGGCCGCAGTGACTCCGTCCCCGGTCGAGTCGACGACTGAGGCCGAGGGAGACGACAGTGTCGTGCAACCGGCCGTCGCGAACAGGCCGGTCGAACCGGTCGCAGCGAGGAACTGTCGGCGGGAGATACCCCGTCCGGGTGCGCCTATTTCGGACATACAAGTAGTCGTTGGCGACTCGGTAAGATAATGAGAGAGTCTGATTCCCAACTCGTGGGAATCGGCTACGAGGACGGCCGTGGCGGCCAGTATCGTCACCGACTCCTATTCGGGGATAGACGATGGTTTATCGGGCGAGCGGTTTCAAATCAGCAGTCAGTTTTCACACGAATTTGTTTCGACCGAATCTCAAATCGCATCGGTAGTCGGTTTTTATAAAATCAGCCCATGGCGTCGATAGACGTCGTATCCGACGTCCGAAAGATGATCGAGCTACGGCCAGAGCCTTGGAATCACCGTACTTGATGGGATCGAATTAGCGGGTTCTGGGACTGTGTTGGGCGCTTGTAGTCGTTTGGCCTCGCAGTCGCACAGGCCAACGAGCATGGCAACCGGCGATCGACGGCGCTTGCCTTCGTCGGCGCACTCGCAAACCTTGCGCTCGCCGGGATGGTGTTCGTCCCGTTCGACTCCCGTCCTTGGGGACTCATCCTCATCTTCACAGTCGGCGGGGCGATACTCGCTGCTCTTCTCGGACTTCCGCTCACCGTACTCGCGGCTCGTCGATGGGCGAACACCCATCCAGATGGCGAGGAGACAGGACAAGCCCCGTAACGAGGGGAAGCTAGCGTCAACGAGGCTCGAGTCTTCGCTGCAGGAATCGACAGTGACACGCCGCACATCGCACTCCCGGCATCGGTCGAAGCATAGGGCGAAACAGCAACAAACCGTACACAGCTGCCTTCTTACATTTCAAGGCGGCGGTGTCGCCCAAACGACACCACGCTACCGTCGAACGAACCGGCGGTCGAGGGCAATGACTGCGACCCCGAGCCCAGCGATGCCAGCACCGAGCCCGAGGATGTAGAGGCGCTGGCCGGTCGCGGGTTCGGTCGTCCGGACGCAGTCGGGCGTCGGACTCGGTACGGTGGTGTTCGCCGAGGACGACGAGGTGCACTCGACGGAGGTGATCTGCGGGGAGACAACGAGACCTTGCACAACGAGCAAGAGGCCGACGAGTAGACAACCAGCGGCGACAGTGTAGCGAAGCGTCATTGGGTGTTGGAGGGCTTTGCGTCAGCGGAGGTTGATCTGAACCTGCTTTTTAGGACCCGGCCGAGGGCGACGGTGACGACCGAGAACAGGTAGTAGGTGGCCAGCAAGCCAACGTCCCACAAGAAGGGTGACTCACCGACGATGCCTTCGAGAGCATAGACGACAGCTTCGAGGCCAAAGCCACCGTCATAGAATGCTATATTCACCAGATATGAGGGAATGAACAGCAGGACGAGCCCTGGGATCGAGTAGATGTCGACGACTTCGGGGAGGAACCACGCTAGCGAGAGGAACGTGAACAGACCGAGCGTCTCCACGCCGACGAGGACTGATCCGGGGTCGGAGATCGACCCTCCGCCGTCGCCGTCGGCAAGGTAGTCATCCAACGTCCGGAGGTCCGTTGGGCTGACGACAAATCCGCGCACGTCGTTTGTATCGGAGTCGCCCCCACTGACGGTGTTGTCAAACTGGAGCGACCGGTACTGGTCTGGCCCCATGTGGAACCCCGGGACGTATCCACCGACGGTGAGGCCAAGTTTCGCCAGCGGCATTGGAATCGGGAGAACCCGGAGCGATTTCCCCTCGGCGGCGTATATCCGGCGAGCCACGTCTGCAAGGGTCAATACATCGGGCCCGCCGAGTTCGTAGGTCTCGCCCCCGCGGTCCTCGTCGTCGACACAGTCGGCGAGCATCGGGGCTAGGTCGCCGATCCAGATGGGCTGGAATTGGGTGCTCCCGCCGCCGGGAAGACCGGTGACGTACGGCGTCGTTAGCAGGCGGGTGAAGCCGACAAACTCCCCACCATCGCCGAAGACAACGGAGGGGCGAACAATGACCCAGTCGAGGGCCGAGTCGCGGATGACCGTTTCGGCCCGACCCTTCGCCCGAATGTAATGGGTTTCACCGTCGGCATCGGCGCCGAGGGCGCTCATCTGGACAAACCGAGAGACACCGACGGTCTCGGCGGCGTTGACGAGGGCTTCGGTTCCCTCAAGGTGGACCATCTCATGCATTTCGTTCCCGCCGGGAGGAGTGAACAGCGGCGAGGGTGAGACAAGGTTGACAACGACGTCATGGTCAGCGATGGCCATTCGGATCGCGTCAGCGTCGGCGCTCGTCAGGTCGAGGGCGATGCGGTCGACTCCTGTGGGTAGGTTCGCATCCTCAGGCGAGCGCGCGAGGACAGACACATCGTAACCGCGGGCGGTCAGTTCCTGGACGAGAGCGGTACCGACGAAGCCGGTGCCGCCGGCGACGAGGACCTTCATGTTCGGAGAAACGTGCTGTCGAGTCTTTACGTCACCTCTGAGCAGACGTGACAGGGGCTGTCACCTCCAGCGAACGGGCCGCCATCGGTATCGAAAACCGCCAACTACGAACCGAGGCCAAAGGGGAGGCCGCGTGACAGTTCAACCTTTACTGAGCGCTCACGATAGCGCTCGAAGAGGTCTCCGGCCCATACGAGAAGGTCGGGGTCATCCGAAGCAAGGCAGGCTTCCAGATGCCCCTCCTCGTCATAGGCCGCGAGCAACATGTTGTCCTCGCCAACGGTCAGACCGAACGGAACCGAGTCGGAGTGGACATACAGGTCAAGGACGCCGACGCGGAGGACGGCCTCAAACTCCATGGGATTGAGTTCGCGGGCCTTCGTAGCTGTCGCCTCCGAGAGCACGAGGTCGGTGTGGACCCCTCGCATCGCTAGCGAGGCGTGGGCTTCGTGGAAAATACGTGAGAGTACGGGCGAACACATCCGGACGGTGTCGCCCTCGAATCGCTTGAGACGGTCGACGTAAGCGTGGACCGGTGCCTGCGGATTCTCCGGCGAGGCGACGACGAGGTCGGCGTCCCCGAGCATCGAGAGTGGCGGGGCGTGGTCGGCGTCGAGGTGGCGAAGTAGTGGGGCAAAGCGGTCGAGGCACTCCAGTCGGTCAAGGTAGTCAGCGTGGGTCGTCGCGGCGAGGTCTCCAGCGGTGGTGAGGCGGTAGCCGCCGTCGCCGCGTTCGACCCAACCACGCTCGGCGAAGGCGGCGAGGTTGCGCTGGACGCTTCTACGCGCGCAGTTGAGGTCGTCAGCGAGGGTCGCGGGGCCGGCGACCCCCTCACGGAGCCGGGTGAGGAGGGCGAGCCGGTCCGGAGAGTCGGCGAGGAACCGGGCGGCATCCTGCATAAACAGAAGGTCACAATCGGTCGTGAAAAGTCTAACCTGCACGAATTCAACGTCTGTTGGGCACACACCCAACACAATTATCGTGTTGGGCGCTTCGGGAGCTCTGTTGGTCACCGCTCTGTTGCTCCGGGATGACACCCGCGACCGGGCTGAAACACCGACTACGCGAACACGACGGGACGATTACACCCCATAGTTTTGTGTCACGACTTAGTGGTGGGTGCTATGGACCGCCCGGAAACGACGGATTTGTTGTGACGGCGACGGCGGTATTTCTCCTCTGGGCGGCACCGATTGTACTACTTACGCCACCTGAGGTGCACAACGTCGTCTACCTCGCTCCGGGCGTACTATTGGGGTTCTTCCTCGGTTTCCAAGTGGCCTTCAGGGCCAGGTTATCCTTGCTAAAACGGGTTTAGCTATCGAATATACGTCGGATTCAACGTGCAAGAAATAGGGCATGTATCTTGCACGCCAAATTGCTTTGACACCGACGTTACTGAGAAATAATTTCTGTGTGACCTCCTCCCCGTCGTTTACGACGGGATTCTCTCCTCGAAGAAAGATAGAAGTGCATGCGAGTCTCGCTCGCAGTCATTAGGTGGGACACTGATTTGGAAAATAACCGGTCTCAGGAGAACTGTGCCCGGAGTATCCGGGATTCGGCTTTCCGCAGGTGTTCAGCAATGGTACTTGGTGCACAGTCCAGTTTCGCGGCAATGTCCTCCTGACTGGCGGTTCGAGGGATGTCGTAGTAGCCCAGTTCCACTGCTGTTTCGACAACTCTGCGCTGACGGTTGGTGAGGTGTGCCTCGATAGCGGTCGTCGTACCAGCAAGACCGCCCACCGCTTCGATAGTCACGTCAACTGGGACGGAGACGCCTTCGATTGCATCCTGTACCTCGTCGTCAGTACCGAACATCGAGAACACCACCGTCCCATCGGATTCGTATTCGATGGGAGGGACGACGATAATGCCGCCGGAGGAGATCGGGCTGAACATCTCCTGGAGCGAATCGGTCGTCGCGTCCCGGACGTACACATAGCAAGACCGCTCGTCGATGCGTTCCATGTCGTAGCCGACGACCTCTGGGATCTCTTGCATCGCTCTTTCGAGTGCATCGGCGTCGCCTACGACGTAATGGAGGATGCCCAGCGCATCACCGGTATAGTTCCACTGTATGGCCGTCGCTCGTTCAACGAACGATGCCTCGGTCATCACGCCGTACATCGGGTGGATATCACCCGCCCGTCCACGGGCCGTGATGCGCACCCGGACGTGTTTCATGGGCGATTATATGTGATAGAGAACTTAAACCCGCCGAGCACACTCGGCAATAATCACTCGTGTCGATGCAACAAATCATCCCATATGATTCGAACGCTGGTGACCGGCGCAACAGGTACGCTCGGGACGGCACTCCGACCGCGGCTCACAGCTGGGGGCCACGCTGTCCGGGCGACGAGCCGCTCGCCTCCTAAAGAAACCAAGGGGAACCTCGACTGGGTTGAACTTGACTTGATCGAGGGCACGAGGATCAGGTCGGCGCTCGAAAACATCGATGTCGTCATCCACACGGCGACGGCCCCGCAGGGCGATACAGCAGCAGTTGACGTGCAGGGGACGAAACGACTTCTCAAAGCGGCCGAAGCGGCCGATGTGGAGCATTTCCTTTATCCCTCCATCGTCGGTATCGACGATATTCCCTTCTCCTACTACGAACACAAGGCTGTCGCCGAGAAGGCAGTCGAGGAAAGCAATATACCTGCAACTATTGTCCGTGCGACGCAGTTCTACTCATTCATCGCGGAACTGCTGGATTCTGTGGCGAAACTTCCGGTATGGCCCCTTCCGACGAACGTGCAAATCCAGCCGGTCGATGTCGACACGGTTGCGGACGTCATTGTGGATCACGCGACGCTGACAGCGAGCGGTCGGACCGACCCCGTTGGTGGTCCCGAAATCCACTCAGTAGGCGAACTCGCACAGACGTACCGCGCTGCACGTGGCCTACGACGTCCTATCATCAGGTTCCCCATCCCCGGTAAAACTATGACAGCGTTTCGAACTGGCCAAGCGACCTGTCCCGATCACAGGGTCGGGAGAGTTACTTGGGAGGAGTGGTTCGCGGAACGATACGCAAGCGAAGTAGACGAAACCTCTTCTCGTGTACAATCGCCAACGTGACCGCCAATGGAACGTCAGAAGCGTATTCTCGCCGCGGTGGCAGCCACCTACTGCTAACAGCTTTCCATGGGTTGGTTCACGTAGTCATCCCGGTCATCCCGAATGAATGACAATGGATTTCGCTACAGTCTCAGTATATCCTCTTCCTGTAGCAGGCACGGGCCTCATAGTGAGTGGTCATCAACGAGGTCTCCAATTCGTAAACCGCCTCGGGGTCAAGCCCCCGAGGCACTCGCCTTGGTTCTTCTGTAGAGATACGCCAAGTTATCTAGTGGCCGAGTGTATCAGCTGCTATGAACTCAACTCACAGGTTTACTGCCGCCGCACTCTTCGTCGTCATTTCTGGTGCGTTGAGCGTCATCGCAGCCCCAGAGCTCCCAGCGCAGCTCGTGATCCACTGGAACGCAGCTGGGCAGCCAGATGGAACAATGGCTAAAACCCCGGCTCTGGCCCTCATCCCCGTTCTCTCAGCTGCGCTCCTGGTACTCTTTGCTGTCATTCCTCGTATCGGCCCCCTCAGAGAGAACATCACGTCGTTTCGCCCCGTCTACGACTGGTTCGTCGTCGTCTTCACGGCGTTCATGGCGACTCTTCACGGCGGGATTCTCGCGTTCAACCTCGGCTACGAGTTCGACTTCACGCTGTTCGTTCTGGCTGCTGTCGCCCTCCTCTTCTATTATGCCGGCATCCTACTGAGCCGCGCGAAACGTAACTGGTTCATCGGCATCCGGACACCCTGGACGCTCAGTAGTGACGAAGTCTGGGACCAGACGCATGAACTCGGGAGTCGGCTTTTCAAACTCACTGCTGTAATCGCGTTGATCGGTCTCCTGTTCGGTGAGTACGCTGTGTACTTCCTCATCATCCCAGCGCTTCTGACCGCCGGAGTCACGCTGGTGTACTCATACTATCTCTACGAGCAGATCGAGTCACAATCGGGCTCGGGCTCGGAATCCAATCTCTAAAGATAACAGCGAGAGTTCCACGGGTCACCTGACCCGTGGTCGTTTACCAGTATCGGTAAGAGCGACGGCGTCTGGAATCGAGTACGGAAGAACAACGGCGACCTACAGTATCGGTTGAGGAGTTGGCAGGAAACCATCCACAGTATGGCCTCTCTCGGTGAAATTTCACTCTTTGTATTATTCCTCCACGGCAACTTCATTTCGATGAGAACCGTACAGATGGGCAGATTCCCACGGTTCAGACCAACGATATCGATACCTACTACGAACAGCGAGGAAACGGCTCACCCATCGTCTTCATCCATGGCGCACTTTTCGAGCATACTGCAGCAGACCTGCAGTTAGAGGCGTTTAGCGACGCATACACCCCCGAATGTGTGTATCATCGGGTACAATGGGAGTCATCCCAGTTTCTCGCCGACAGGGTCTTCCCAGAGGAGGATGGCCCCTGACCCCACAGCGAGCACAATGCCACCTATGGCAAGTGCAAAGAGCGGCGAGACTACGTCAGAGACAACCCCACTTCCGAGTTGGAACGGAACGACCGCCAGCCCACTGACCATCGCCATTGCACTCAGCACAGTGGCGCGGCCGAGCGTCTCAATGCGGTCGTTGATGTACTGTCCGGCGAACGAGCGGGTAACGTCCGAGATCCCTCGTATCAGCAGGAACGTTGGGAGGGCTAGTAGCGGAACAAAATACATCCCGACCAACGCACCGCCGACGGCAAATGGCAGGACAAGAAACCATGTTCGCAGCCCGATGGTCTGCTTGATAGCTCCAGTGTAGTAGCTGAGCATTGCGCCTACGATACTGTATGCCGCATAAAACCACCCCAGCAGGCTTTCGACCTGTGACTGATCGACTCCAATGTCGAGAACCACAGTCTCAAAAATCGGCTGGAGGAAGACGAACACGAGGTACGTGATACCGGCGTACAGGACGTAGTAGTACAACAAAAATGCCCGCAGTTGGCGGCGAGTGAGGACATCACGGACGATACCAATCGTTCGGCGGAGACTCAGGACCTCCGAGTTGGTCTGCTTGTACGTTTCTGGTTCATCGAAAGTGAGCAGTACTACAATCCCGGTGCTCGTCACGCCCGCAGCGACGAACCATGGATACGAGAGGTTGATGCTTCCGAGATACCCACCGAGTACGGCTGCACCGGCTCCTACTGCCAGCGCAACCGACTCACCGCGCCCTCTCACATGAGCGAACTCGTCTTCCGAGAGGTCGTCAGTGAGCGTGTCGTAGAGCCACGCGTCTTCACTGCCTGAGCGGAAGTTATAACCCATCGACCAGCAGACGTAGAGGCCTGTCAGTGGGAGAAACGAGTTCGAGAGGCCGATACCGAGAAGCGTCAGCGCGATGAGCGATGTCCCGATGAGGAGGCTGTTGCGTCGTCCGACTCGGTCACCAATATACCCAGTCGGAATCTCTCCGAACAGCGTCGTCAGGTTGTATAGCGCCTCCAGAATCGCAATTTGGGTAAATGAAAGTCCTTGTGCCAGAAAGAAGATGTACATAATGGGCCGGTAGAACTCGACTGCTTTCGTCGCCTTGTAGAGATAGTACTTCAGAATACTCCCAGAGAGCGCCCACCGAGCCTCATTACTTGGGCGGCCTGCCATGCGTGTGCTGGCCAACGGAGAGCTAACAAGTATGTTCTGTTATTACCGATTCACGAAAGAGCGCATACGTCGAATTCGTCATCACAGCACATGACGACTACTGAGTGACTGATTCGCGCTCTGTTTTCAGCACGTTCGTCGGAACATACTCAGCCCATGTCAGATGTGGCGTGCTGAATACAGAGCATCTATCCATCAAGGAACATTCATTGTTTTCTACCTTTTTCGCTTGTGCCAATTAATTGCTACAGATTCGACAGATTACCAATAGGTTCATTTCAACGGCGGAGCCATCGGCCCAATAATTCACCGAGTTCTCGATGAACTAATACTGTCGTCTTTTCTTCGAGGACAACGTCCTGCCCATATGAGTCTGTACGGGGAATTTTTCGTCCCTTCTGAGACGTTCGCCCTCAACTACACGTTGGAACAGCTCCCAGAGACCACCATCGAAACAGAGCGTGTTGTTGCCACTGGCGAGGTGCTTACACCGTATTTCTGGGTATCCAGTGACAACCTCAACCAATTTGAAACCGTGAGCGAGAGCGATCCATCCATCCAAAATCTCAGTCGCTTAGACGAGTTCGAGCAAGCCACTCTGTATCGAGCTGAGTGGACCGAACACATTGACGCCATCGTGTTCGCGTATCTCCAGGTCGGAGCGACGATTCTCGAAGCTACTGGCAAGCATCACGAGTGGAAACTCTGTATGCGCTTCGACGACCACGAGAAACTCGACCAGTTTCAAGAGTACTGTGACGACCAAGACGTTTCATTCAAACTCACACAACTCCATGAACTCACGCAGTCCAAATCAGGAAGCCAGTTTGGCTTAACCCCAAAACAGCACGACGCGCTGGTAACTGCATGGGAAATGGAGTACTTTACCTCCGCAGACGTGTCCCTTTCGGAGGTCGCCACCGAGCTCGACATTACGCCCCAATCACTCTCGGAGTTACTACACCGAGGGTATCAGTCGCTGATTGCTAACACACTCGTCGTCACGCCGCCTAGAGATTAGGAAGAAGAGGAGGCTATATAACGCATCGACGATCCTACGAATTATATAATATCCTTCTATATCAGGAGAGTTGCTCAAACGCGTTGCGCCCGCACTGTGTTAGATAATGAGTGATGATCTGGGTGATTTCAATACGGCACTCAAGTTATGTTGTAACCAGCACCGACGTATCATCCTCGCCGAACTCATCAATCAACAGCGAACGTTAACACTGAACGACTTGACAAAAGCGATCATTGATCACAACCACCACCTCCCCATCACAGACGTATCTGACGAAAAACTGGAAGAGGTCTATCTGCGGGTGTATCACGTCCACGTTCCGAAATTGATGGATGAGGGGGTCGTTAATTACGATCACGAGCGTCAACTGGTGAACCCGACACCACAACTTGACCAGTTACAACCGGACATAGTGAGGATCATTGAGATAGATCCCGAGTTGGAGATCTCTGTTGCCGAGTGAGGATTCGGTCGCGCTTCGTTCCTAATCAATATGCTGTCGGTCTGATTGACCAATGGTTATACTGCATTTGCGCGCTGTATTCAGCCCGATCTCTTCAAACTATCAACGCTTGATATATCGAGGATTTTCACCATTTTAGTGCTCTGAAATTATAGATACTGAAATCCATTACTGCCTGCTCACCCTCTCGCAGTCGTCCCGAGATGGACCAACCGACGATCTGACATGGCAGGCGGTATCGTGTATATCGCCAACTGACGAGGTCATCTAAGGTGTGTATTTGAACGATATGTTCAAATATTCATATAGCGACGGAGACTACTAGGTCGGTGGCTGAGCGAACGACTCAGCGCCGCGATCATCAACTCATGCCAACGTTTACAGACGAAAAGCGAGCGCAGGTTCGCGAGTCGCTCCGAGAGGCCGGCCGTGAACTGTTTGTTCGCTACGGGGTGCGGAAGACGACAATTTCGGAACTCACAGAGTCGGCGGGGATCGGTACCGGGACGTTCTACCAATTCTACGACTCGAAGGAGGCTCTTTACGTCGACATTCTTGAGCAGTATAACGAGGCGCTGATCCCTCGACTCCTGCGTGAGTCTGTCCAGAAGTACGACGACCCAGAGATAGCCATCGCGGCGCTGCTCAATGCAACGCTTGACGAGTTCGAGTCGAACCCGCTGCTTCAGCGGGTTCTCGCCGAAAACGAAGTCGATCATCTCCGTAACAGCGTTCCGGATGAGAAACTTCAGGAGAAGCGTACTCACTCAATGGAGTTCTTCCTCCCGTACATCGAGGACTGGTACGACGAAGGGAAGGTCGTTGGTCCAGATCCTGAGACCGTTGCGGAGACGATTCGAACGGTCAGCCGCATCGCCCTCAAGAAGGAGCAGATTGGCGAGCAAAGGTATCCAAAGGTTCGAGACACGCTCGTCGCCGCCGTCGCGGCGGGACTGACCCGTGAGGCCGAGTCCTCAGAGGCTTCTGATGAGTAACACTGGAGATCCGAACTCCCTCGAAGTCGGCGGTCCATACGTCGTCTCGTTAAACGATCCAGCAGCGACAGACCGTGCGCTTGTCGGCGGGAAAGGGGCGAACCTGGCTCGACTCGTTGGGGCAGGACTGCCGGTACCCGACGGATTCTGTGTGACCACTGTTGCGTATTGGGAACTCGTCGACGACGAGTCAGTTGACGAACTGCTCGACGACCTCTCGGACCTTGACCCAGCGGCCATCGATAGGGTCGCCGACGTGGGGTCGTTTCTTCGCGCTCGCATCGCCGATCTCGACGTGCCGACACCGGTCCGGGAGGCTATCGAGGGCGCTCTTGCCGACAGAGAGACCGAAGACGGGTCCGAGACAGCGTATGCAGTACGTTCTTCGGCGACGGCTGAAGACCTTCCAGACGCCTCCTTCGCCGGCCAACAGGAGACGTTTCTCAATGTCCGAGGCATTGAGGAGATCGTCGACAGCGTTCGGGCCTGCATGGCGAGTCTGTTCACAGACCGTGCCATCTCTTACCGCGCGAAGAACGGGATTCCGCACGATGACGTCGCGCTCTCGGTCGTCGTCCAGCGGATGGTCACCCCGACTGTATCTGGGATTCTGTTCACTGCCGACCCTACGAGCGGCAATCGTCGCGTCACCGCTATCGAGGCCGGCATCGGCCTCGGTGAGGCGTTCGTCTCGGGTGAGGCTGCTGCCGATGCCGTTCGGTTCGACACCCGAACCGGTGAGATTATTGATTACGAGACGGGCGACCAGCGAACGGCGGTTCGTCCGCGTTCCGAGGGAGGTGTCGAGACGGTCGAGCTTTCAACCACCGAGCGATCGGTTCGCGTCCTCACGGACGAACAAGTGCGAACGCTAGTCGAGATCGGTGTCGAGATTGAGGCGTTGTTCGGACACCCCCAGGACGTAGAGTGGTGTCTCGAAGACGGCGCGATCCAGATCGTTCAGTCACGGCCGATTACGTCGCTATTTCCCGTACCCACACCAGAACCGACGGACGACAGACTCCACGTCTACTACAGCCTAGGGCACGCACAAGCGTTCGCCGAGGCGCTCCCTCCGCTGGTACGAGACGTCTGGATGTCCTACACCGAGACGACGTTTGAGGCGTTCGGGTTTGGCGATCGCGGACCATGGGCGGTCGAGGCGGGCGGGCGGGTGTACATGGACGCGACGAACCTCTTGCGGACCGGGGTCCTCCGTAACCTGGTCCCAAAGCAACTTGCGGCCACGAGTGAACCGATGGGGGCCGCGATGGAGACCATCCTCGAGCGGCGCAGCGAGGAGTTCCGTCCCGACCGGTCGGTCGCCGAGACGCTGGCGGCGACACCCGCGCTCGCCCGCGGGACATGGCGGGGACTGACGACCAGTCGGCCACTCCTGTCGGCGATGACGGACGGATTACTCGGCGCGTTTGTCGGGGTGCCGACGCCGTCACGCGAGGAAGCAAAGTGGACAGCGTGGGGTCGGGACATCGCATCGCAGGTTCGCGAACAGGAGACGCCAGCCGAGCGGGTCCGTACAGTCTTCGATTTACTGGACGTCGCTATCGACTTCCCGCCTGCTGGCCCACTGCTCGCGGCACTCACTGCCGGCGAGGTCTTAGAAGGAATGTTCCCGGACGCCCCCGAGAACGTCAACGCCGTCGGACGGGGATTCCCGAAAGAAGTGGTGACTCGAATCAATCTCGGACTCGGAGATCTCGCGGACATAGCCCGCGACAATCCGTCGGTCGCGGCCGCGCTCCGTGAGGGAGCGTCGCTTGACGCAATTGAGTCGCTCGAAGGCGGTGAAGATTTCCGCGCTGAACTCAACCGATTCCTCGACGAGTTCGGGCATCGCGCAACTGGCGAGATTGACGTGAGCCGTCCTCGGTGGCGGGAAGACCCCTCAGTGTTACTCGCGACGATTCGCGCAAATCTCGACCACAGTGAGACAGGCGAACACCGAAAACACGTCGAACAGATGGAACAGGAGGCACTCACGGCGGCTGAACGGCTGGATCAGCGGGCCGGCCGCGGTTTCTTCGGCCCGCTGCGGCGACGACTAACTCGGCGACTGATTCGGACCTACCGCGGCTACATTCAGACCCGCGAGTACCCGAAGCAGGGGGCCGCGCACATGTTCGCGGCGTGGCGTGATGCGTTTCGCGATGCGGGTGATGTGCTCGTCGCCGAAGGGTACCTCAACGACCCTACGGATGTCTGGTTCCTCCGCATCAACGAACTGCTCGCTGCACTCGACGGCAAGTCGATAGACGTCGACGTCGCCGCCCGCCGAGCCGAGTTCGAGCGTCACAAGTTGATGGACGCTCCCCCTGTGCTAACGAGCGAAGGCGAGGCACCTACAGGGAATAGTGACCGCGAAGACGTCCCTGAAGGTGCGCTTGTCGGCACAGGCGTTTCGGGTGGTGTCGTTGAGGGCGTCGCACGAGTCATCCGTGATCCCACAGAGGAAACCATCGAGAAGGGCGAAATTCTGGTCGCACCGTCGTCAGACCCCGGTTGGACGCCGCTGTTTCTGAATGCAGCAGGCATGGTCGTTGAGGTCGGCGGTCGAATGAGCCACGGCGCACTCGTCGCTCGAGAGTACGGGATCCCGGCTGTCGTTTCGGTGCCCAAAGCGACACACATCATTGAAACTGGCCAACGAATTCGGATTGATGGGACACGTGGTCTCGTCCAAGTACTCGATGAGTGAACTACCCCACCCTACTCGATCACGGCTCCACCGTTCGCTTCGTTGAGAGTGGGGCTTTCGCGTGGACTCCCGTTCTGGCCACCGTCGGCGGCAGGCTCGTAATCGCCATTCTCGTCAACGTCCCGCGATTCAAGCGCACGTCTACGGGTGCGCCTCCGCCCCTCAGGGGCGCGAAAATTTGGCTCGAGACGAATCTCTCAGAACACTTCCAGCGATACAAACGTGACCAGCCGTAACTGCGGAGCAAAGAGGAAACCCAGGACCAGAACGAGGAGAGAAGAAGCGAGATTACCCGAGGATGTAGTCGAGCTTCGGGTACTTTTCGAGGAGCGCGACACCGTCAATCTCGTAGCGCTCGACGAGCGCGTCGAGTCCGAGGATGCGTCCAGCGCCGAACGCCGCGACCGCGAGGAACACCAACATGTACATGAAGTCGCTGTTGATGAACCCGTGGGCGAGGTCCCAGTTCCCGAAGTAGAACATGAGCATCATCAGCGCGCCGAAGAACGCCGCGAGGCGGGTCAGAAGACCGACCATGATGCCGAGACCGATGGCGACCTCACCCCACGGAACGGCGACGTCAACGAAGTTGAGGAACCACGGCGTCTGGCTCATCCACAGGAACATCCCCGCTAGCGGGTTGCCGTTGGTTGCGGCGACGTTCGCGAGGTAGCCCTGTGCGGCAAAGCCGCCGAGGACTTTCTCAACGCCCGAGTAGAGGAACGCGAAGCCGATGACGAGTCGCAGCGCGAGAACGAACCACGCGCTGAGGCTGTGGGCCTGGCCCCGAATGGTGTAGCCGCCGATAGAGCTCTCGAAGGAATTTGCAGTGGTGATTGGGATATTGTTTGCAGACATTGGGAGAAGCCTCCTACCTCAAGGAACAACGTGTTAGGTAATAAATACGTATTGACTGACTGTATCACGCAACCGTACGTACTTAGGAATGTACTCTCCAACCGGAGTGCTCTCTCTACCTGACTGAATATCGTATTCTTGCGGTGATAATTGTGAGACTTTTTCGGTGATGCCACCGAGTCAGGAGTATGACCGGCCAACGGGCGCTCTTTGCCCTCGTCGTTGCGATACTCGTCGTTTTATCGGGATGTGCAGGAAGTGGGGAGACGGTTTCACCAATAGAATCACAAACCACTTCACCAGCCCAAACGGCGACCGAATCGACACCCACCGCAAACGGTACTGTAGAAGTCCATTACATCAACGTGGGGCAGTCAGCAAGCACACTCATTGTCACACCGCAGAATGAAACGGTACTCATCGATACAGGAGACTGGCGAAATGACGGTGAGTACGTCCTCGAGTATCTAAAGCAGCAGAACATCACCCGAATCGACCACCTCGTCACCTCACATGCAGACGCTGATCACATCGGTGGCCACGCAGCTGTTATCGAATACTATGAAACACAAGCTGATGGCGTTGGTGCCGTCTACGATCCTGGATTGTCGTCAAGTTCGCAGACGTACGAAGAGTACCTTGACGCGGTAGAAACGTACAACGTCCCGCTCTACCAGGTTGCCTCGGACGACACACTCCCCGTTGCAGGTGTAAATGTCTCTGTCCTTGCACCACCCGAAGAGCCTCTCGCAGGCGGGCAACGCAATGAGAACAGTATCGCACTGATGATAACACACGGTGAACAGCGATTCCTCTTCACCGGGGACGCGGAATCTGAAGGCGAACGCTATCTCGTCGACAAATACGCTTCACAACTCAACGCGACTGTTTTCCAGGCAGGTCATCACGGAAGCCGGTCAAGTAGCAGTGACGCCTTGCTCGAGGCGAGTTCGCCACATGTCGCCGTAATTTCGAGCGCGTACGACTCCCAGTACGGACATCCACATAATGAGACGCTCACTCGACTCGCCGAGCGTTCGATTCCGGCTTACTGGACGGCAGTCCACGGCAACGTAGTCATTTCGAGCGATGGTGAGAATCTCACCGTCTCGACGCAACGGAACGCGACGACTGATCCACCCGAACTACGCTCTGCAGACCCAATCGAACCGGGAAGCGACGATTCTGTTGTAGAACGCACAACGATAACTGGCGGGATCAGCAATCCAGAGCCAATCGTCACCGATGGTGGGACAGAGACCTCGACGCCGACCGAGACTCCCAGCGAGTCGACCGGTGCTAAACTGGCGCTCGTAGACGTTCACGCGGACGCTGAAGGGAATGATAACGAGAATCTCAACGACGAATATCTCGTCTTCGAGAATACGGGTGACGACCCGCTTGACATGTCTGGCTGGACTGTCGAAGACGAGGCAGGACATACGTACACCGTCCCGTCAGGCTTCACTCTTGAGCCTGGAACGCAAGTAACACTCTATACGGGGAGTGGGAGTAATACTGACACAGAACTCTACTGGGGATCAGGCAGTGCAATCTGGAACAACGGCGGTGATACGGTGATCGCCACTGACGATACGGGGACCGTGGTACTAGAGGAGAGCTACTGATGAGTGAACAGACGTACACACTTGTACTCGACCGATTCGAGGAAGACGACGCCGTCCTATTGGTCGAACAGGATGGCGACCTCGTCGACGAAATCGTCCTCCCCAAAACGATGCTTCCGGCCGACGGGCAGCATCAGGATGCAATCTTTTCAGTTCGGCATATGAGTGAGACAGTAACTGAACTTCAGTACGACCCAGAGCAAACACAGGAGCGCAAAGAGAGTGCGCAAGACCGGTTTAATCGGCTCTCACAGCGGCTTCCGAGTGAAGACGTGGACGAACACTCGGATCATCCGTGAAATCTACCCAGATTATTTACAAGTAATTTGGACCGTTTGGGTTTCAGTGACTATGGCGAATACCGAGTGCAGAGATGGTACAAAACAACCATTGAACGGTCTCGTTTGAATTTCTTCGTATAGAAACAGATTACTATTGAAGATGTGTGATTTGGGTTATTGCTCCCGAAGAGTATCGATTGAAACCCAGTCTCCGAAGTTGTTCTGGAACTTCCACCACGTCCACCCGTTATAGGTAGACGCATCTTCACCACGAATGTCGCGGTCAGTAGCCTCGGCTGCTCCTGAGACGGAGTCATAGGCCGTTCCGTTGTATCGTTCCTCGCAGACCCGCACGAAGAGACGCGACGATGCACATGAGCGACAATGCGCGAACACGAGCCGTCTCTCGGAACGGTTATCCATAACGTTCTGGGGAGGCGCGACCGACCGTCGGTGACCCTGTCCGTCAGCCGTTGAGAGTGGACTGCCGTCGTTGCACGAAGCATCGGGGATCGGCCAGCGAGACGCTCGCTACTTGGTGGTAATTCGATACCATGGTTCGCCGGACCGCTGAGGGTGTTCACCGGTGAGGACGGGTTCGGTAGCGTACGTCTCGGCCTCCGTCGATGTCAACTCCTTGGACCAGGGCGCTCGTTCGTCGCCTGCGCGTGCACCGGGGCCTCGATTGTCGTACTCGGCGAACGTGACCGTTTCCTCTGCCTCCGGACGAGACCAGTTGTGCCATCCGGTCGGGTGAACGTGCGAACCCAGGTACGATTGGATGAACGCGACGTGCGCGTAGTTTCGCCATGGTCGGCCGAGATACACGTCGGAGACCTCCGGGTCGGTGGTCAAGGTACACTCCCTGAAGACGTATCCGAACGGTTCGCTCGGGTGCGTCGAGGCCGCTGTGACGTACGAATTCGCTTTCGAGTGGATGTCGCACCGCTCGAAGACGGCGGTGGCGCCCCCGAAGACGAAGTCGGTCGTCCCCTCAACGTAACACTCGCGGAAGTACTGCCGTGCCCCCTCGCCGGCGGCGTAGACGGTGTCCTGATTCCCGACGAACTGGCAGTTTTCGAACACGGCTCGGTTGGCTTCCACGTGTAGCGCGACGGCCTGTTCCCTCTCCGGCCCGGCGGCGTTTTGCACTGTCAGGTTACGCGCGCGGAAATCGTTCCCACACACCTTCAGCGTGTACGTGAAGAATGTACTGTTAGGCCCTCTCTCGATCGTTTCGAAGTGGTCGTCGTACGTCAGTACCGTGTTCGCTTCGCTCTCTCCGATCAAGCTGATCTTCGGGTTCCACGAGGGGACCCGTACCTTCTCGTTGTAGACGTCGTCAGTGACGAAGATCGTGATCCGCTCTCGGGGGAACGCCTTCGCCCCATCGATGGCCGCCTGGATGCTCTCGTAGTCGCCGCGTCCGCTCTTGTCGACGACGTAGTCGTGTCCCTCACCGTCACCTGCTGGCATTCGTATGATTCGACTCTTTACCCGTTCGTATGCTCTTCGGCTCGGTCTCGTGGTCCGCTGAACGAGATGCGGGAGTTCGGTCCGTCGGGCTGTTTCACTCTCGGATCGGAGTCCGACCTCAAACCCTTCCGGTGGGTGCGAACCAAGTACCAGGCGACGCCGGACCCAACCCCGGAGTGGCCGAAAGACGCTACAGGTGTTCGTCGACGAATGGCCAGACGCCGTCAGCGTAGTAGCGATGGCCACCCTCGCAGACGACGAGTTCACACCGCTCTGACGCGTTCGCGGCCTCGTAAATCTCCGAGAGCCTCTCGAACGACCGTTCGACACCCTCGACCGGGAAGATCCGATCCCGCCGTCCGGCAACGGCGACGAACGGTCGGGGGGCGACGAGACCGGCCACGTCCCACATCTCTCCCAGTCCGAGGACGCCGGGTAGGTAGTTGCACTCGCAGTGGTCGACCGCCGCAATGGACGCCTCGAACGTGCAGAAGTACGAGGACGGTGCGACGACGTCGATTCGGTCGTCGACCGCCGCAGCGAACAGGGCGACTGCGCCGCCCCCGGAGTGACCGGTTAGCGCGATTCGGTCGGCGTCGAAGTCGTTTCGGCGTTCGACGAAGTCGATGAGTCGCGTCACGTCCCAGACGCGATCACCCAGGAGCGACCGACCGAACAGCTGCGCGTGCAACTGCATGGTGTGACAGGTGCGATATCCTCGCGCCTCATCTGCGGGGTTCGACAGCTCGCCCAGCCCGCGCATATCCGGTGCGAGCGCCGCGTACCCCCGTTCGACCGCCTGTACCGCCACGTCGCGTTCGTCCTCGTCAATCTGCTGCCGGTGTTCTGCGGTGTCGGCCCGGCCCACGACCAGTTCCTTCCCCGCGTCGCCGTGACCGTGTGCGACGAGCACCACGGGATACGGTGGCTCGACGTCGTTGGGCACGAGGAGGTAGAACGGAACCCGGAGGCCCGTCTCCGTCCGGACTGTCCACCGCTGACGCTCAAAGCCGCCGCACTGTTCCCTCTCGGTTCGCTCCGGGGCCAGATCCGGGACGCCGGCATCCGCGATGGTGTCGTGGCCGAGGACGCGCCGGAGGTCCACGCGAAACGCCGTCTGCCACTCTCGAAACGCCTCGCCGGTCTGACCGTCGAAGCCGTGCCGACGCTCGTGGTCGCGAAACAGTCGCGCCGTCCACCGCGCCGGGTCGAACTGCTGGTGGTCCGTCTCGTCTCGAGGCTGGTGGTCCATCTTGTCTGTGGATGCGACGGCGGCCGGGTTAGTAAGCTACCACGCTCTGAAGGGCGTGGCATTCAGCGTGGAACCCCGTACTCACCCGTGAGTAGGGCAGGCGAATACTCGCCGTTCACGTTCAACGTCCCGCGATTCAAGCGCAAGCCTACGGGTGCGCCTCCACGACCAGACTTTTGCTGGTCGCGGAGATACTTCAGACCGATATTCTTCGCCGTGTTGTAATCCGCGTGTACGTTGTATCCGCACTTCAGACAATCGAACTCGTCTTGACCGTTGTTGTGTGGTCGATTGTCTTCGTGGGTGAAACCACATTTCGAGCAACGTTGATGCAACTGTGTTGTCAGCCTCCTCCCGCGTTGACGAGACGCTTTGCATCTCGTTCGCCAACCGGAACGCGGAGCGTTCTGGTGACGCCTAAAGGCGCGGGTTTCCGCCTTGCATTCATTATGAGTAGGGGGTGAGTGTGCGTCTCAGCACGAGTCCGAGTCCCCGGTGAGTACTAACTGGAGAGATGCGCGGACCGTCCGATTCGGGAGCCGGCCAGTTCCGCCACGGTCCGTAGTTTGATGTCCGCCGGCGGCGGCGACGAATCATGCAAACGGACGACATCCAGTTTCACAACGTCAGCGCTCTCGTTCCGGTCGAAGACGGGGACGGTCGCGAACTCCAACGTGTTCCCGAGGCGGTCAGGAGCGGACTCAACGAGGGAGCGAGGTCGCGGATGCGTCACCCCGCAGGTGTCGAACTCAGGTTCGTTCCCGAGGACTCGGTCGAACTGACGCTCTCGGTCCGGCCGGGCGGAAGCGCCGACAGCGAGACGGTCCGAGTGTTCTGGGGGTCGATACAGGGGTACGATGAGTTCGAGATCGGCGCGGAGCCCCGGACCGTCGAGGTATCGATGCCCGAGAAGCTGACCCGGTTGAGACCATCCGCCGTGTCGGCGTCCGCATTCGACCCACGGGTCTGTCGCATTTGTCTCCCTGGGGAACACCGAAGCGGCTACACGGTCTACCACGGCGCTGAAGGGGCGCGCCGACCGCCGACCGAGGCCGAGCTACCGGATCGCCGCTATCTCGCCTACGGGACCTCGATCACTGAGGGCGAAGCGGTACTGGGTGAGCACCTGACCTACGTGAACCAGACCGCCCACCGGCTAGACGCCGACCTTCTCAACCTCGGGTCGTGCGGCACCGCCTACTGCGACGAGGCGATGGCGGATCACATCGCCGCGCGCGACGACTGGGACGTGGCGACGCTCTCCGTCTCCGTGAACATGGTCGGAACGTTCTCCGCAGAGACGTTCCGTGACCGCGCGACGTACCTCGTCGACACCGTCGCGGGCGCGCATCCGGACAAACCCGTTGTCTGCCTCACACTCTTCCGCAACGCGCGCGACGTCGTCGCGGGCCACGAGGAGGCCGACGCCTGCGAGCAGTTCAGGGAGGTGCTCCGCGACGTCGTCGCCGCCTCGCCGCACGAAAACGTCCACCTCCTCGAAGGGCCAGAACTGCTTCCGAGTGTCGATGGCATCACCACCGATCTGGTCCACCCTGGCGATCTCGCGATGACGACGATAGCCGAACGGCTTGCCGATGAGCTGACGCCGCTCCTCGATCAGTAAGGTTGCTCACGCTCTGAACAGTAGGTCGTGGCTGCGCGCGCAGCGAACGACATGAGCGAGCACAGAGCGGAGGGCGGGGCGGTGGAGTCCGGGCTGGTCTGGCACGTGGCAAAAAGAACACTCGAAATGACCCCTCTCCTGCTCGGGCGGAATCCGAGTTGTTATCCGACGAGTGGCCACGGTCGATCTCTGGGAGTCCAGAAACCCTCACTAGTCTCGTAGAACAACTCGCAGAACGCGTCGACGTTGACGAAGCAATGATTCAACACGTCGTCGACGACCATAACAAGGGACTCCGGTCGCACGAGCTACTAGCAGAGGGAGTGGGACTCACGCCGCGCATATAGGGCCACGAGACTTTGTTGGAATCACTTTGTACTGACAGCTGAGCCACTGGCATCAGTACGCTTTCTCTTGCTGCGAGACCAGACTAACAACATCGTCAAACACCCCCTGTCACAAAAGGAAAGCTCCGCCGCCAGTTCCGACGCCAGAGCTCGTGTCGTTGGTGGAGGTCAAGAGTAAAAGTGCCGAATTCCCGTCAGTGTCGGGGATGGGTCGCGATGTCGGCCCAGACGAGTCGGTGATCCGAGGCTATACTGACGTCATCGCCGAAGTTTCGCTTCGTTGCGTTCTTGCTCGGCCAGACGACCGACGAGGCGCGAAGCGAGAGGTTCGGTGAAGGGAGGACATAGTCGATCTGTTCGACAACGCCCTCAAAATCACCGCCGACCCGTGTCGCGGTAGGGAGACCTCGTTGCGCCCCGCTCGGACTCTTTGGGAGGCGGTCAGTGTAGAAGTCGTCGTTGTCGACAAAGAACTTCTGGGAGGGGTTGAGTGGACGCTCATCCCGACCCAGACCTGGCCCCGCATTCATGTCGCCCATCAGGATGTAGGAGGCGTCGTCGTCGAGACCGCCGCGGACGCCACTATCATCGTAGATGTAATCTTCGCCAGCGACGTAATCTGCGAAGAACCGGACTTCGTCGTGATTCCACCTCCCGTTGAAGTTGTTCACACCGTCGAAGCTGGGCGGCGTCGGGTGCGCGAACAGGCCGTGAACCGTCCCACCCTCGACCTCAAACGGAACATCGATGTGGGTCTTCGAAGAGAGCCGATAGACATCGAGTTCCTCCTCCGTGAGGTAGATCGCAATTTCGTCATCCTCGGGATCCGTGATGACACCTTCTTCGCCCGCGACTGGAATGAGGTTCCCGGGCATGTCTGCCCATTTAAACGTCTGGAACGAACGGACGCTCGATTCGTCGATCGGGTACTTGCTCGCAATCGCGAACGCATAGTGACCCGGATACTCCCCGAACCCGAACGCGTCACCCGGCCGTTCACCAGCCGTTCCGTCCTTGTTGAAATCGTAGTCCTGTTCGGGGAGGACGCCTGTATTGCTCTCCGGCTGGAGCGTGTATTCGTAGTCAATGCCGTTGAGGTCGTCTCGTTGGGGGACGCTGAGGTAGTTCTCAACGAAAGCGTCGATGTTCGCTCTGTCGGTGTATTTGCCCTCCTGGAGATTGTTGGTGAGTTCGTTGACGACGAGGATGTCTGGCCGGACTTCTTGGATGACTCGGGCGGCTGCTTCTGCTTGTGAATCGCCCGGCTCTTGAACCTGCTCGGTCTCCAGTTCGATTATGTTGAACGCAGCGTAGCGTGTCCCACTACCCTGTTTTCTGTCTCCGGTTCGCTGTCGACCGCTCACGGTACCGACGAAACCGGCTGCAGTCGCTGTACCACCGATCGTCTTGAGTACTTCTCGTCTGGTCTGAAGTCGAGCCATCGAGCGCATCAGTGTGACACACTCACATCAATAATTTAAAAATTTAATGGTGGTTACTGAGAATTGATTCTGTGTTTTGCAAGCGGAGCTGTTGGTCAGGGGCTCTTCGTCTGGTTACTTTTGTCGGCAGTCGCTTAGCTGAAAGATAGGGTGCTAAGTCTCCTCCCCCAAGGAAGCAAGACGGAGTGTTGCTGAGTAAGGCGGGGTAGATGACATCAACGATGAACCCCTATGCCGTCAGTTGTTAGTTGAGACTAATCGTAGTTGATCGACAGTGACTGTATTAGTGAATTCCGAGCAGATTACGCTTCAATCGCCGTATATTGGTCTTCCCACCTTCGTCGATCACGAAGCGCGTCTCGTCCCTTCTCTGTAACCGCATAGTAATTCGTTCGACGGTCGAGCGGTCCTTTCTCGACGTACTCTTTGTTGACGAGGGTGTCGAGGTTTGGGTAGAGTCGCCCATGGTTGATTTCGCCGTCGACGTATTCTTCGAGTTCATTTTTGACATCCTGTCCCGATGGTTGGTCGAACCCCGCTATCACGTACAGGAGGTCGCGTTGGAATCCACTCAAGTCGTTCACATGTCATGTCCAACGAAGCTGTATATAGAATTTCGCAGTGTCACGATTATTTACAGTTCTGGAGTTCGTCAGATGTGAAGCTTGTATTCATCACGGTGATTCCATCGACTCAAGTCAAATCCATTGGAGCAGGTGTTCGGTAGCTCGTATAGCTACTTCGCTACAGGAGAAACCAAAAACCTCCGTCCCATGCCGTATGAATCTAGTAGGGTACAGTGCCGACGGTATAACTTCCCATTTTTGAAAAAGTTTAATAGCCAGACAAATATCGGACGAATAGATAATGCCCTCCATCGAGACACATGGCCTGACGAAACGCTTCGGCGACGATGTCGTCGCCGTCGAGGACCTCGACCTCACCGTCAAAGCGGGCGAGGTATTCGGCTTTCTGGGCCCAAACGGTGCCGGTAAGTCCACTACGATCAATATGCTGCTCGATTTTATCCGCCCGACGTCGGGAGAGATCATTGTCCTTGGGAATAACCCTCGGAGTGAACCGCGTGCTGTTCGGGAGCATGTCGGAATTTTGCCAGAGGGTTACAGTCTCTACGACCGGCTGACAGCCCGAAAGCACGTCAGGTTCGCCGTCGACTTGGAGGAAAGCGACGATGATCCAGACGCAATTTTGAATCGTGTGGGGCTCGCCGACGCCGCAGGCCGTGCAGTCGGCGGCTTCTCGAAAGGAATGCGCCAGCGGCTCGCGCTCGGAATGGCCCTAGTCGGCCAGCCCGACCTGCTCATCCTCGACGAGCCATCGAGCGGGCTCGATCCTAACGGTGCTCAGTTGATGCGGCAGATTGTCCGCGAGGAGGCGGACCGCGGTGCGACCGTGTTCTTCTCCAGCCATATCATGGAGCAGGTAGAAGCGGTCTGTGATCGCGTCGGCATCATGAACGAGGGAGATCTCGTCGCCGTCGACACGGTTGACGGGCTGCGCGCCGCATCCGGATCGGCATCCACCCTCATCATCACCGTCGATGAAATACCGGTCATGTCCGATATTCAGGAGATCGACGGTGTCACCGATATAACAGTCAGAGATACCACACTGCGTATTGGTTGTTCAACTCCAGATATCAAGGCCAGCGTCATCTCACGGATCGAACAGACAGGCGCCACCGTGACCGATATCGATGTTGAGCAGACTGACTTGGGAGACATCTTCGTTGAGTACACAAACGGAATAGAGACGCCGGAGGCAGAACTATGACATCGGCGACACTGACCATCGCGAAAAAGGAGTTTGAGGATGCCGCTCGGTCGAAGTTGCTGTGGGGTCTCACCCTGATCTTACTCATCGTGACCGTTCCGCCATTTTACAGTTTGACGAGCTCTTCATTCCTTGACAGTGCCGCCGACTCCACCGAGTGGCTCCCAGGGGCTTTTCAGAACTTCGTTGCGCCGCTCGTGATAATCGCCGCCTATCGGGCAGTCGTCGGCGAACGCGAGTCTGGGAGTCTGCGGGTGCTCTTCGGCCATCCGGTCACCCGTCGGGATGTCGTCGCTGGCAAGGTACTTGGACGAGCGGCGCTCGTCGCAGTCGTCCTCTTCGTCGGAACGCTCGCGCTCGGTGCTGCCGTGATCGCGGCCTTCGGAACTCTCCCGGTTGCGCTATTCGTCGCGATGGCGGTCTACGTCATGGCTTACGGTGCAGTGTGGACTGCGGTGACAGTCGGCGTCTCGGCAGCCGTTTCCTCTCGGCTGCAGGCGATCGCGATCATGCTTGGACTGTTCATGATGTTCGGCCCGTTCCCCATCTGGAAGACCATTGGACTGCCCCTGGCCGCTCTTGTTGCTACGGGGAGCACGTCGGTAGCGAGCATCAACCGACTTGACCCGGGTACATGGCCGACGTGGTATCTCTACGCCCAGCGCATCAATCCGATGGAGAACTTTATGCGAAGCCGCGAATTCATCGCTAGCCTCGCCGATCCATCAATTGGGTACTTCGGGGACCTGCAGGTGCAACTCTTCGGCATTGCTGTGTTGGTCGTCTGGGCCGTGGTGCCGCTCGTCTTGGGCTATTGGCAGTTCGAACGGACCGACCTTACCTGACCGCCAGTCTCTCCGAACGGAGGAATGATCGAATCCTCTGCAATCGACAAGAACTGCGTGCTGACTACAGAGCATCTATCTTTCTGCGAGGAGAGAATCCCGCCGTTTACGGCGGGAGTGAATCCGACAACTTCTCCACAGTCCACCGCCGATAGCAGGCCGGATATTCAACGTCAATCCGCCTCATTAAATAGGTTTATCTACATACCCTATGTATGGCGATTCAGGTCATTCGCACCTACGTTGCTTCCATTCGGAACCAGCAACAGGTCAAGAGTGACTTGGACTCGCTCGGGTTTGCCGCCTCGAAACTCTGGAATATCGCACGCTGGACGTGTGACCGTATCTGGAGCGAAACAGGGACAATCCCCGAGGATGGCCCGCTCAAGGCATACCTGAAGAACCACGAACGCTATGCCGACCTCAATTCTCAGTCGAGTCAGCGAGTCATCGAAGAACTCGCTGAAGCGTTCAACGGGTGGTACGCCAAGCGCCGAAACGGGGACGACCGCGCAAACCCACCGAAGTACAGAAAACACGGCGACGACCACCCGCGTTCGACGGTCACGTTCAAAGAAGACGGCTTCAAACACGACGCCCACAACAACCGGATTCGCCTCTCCAAAGGCCGAAACCTCAAAGACCACTGGTCGGATTTCATCCTCTGTGAAATCGAAATTCGACCAGACGTGACTGTGGAGAACGTCCGCCACGTTCGAACCATCTGGAACGGCTCCAAAGACGAATGGGAACTCCACATCGTGTGCAAACACGAAATCGAGGCCGAACCGCCCGGCGACGAAACCGCTGGTATCGACCTCGGCATCAAGAACTTCGCCGCTGTCTCGTATTCCACGGGCGACCACGAGTTGTATCCGGGGAACGCCCTGAAAACCGACGAGCGGTACTTCGCCAAGGAGATCGCGAAGTGCAACTCCTCTCGGTCGAACAAGGCCCTCAGACTTCGACGGAAGCGTTCCGAACGACGGTCGCACTACCTGCACGCCGTCACCAGATACATCGTCACAAAGTGCGTCGAACGGAGTGTTGGGACAATTGCTGTCGGCAACCTCGAAGGTATCCGTGAGGATGGTGAAACTGGCGAGGCTCGAAACTGGGGCGACCGTGGCAACGAAGGATTGCACGGGTGGGCATTCGACCGCTTCACGAACCTACTCACGTACAAGGCGAAAGCCGAAGGCATCGCCGTGGTCGTAGTGAGCGAGCGAGACACATCGAAGACGTGTTCGTGTTGTGGGCAGAGGAGAGACGCCAATCGTGTGGAGCGCGGCTTGTACGTCTGTCGTGGATGTGACGCCGTGATGAATGCCGACTCGAATGGCGCAGAGAACATTCGGCGTCGGTTAGACCAAGCAGAAAAGGTAACTCTGAATCCTCGGTTTTCCGAGGATAGGAGTAGCGGGCGTGTGGCACGTCCAGTAGTCAACCTGTTCCGTCGTGGAGAACACGACCCGAGTAGTGGACAGGGGACGTTCGCTGAACAAGTGAGCATCTGCAAACCGTAAATATCCCAACGCGGAACGGGAAGCCCCGCCGTTCACGGTGGGGAGGATGTCACCTCTCACAAGTAGTGGTCTTTACTTCGAACTAGTCCCTACTGCTGAGCGTGTATTCGAGACGGTACGCTTGATGAGCCCTTGGACGCTTTCACGTCGCCTGAAAAACAATCCGACACCAAACGCGACGTAAACTGCTGTGTAGACGTAGAGTATCAGCATGCTCACGTTTAGCAGGAGCTGACAGCAAAATTCACCCATATAAACACTTTGGTGAGTTGCACCCCGCTGCGATTGATTCGGTGGTATGATAGATATGCCATTTATTCTTTCAGTCGCAGTGATGTTCCCACTGAACAACCGGCCCTCCAACACGCCGACACGCCGTCATTTTTGTAAGATGAGTCTCGCTGCGCTGACGTCTGGAATTTCTGCGACGACGAGTGGCTGTCTTTCCGGACTTCCTCCACTCGGTCAGAAACAATCGTACGGACGAATTGAAGTACCAGCGTCGACAGACCCCAAATACAAGCGTTGGCTCCCACGCCCCTCCCCAGACACCGACAACCCCTCGTGGCAGACTTTCGTCTATGCGACTCCGACGACTATCAAAGGAACCGAACCCGAAGAATTTCTCTTTCGGCGCGGAGCCCTCAAACGTGACCTAGATTATTTCGGAATCGGCTTCGAGAAGTATGACTGGATACTCGATTGCGACTACGGAACTGTAATCGAAGCTTCGTTCCAACCATCGTCGGTCGTACAAACCCTTACAGAAAGCGGCTATGAGCCCGCTGGCTCCTATCGCGAGTATGAATTGTTCTCTCGAACAGACGTGAACCGAAACGTCGCAGTTCGCGACGGTGTCATCGTCTGGTCAAGTGCTCAAGTCCACGAAAATCCCACTATTGAGCGACTCATCCATACGGCGGCAGGTGAGTATCCACGACGCTACGATGTGGACGAGGAGTTCGCTCGAATTTGCAACGCAATCGGTGGAAATCGAATGCTCATCCTCGGTCCAAACTTTGCTGACCCCACTGAGATGGCGAAACTAGGCGCCGACGGCTTCAGATTCGAGGATGACACCGCTTATCAGGTCATCAAATTACTCTTCTCTGCACAGCGTACTCCTACGACCAAACAGTTGCAACACGCATTCCGTGACGAGTATGGATTGACGGAGGAAGCGGATGTATTCGATGTACAAGTCGACGGCCGTCTTGGGACACTCGAAACGAGAGTGTCGCAAACCTCCGCACGAGAGCTCACACCGCTAGTAGATCCTCCTCAGATAACGTGGGGTGCGTCATTCGATGCTAACTCGGGACAACTTACGATACGCCATGAAGCTGGTGATGTCCTTGATTCGGAGTGGCTCTGGTACGATATCAGCACCCCGGATGACGCAGGCGAAATCGAGAAACGTCCACTGTGGCCATCGAAGAAGCAGGTCAGCCGAGGTGATAGCACGAGTATAGACCTGAGTGAGTATCCAACGGCAGATGCTGTCACGCTCTTGATTGCAACGAGTGAGTGCTGTGACTTCAACCACCTCTTCGAGTATCGACTGGAGTGAACGCTCAGATGTGTGTCACCACCCAAATTGACAATTCGATTCGTTTTCGAGTCCAGAGCTTCAGCTCTCCGAGGACGCTGGAGAACCACTGTATACCTGACCTATTTCACGGGAGAATGAGTGATTCAGATGTGACGGAGAATATCGACCTCTCGGAGATCCTTGACCTCTTCGACGACGACCTCTGTCGGTCGATTCTCATTGTCACGAGTGAAAAACCGCTTTCGGCGAACGAACTTAGCGAACAATGTGACGTTTCTCCGTCTACAATCTATCGCCGAGTGGAACGACTCAAAGCTGCGTCTCTTCTCCAAGAACAGACGCGGCCACGACGCGATGGACACCACGAAACGGTCTATGTTACGCAGTTTGACCGCTTCGAACTCACGATTCAAGAGGGTGACGTAGACTGGAAAGTCGACCGTCAAGAGAGGGACGTCGCAGACGCACTCACGCGAATGTGGGGACGGTTCTAATATGGTCAGTCTTGCTTCCCCTATTGGTCTTGCAGCAGGCGGTGTCGCCACTGCTTCCGCCATTATCGGCCTGTATATTGGCTTTCATGCGTATCGTGGCCTTCGGCGTCACGACGATCCTTCGATGCGATATCTCTCAATTGGAATGATACTTCTTTTTGGGATCACGTACGTGTTCGCACTCGCCGGACAGGGACTCATCGCATTTCGAGTCATCCCGATTCATCTGCAAAATGTGGTCAGACTGGTCGTCAGGGTAATCCAGTTCGTTGGACTGGCATTCATCGCCTACTCACTACGCATCGCGGTGAATCGCTGAGGTGATAGTATTATGAATTTGGTGGTCTGGTAACCTCACCTTCTGACAGACAGGAAATTCGACTACTGGCGTCGGCGGGTTGGTAGCAATGACGAGTACTGCCTTCTGTATCTGTCTTCAACCTGCAAACGATTAGCCAGAGACCGCTGTTGGACTGTCCAAATGCTTATTTGTAGTTACCGACCCGGTTCTGGTAGAGATGGCCAGTACAACTCGTGATAACGGTGACGGCGGCGTTGAGTTCATCTACGAGGATGATGGGCGAGTCACCGCCAAAGACATCGAGACAGGTGTCGCTTCCTTCGGCGATGACCGGGCCGAAGCACTGCGTATGCTTACTGATGCACTCGATGCCTATCACGGGAAGGCAGAGCCTGTCGACGAAGACACGCTAGCCACGGAGCTCGGTCTTGTGGAGGACGAACTCGGAAGCGAAGGCCACCCACCGTGGGACGCCTAACGTGGGCCGGACAACGTTCACCGGTCGAGACGTTGCAAAGGTATTAATGAAATTCGGCTACCAGCCACAGTCACGGCTGCTGCATTCGCAGAGCGAGAGGCAGAAAGACGAGGTATTACTGACCGTGTCGTGGTCGAGTCAGCGAGAACTCACCCAGCAGTACTATTTCATGAACTCTCTACTGGAGCTGCTAACCGAGTGTCACTTAGAGCCCAAGCAGTGAGCGAAGTCGAGAGAGAAGTCCGCCCTGTATGTCGAAGATTCGGTCCATCTCCTCGTCAGTGAGTTCGAAATCAAAGACCTCGAAGTTCTCTTCGATATGCGTCTGGCTCGAAGCCTTTGGAATCGCTGCGACCATCTCTTGTTGGATCAACCAGCGGAGTGCTACTTGAGTTGCGTTCTTTCCGTACTGCTCTCCGATTCCCTCGAGGACCTCGTTTCCGATGACTTTTCCTTGGCCAAGTGGACTGTACGCAGTCAGAATGACGCCGTTCTCGATGCAGAATTCGAGTATCTCGGACTGACTCTTGAACGGGTGATACTTCACCTGATTCGTCAAAATCGGGGTGTCGGACGCGGCAATCGCCTGTCGCATCTGCTCGACAGAAAAATTACTGACGCCGATGTGTTCGACGATTCCACGCTCCTGGAGTTCGTTCATCGCACTGATTGACTCTTCGATTGGCACAGTTCGACTCGGCGAGTGAATCAGCAGCAAGTCGATCTCGGTTCCCAACCGCTGCGTACTCTCCTCGACTGTACTTAGCACATCGTCATGGGCTAGATTCTGCCGTCGGATTTTCGTAACAAGAAACACGTCCTCTCTTGGCACCTCGGAGTCGGCTATCGCCTGTCCGACAGCGCCCTCGTTGTTGTACATCTTCGCCGTATCGATGTGTCGATATCCGGTATCCAGTGCATGTTGGACGGCGGTTCGACAGGTTTCTCCTTTCATTGGCCACGTCCCGAAGCCAAGCACTGGCACGTCCACACCTTCGGCGGTGACGTATTCCATATTCTACACAAGGGCTGGATTCACCAAGATACTATGCAGGCGACTGGCCTTGGGAGAGCGAGTTAGTTTTCGATTCGTTGTTGCGTCATATTCTTCACTAAGGAAGAAACGTCAACTCGTCGGGGTCGCCGGCAGGGACGACGTCAAGGTGTCCGTTCAACACTAACGTGGGGCGTTCGGTTCCGATTCGTGCGCCCACTTACTGGCGGTCAGGATCGGGTTTGTCGACCATAGTCGAATCAAACCCGTGGTATGTGAACCATTCATGGACGTACTCGGCGCATGCATTCTCGTTGCCGAGAGGGTTCTCGGACTCGATGCGAACCAGCGCGGCGGCCAGCGACGGGAGATCGGTCGGATACCGCTTTGACCCGCTCGGATCGTTATTCATAGCGAGGGCTCCGTTTCGTCTTCCGCCGTTCCGTACTGGTTCGCAACGTCATCGAGCGTCGGTTCGATGCGGGTCACATCGCCGACTGCTCGCTCCGCACCGGCGGTGTCCTTCAGTCCAATGCCGGTGACAACCGCGACGACCGACTCGTCGGGGCTGATGATCCCTCGCTCACGAGCCTGGCGAATGCCGGCAATGGGGGCGGCACCCGCCGGTTCGGCGTAGATCCCTTCTGTCCGTCCGAGCAGCGTTTCTGCCGCGAGGATGTCGTCGTCAGTCACGGTCAGCGCGGTCCCGCCGCTCTCTTCGAGTGCACGGCAGGCTTTGAGCGTGTTCCGGGGTCGACCGACGGCGATTGCGTCGGCGAGCGTATCCGCGACGTCGTTGACCTCGTCGTGGCCGTGGAATGCATCATGGATTGCACTCGCCCCTTCAGGCTGCACACCGAGCATCTTGGGAGTGTCGTCGACGTATCCTAGTTCGGCGAACTCCCGGAGCCCCTTCCAGCAGCCGGCGATGGTACAACCGTCGCCCATAGAGAAGACGACCCAGTCGGGAATCGAATCCTGGGTTTGTTCGGCGAGTTCGTGGCCCACAGTCCGCTTGCCCTCAATCTGGAAGGGGTTGATCGCGGCGTTTCGATTGTACCACCCATAGGAATTGGTTACCTCGAGACTCAAATCGTACGCCTCGTCGTAGCTGCCGGCGACCGCGAGGACGTCCGCCCCGTAGACGCGAGGCTGGACGAGTTTTCCCTCGGGTGCGCTCTCGGGCACGAAAATGCGGCAGTCAAGGCCGGCCCGCGCCGCGTAGCCTGCGAGCGATGCGGCGGCGTTACCCGTTGACGCGCAGGTGATGACGTTCCGGCCGGCGTGGCGTGCCTTGGTGACGGCGACGCTGGTCGCACGGTCCTTGAAGCAGCCCGTCGGGTTCCGGCCGTCGTTTTTGACGCTAACGTCGACCCCGAGTTCCGCGCCCAGTCGGGGTGCGTCGAGTAGGTCCGTCCCGCCCTCGTCGAGCGTGACTGGCATCGCCTCCGTGTCCACTGGGAGGAACGCCCGATATTTCCACTGGCTCCGGATGTCGCCGTTAAGTGGGGCGTGGAACCGGTCGTGGATGACATCGTAGTCGTAAACGACGTCGAGGACACCGGCGACGCCGTCGTGTTCCGGACAGGTGTAGATGACCTGGTCGGGGTCGTACGTCGCCCCACAGAGAGTACATTCGAGGGTTTCAACGTGATCGAGCATCATTCGATATCTTGCGTCTACTTCCATATCACATTACCACCAGCCATTGTTGGGGGTTTGAACGAAGACGGCTCCATCGTCTAAGAGAGCCTCTCACAGACAGTGGGCATTTTAGTCTTGGAGACGGATTCGCTATCGAGGCCAGAGGCTCACAATCGCCCTGTAATTCGTTGATAGATGGTCGTCTTTACTCCGTATGCGAGGTAGCTGGCTAATCCAAGCGCTAACACACTTGATAGGAGTGGGAGAATGAATGAGGATGAAAATCCAAGCGGCGGTAGTCCGACTGCACTAAGTGCGGCCATGGTGAGGGCCGTAACCAAGTTGAGTATGACGAGCGATAGAATCAGGAGTACGATGAATTCTACAGACCGGTCAGCGCTACGCTCTGTGTCAGATAGAACGTAGCCTGCGATTGCACAGAGACTTACAGCGATAACGATTCCTGGCGCGCCACTGACGCTGTAATTGGTTTCTGTAGCAGCAAGATATCCGCCGTAGGCGATGAACCCAATGATGCCAAGCATCAACCCTACAAACGCGCCTGTGACTGCGCCTAGAAGTCGACTTCGACAGTTTCGATACCACTCTGTGTCGACTCGATACGCGAGCAGATATGCGCCAAGAAATACCGAGACCGCTGTGAGGGTTGGAAGGACGAAATACGGTCTGGTGAACAGTTGGTCTCCAAGCATCCACTGGAACGTCATTGTCGGAACGATTGCGAGCGCCCAGCCAACGAGGAGTGACCCAATGAATACGACACGGGTGCTGTGTGCTGACGTTGAAGTTGCTGCTCGACCGCTTGTTATCCACTGGTAGCCACCAATTCCCCCGATAAGGAGTCCCAGTAGTGCTGCAACTTGAATTGATGTCACCCACCCCGGCGGAAAGAAGGCGTCTGTCGTTGCACGGAAATAATTACGGAGAAACCGACCGAGTGTGTCCAGAAGAAATGCCTGAACCAAACCCCACTGCAGGGCAGCCATGACCGCTTGCTTGTGTGTGGAGGGGGCGTCCGGGGACGACATATTCGGGAATTCTTCGCCCGCCGATTAGAACGTATTGATGAATTCTCTATGTTACAACTCTCCGGCTCTCCTCGTGCTAAACTCTCCAAATATAGATTTACAAAAGCTCTATCCACCGTGGTAAGGTGGTGAGCCCTATCTCCCCCGACAGTCGTGGACCCTAATTCGCTCTGGCAACCCCACCTTCCGACATACCGGACACTCGACTAACGGCGTTGAAGGGAATTCCTCACACGACTCAAGTGCCGCATGTAGATGTGCTTGGACGTCCGGGTTTTCCGTTCGAGACAAAGCTTGTGAAAGATGCATCTGGAGGTCTTCGCGTGCGCTCACGCCTGCGCCTCCTTCTGCTGTGTGTCGACTCTGAGTCCAACGTGTGCGAGCTGACCCATCGACTCCCAGCCGCGTTTGTGAGCGACGTATTGCTGCCAGTGCGTGAGTGGGCGTCCGTTGAGTGGTTGGTAGTGGTCGAGCTCGCGACCACGGTGGACGACGACGGCGTCGGCAGGCTGGTAGTAGTGATGTGTGTAGCCTTCGACGTCGACGCCGAGGGCGAATGAGCGCGCGAGTGCTCGAGTGAGGTGATCGATGAGCGATACGGTAGGCTCTTGTGTCGCGGCTTTCCTAGTTGACATTGGTCTTCAGGAATCATTTGGAAGACCGGTCCGCGTGTTCTAGCACGCGGGCATTCTCGAAAGCCCAAGAGGGACCTGTCTTCCTTGCCAATTGCTACGTAGCAATTGGACTTAAACGTTTCCAATTGCCTCCTAGCAATAGGGTTATCTGACACAACCACAACTGGCCAGTATGGACCGAAAACGAGACGACGAGGGTCGATACTCCACACAAATCACACCAGAAAACGTCCTCCAAATCCTCAGAGATGCAGACACACCCGTCCTTACGGCCAAACAAATCGCCGAAGAACTTGGATGTTCAAGTGAAGCTGCACGACAAAAACTCCAATCACTTTACGAAAACTGTGACGTCGGCAAAATGAACGTCGGTGCCCGCGCTGTGGTCTGGTGGTCAGAGGAGTAGTCACTCCTCATCTTCAAGATCGGAGCGTGAGAGTTTCCCATCCAAGTATTGCTGTCCTTTGTCTGAGATCTCGTAATAGCTCCCACTTTCGACTTCGTTTACTAGACCATGTGCTTCAAGTTCGTTCAATCGCTGACGGACCGTTGAGTAGCCGATTTGGTGGCCGTGACGGTTGAGATTACGATAGAGTGGTTTCGGGGGGAGCTCTAAGTTGTGCTCTGCGAGAAATTCTAATATAAGCCCATCTTTCAGCGACATCCAGTTCGGACGTGGGCGCATCTCCAGAGACCAGAATCCCAACTACATTAGTGCAAGCTATGACTGGATTTCCCATTCTAAATATGCTACATTCATAGCACAAATGTGCTATTCTTATGTGGGTGGAAGTCGCTATTGTACGTAACAGCCGCTCTCCGGGTATCAGTCCAAAAGGACCCGTGGTGAAGACACGGATCCGGTGCGGTTGTATCGAACCTTCCGCATGCCACAGAACACACCCCTTACGCAAAAAGCTCTCGTCGCACAGCCACCCCTCACCCTGGAGGTCACCCAATGACTGACTCCGCCGAAGACCTCCGCTCGCGCCTCGACGATCTCGAAGACCGTGTCGACGCCTTGGAAGACGAAAAATCAGACCTCGAAGACACAGTCGAAGCACAAGCTGAGACGATTGCCTCCCAGCGTGACCAACTCAAAACACAACGCGAGCGCTTGGTCGAGTACGAGGAGAGACTCAGTGTGTCGAGTGACCACCGAAAGCACCTCCAACAGCGCGTCCACGCCCTCGAAGACTCTCAAGACGTAAACTCGGATGAGAGGAGTCAGGGTAAATCGCCACTGCAGCAACTCATCAACCTCCCCTCGAAAGCCGTCTCGAAACTCACCGCCAACCAAGAGCGCGCCCGCTTCATCGCGAAGGACATCCGTGACTATGCGAAGAAAGTTCCCGCAGGATACGCCATCGACTCCGGTACTATCAGAAAAGTCCTGCAAGCCAAAGAAGACAGGACACCCCATACGCAGACCGTAAGTCGTGTCATGGACTTCCTCAACCGACTTGGGAAAGAAGACGTGCAGGTGGTCAAACGCCGTGGGACCAAGCGTGCTGTGTTCACAGAACGTGCTGTGACTGAACTCGCGAGTACGTCGTCAACTGGTGGTATCACGGACGTTGTGATGAGGTGGTGCTAACGGGGCTGTGATTACGGCGGACTAGTCTCGGCCGGGGACGTCGTCCGTGAACACCAAGGTGGTGGTCTGCGGTATTGAGAGCAACAGTACTCGAAGAAACTTCTCCGTGGATAGGAGTAGTAGACATAGGAGTAACGAGATTTGGGTGGCTGTGCGATTGAGGTTAATCACAACAAGTGTGATAGAGCCGAACTAGGTGCAGTCGAGGTCGTGGTCTGGTACTGCTTCAGCGACTACCTGAGTGGTTCACCCGCATCGATGATCTCGGACGGTTTGTAGGAGGTCGACCAGCAGTTTGAGGCTCGGCATGACGAAGCCTACAATATCCTCGCAAAGCGTCGGCCACGAACGTAAGCTCGAGATGAAATCTGTTGTGGCATCCCGAGTGAGACATTAAGCGAACTAAGAGAATTAGATTTCGTTTGATCTCAAGATTTATTTCACCCACTACATAGAGTTTCTCTATGAACTTACAGGATTCCTTTGATGCAGATGAGCGGATACTCGCGGAGGCGCCGGTATACGATGATCCGCATGCTCTCTTCTTTTCTGGGAAGAGCGGGACGATCGCTTGTACAGAAAGCCAGATTGTGTTCGAGGATAGCAAAAATACCCTCAATATTTCGACAGACAATGTGAGTTCTATCGAATTCCAAGAACCAAAGTGGTCAAGGGCATATCTCTATTCCAGTATAGCATCGATCATCTATGGTATATTTGGAGGTGGGCTTAATTCAGGACTCACTATACTTGCGTTTGTTGTCGGTGTAGTCCTTCTGGCGACAGGATATTGGCAGAGAACGAGTAAATTGACGATTCACATACCAGGAAGAACATACCATTTCAAATCCCGTGGTAGTTCTCTTGGTGAAATTGTCCGTTCGTGTCGGGTGGGAAATATAACGGAAAAATAGAGACGGAGGCTATCCCTACCAATCTGATTTTCACCTGCTAGAAGTTATCGCATACAGTCCCACGGCAACTTGATTTGATCTACGGTTTAAAGACTAACTTGTAAGTACACAAGCCAATAGCCGACGCTACCAAACAACCTCCCGGGTTCGCCGACACGTCAGAGACGAACTCACAGAAGATATCCAGGTACTCTGTGAGCATCATCCAGACTTGCTCGAAGAAGTGCGCGCTATCGTTGGCGAGGCTGTTAACCAACAGTATCCGTAGACACTCTGTTGTTGGTTAAGTGTGACAATACGGTGAGGGAATACTTCTCGAAGAATCGTATTCGCGAGATTTAGGTTCGACCTTTATACACGTCGTCGAGGGGGTACTAGGTATGACCTCGAAAGACCCTCTGGACATCGAGTATCTGACGCACGAACGCGTGCAGCGGTTAATCGATGTTGTGCGATTCTGTGTTGAGGAAATCAGTCTGACATTCGATCAGTGGGACGAACCGCACGTCACTGGACCAGGCCTTTATTTTGCGATTGTATCGGGCCACTCCGTTCGAGACTACGCAGACGTGATGGGTGACGATTACTGGCCGGTCGACATCTCTCACGAAGTTCTCGAAGACGTCGACAGTTTCTACGACGCAGCAAGCGAAGTTGCCATGTCGCGAGACGGTGCGGTGGTGATTAGCGTCGACGGAGTGATCCAAAAGCAGATGGTTCGGTTCCTCGATTTTACCCCCGACACGGTACCTCAAAGCGAACACGCCATAGAGTATGAAGACTGGATGGGTTCACGCCACATGAGTGCGGCCGATACGTCCGCTCGGCCCGAAGTGGTGACGACAATTACGCTCAGCGAAGAAACTGGTCGACTAACTCTATTCGAGGAAGGAAGGTATGTCACGACGCCATACGATGAAATCCGCGATGAACGGGATATGCAAGGAGACAGCGTCGAGTAAGTTCCATGGACGAACTGTAGAGGTAATGTGATAAGTGACTCCTATAAGCTGATGAGTGACTCGGCGTCAACGCCATTTTCGTAGGCTCAGAAACGACGAGTATGGTGAGAGTGTGTGACCCTCGGTTATGACGGTCTCCTAAGAGTCGTCGGATATCTGCAGCAAAGTGTTAATTCCGTCCGTCGCTTTCTGCAACTAGCCGAATCCAACAAGACCCGACGAGTATGTTGTGTCGTCTTCTCCTCAATTTGATGATGCTTCATCAGGAGAATCGTCTACCGATTAGCTGTAACTGAGACCTCCAATGAAAAAGCAATTTGTCCGCTGTAATCGGTGCGGGTATGTTTGCACGGCGCGAGTAAAGCCTGACAACAGCATTGTGCTCCCAGTTATGCGTCAAGAGTGCCCAATCTGTGGCGAAAATACGTTCTCGAAAGTCAGCCTCGCGTCGAACTGAGACTGTGTGCTGCTCGGCCAAAATACCGTATAGTAGAAGACGAATTCGGTGACAATTCTCTTCTACTCTCAGTGATTTGCGGAAGTATCATGGGAACCGTTTTTCTCGTGTTTATTGAGATTCAGTTACTGTAACCATCGTTAGCGACCACCGATATGAATACCGAATTGCTGAATTCAACCGTTGTATGCAGCACGCGACTTCTGAGACGGACAGAGTACGTTCCGACGGGCGCGAGGAATGCAGCGCGCGTCTGCTGTACGTTTCCTAGTCAGGGGAAGGTTGTTGACTGTCAGAAGCGAATTGGGGAGTATGGAGCAGCATGTTCTCGTTCCGGTAGACGTGTCGTCCAGTTCTGAGAGCGCCTTTGAATATGTCTTAGAAGAGATTCCAAGCCAGAAGATAACCCTCCTGCACATACTTAATCCAGTCACCATTTTCAGCTATCCGACTGCTGAGGGATTTGATTATGGTAAAGCTGAGAAAAATGAGCAGGAGAGACGTGAATATGTTGAACAGATTTTTGAAAGATACCGTAATAAGGATGAAGCAGGCAATCGGAGAATCGAAACCGTCATTGAGGCAGGAGCTCCCGCAGAAAAAATCCTTGAGTACGCTGAACGCAATGGTGTAGATCACATTGTAATGGGTAGTCGTGGCCGATCTGGTCTTGAAGCAACACTACTTGGAAGTGTGGCTAGAGGCGTCCTGAAACGATCAGCCGTTCCCGTGACAATCGTCCCCTAGCAATCGGCACACCGTAGACGTACGTGCCGCCAGCTTCAGGCATCCCTGTGGAGTACCGCAGCCGACCATCCCAATGAACGTCTGGAGTTCAAGGAATCGCAATCGTCGTAGGAGTGATTTTTTCTGACAATCTCGAAACGCTCGTCCGCATTCCCCTTGGTTCACAACAGTTGGATGTGACTCTCGACGAATCGTTCTCTATCACTGACATCACCAAGAATGTAGAATAATTGTCTGAAATGTTTTTCTGAGAACGGTTTTGTGTTTTGTTGAATAGCCTTCTAGTATGGAGTCACTCGAATTCGACTCGTGTATACTGTACCTTGGCACCCGGGATGGGTTTCGAGTGGCTCGTCTTACTCCCAGCGGGCTTGAGATTATTGCTCGCGGAGTCAGGGACAATGCGGTCCGCGGAATCGCCGTCGACCCATCGAATCCAGCAGCTGCGTACGTCGGGTGTGGACTCCGAGGATGGGGTCTGTATCGGACAACTGACGCAGGAAGAACCATCGAGGATCTCGGATTCGAAGATCGATGGGTGTGGGATGTTGCGCAACACCCCAGTAATCCTGAGACCGTTTACGTTGGGACCGAGCCACCGATGGTGTACGTATCCGTTGATGATGGTGATACATTCGACGAAATCACGAGTATCGAAGAGTTACCGAGCCGTTCGAAGTGGACGTTTTTCCACGAACCGTTCTATGAGGGCCATATCCACGGGTTCGCTATCCATCCGGCACGTCCGGAGCGAATCTTCGCGGGCGTGGAGCATGGTGCGCTGATCTACACGCACGATGGGGGCGAGACTTGGCACGATGCGCTCGTCGGTCACGATCTCCACCGCATTGCAGTCGATCCAGCCGGTCCAGATCGCGTTCTGGCTGCAACGGGAAGTGGGCTTTTCCATAGTCATGACGCTGGTGAGAGTTGGGCATCAACGCCAGCCCTTCGTGGGAAGTACCTGCATTCGATTATCTTCGATGCCGATGCTCCGAGGTACGCGTATGCCTATGCGGATCAGGAAGGCAGTCCACTGTACAAAAGCGAAGATAGTGGAGACTCGTGGCATGCGATTGGCGAGGGCTTACCCACTGCGAAGCCTGCAGACAACCTCCGTCTCCATCCTGAAGACCCTACCACTCTCATCTATGTTGGCGACGCGAACGAGAAGGAGAGCTCTGTGTACTTGAGTACCAGCTCTGGTGAGACCTGGCATCGTATAGACACGGCGCTTCCGAAGGTGTGGCGGGTAGAAGTCGCACCCGATGACATATAGCGAATCACGTCAATAACCACGATTATTGAACTCATGAACAACAATTTACCGTACCAAATCCTGACCGATGAAGAATTTGACGAGAACATGTCGATAGATGTTGCAATTCACGCAATGCAGCAGGCCATCAAATCCCAGAGAAACCATCAGCTGCAGGAATGAGCCCTAGGATGGCTATAGCGATTAGGAGTACTGGCAATGCGGCAATAATGCCAGCAATCGCACCCACACGGACACCGTCACCCTGTTCTAAAGATAACAGCGAGAGTTCCACGGGTCACCTGACCCGTGGTCGTTTACGTATCCCGCGAGTGCCCCACCGAGGATTGGTGAGACAATAGTGACCGATAAGACGACAGTGGCGATCGCGCCGATAAGCGCATTGAGCCACGTAGAATTTTTTGTTTTTGTCATGAGTCGTCCTCATTTGTATACATTATACCCTTTCAATTTTTTAAATTCATCTCGATTGTGTAGATGATTCATGGATCAGTGTACCCGTGCGATAGTGATCGAATCCAATCCGGAACGCGTCCGAGCGTGATCCAGGTATCATTCTCACGGATCATCACCTGTCCTTCTGTCGTTCCAGCGAGTACATGCCTGTCGGTTACCGTCCAGGCGTAAACGAATTCGTTCGGCGCACCGGGATACTGTTTTCTCTCGAACGTCTCTCCCCCGTCCGTGGATTCGAACAGTGACGCATTCACGCTCCGTTTGTTATACCTGCTGCCCATCGGAAGAGTCGGTGGAAGCGTTTGTGCGGCGGCATACAGCGTCCCACGATGGGAAAACGCTTCTTGGAAGTACGGGCCAGGTAACTCCATGTCGAGGCGCGTCCACGAATGGCCAGCGTCAGTGGTTCGAAAGAGCCCACCGCCGCACGAGACGACGTATTCGTTGGCCGTGACAACGTGCACATGGTGAACGTCGTATTGGAGATCGTCCTTTCGTTCTGTCTCAAGCCCGCCTCGTCGTTCGGTCCACGTCTCACCACCGTCGTCGCTGACGTGGACGCCGCCAACTTCGACGCCTGCCACGATCCGATTCGGTGCATCCGCGTGGACGCCAAGACTTCGGACGTGCGACTTACCCCTATGACGAGGGGTATGCCAGTGGTCACGGGAGGGAAGCTCTTGGAACCCCTCCAGCTCCGTCCACGTTCTCCCTTTGTCCGTCGAGACGTACAGGTGAGCCGGGTGTGTGCCCGCGTACAATCGACTGCCGTCGGGACTGACCGCAACGGCGTACACCTCGGTCCGAGGTACTCCAAGCCGGTCCCATGTCTTTCCCTGATCTTCCGAGCAGTACAGACCGGTTTTCGACGCGGCGAACGAGCCGTGCTCCTCAAACGTATGGACGCCGAGCGTCACTCCCGAGTCAAGCACCCGTTCGACGTCGTCGAGCCTACCACTCACAGAACGGTAGACGCCATCCTGCGTACCGATTAATAACGTCATATTACTCAATTCACCTCTCGAAGCTGGGCCGCTCGAACTTCTCTCGGTTCGATTGCAGCGTACTCGACAGCACGCACGCCGAGCGTCCGAACGCGCTCTCGGAGGCCCTCGTCCGTGAATCCGTCCTCATCAAACGCGGTGCCTGCCTGCGGGACCGCCGCCTGATATGGAAGGGCCCAGGCGTTCAGTGATCGGCAGACATCGCGGAGGTGCGTGAGCGCCGGCGTGGGGAACGGCCCACCCGAGACAACGAGGAGCCCGACGGTCGTGTCTTCGAACTCGGTGAAGCCGCAGTAATCGAGCGCGTTCTTCAACACGCCCGAGTACGACCCATGATACATGGGCGTTCCGAGGATGACCGCATCAGCCTCACGGATCATCCGTCTCACCACGTCGCCGTCTCCTGCCTCCTTGACATCTGTATTGAGCGGCGGGAGGTCCAGTTCCGCCAGGTCGAGCAACTCGGTTGTGCCGCCAGCTGCTTCGACGCTGGCCAGCGCTTCCTGGAGCGCTCGTCGGGTGTGACTTCCTTCACGTCGGCTTCCGCATACTGCCACGACGTGCGGCTGTGCATCCCCCGATGATCGACTGGCTCGTCCGAGAGAGCTCATCGGGACTCGACCTCCGGGTTCGTGGCCCTGGTCAAGACACCGATGATGGTGACTGCGGTGGTCACGTGCATCACCGTGAGGATGGCGAAGACATTCAGTGGCGCGCCGGACAGGTTTGGTGTGAGGAACATCGCAAAGGAGAGCACCAGGAAAACCCCCGCGATGATGGTGAACGTCCGGTTCGGTCGGGCTGAATATCGGTTGACCACTCCGTACACGAGGGTCGCCCCGATGGCAGCAACGGCGGAATTAATGATGACTGGCCCCACTGCGAGTGGTCCGAATGGCCCGCCCACGAATTCGGATGGGAATTCGACGTTGGCTAGCCCGAGGTACAGAACGAGTATATTAACGATGCTTGCGACGAGCAATGCTAAGAGGCCGAATTTTGCGAGTTGGAACGTGCCGACGGAGCTGCTCGATTTCGCTTTGTTCATGGCGGTCGTGGATACCATGTTCAACAGTACAGCTGCTGTAGTAATATACTATCAAGTTAGAAGTTATGGAACAACTCACACAACACGTAGCCACTTACAAACTTTGAAGAAACAAGTTATATGACTTCAGAAGACATAGTTACGTTATGGTCGAACCATCGCACGCTGAAGAATTCATTGAGACGATTCTCTCGAATGAAACAGCGCGGCCGCCCGGATCTGAACAAGCAAAGGAAGACAATAAAACGATGTCTTCGCTCCTCAACCTGCTGGGGAAGAAACACACCATCGTGATCCTCCATCAATTTGCCACCAGTGGCAAGCCATTGCGATTCAGTGACTTAGAAGAAGCCGTTAATATCGCGCCAAACACGCTCTCGAATCGGCTCGGAGAACTCACTGGGGTTGGGTTGTTGACACGGACTGCGTACAACGAAATCCCGCCGCGCGTTGAGTACGACGCCACGGAAAAGGCGAAAGAACTCGCACCCGTCTTCTGGTATCTCGGCGTCTGGACCGAACGGCATTCCCTTGAACCGATATCTGTGAACGATTGAATAGGATGACATAAATCGACAAGGAATATGAGGCAGTATTCACATGCTGAAATACACCCATTCTTCCTACACGGCTCGCTTTGAGCTGCTCCCCAGTCAAAGGCACCCTCCCCGACCCCTTCAAAAATAATGACGACAACTTCCGAATCCGATAGCAAATTGTGCAAGATACCTTCGACATGCTCTCTTCGAGGAGAGGCGATTCGCTCCATGCGATCCCCTACGAGCGGTGATACCAGTGATTAAGCGAATCGCTTTGATTGGAGTGCCATCAAGTGCGGGTGCCTTTGCTCCGGGCCAAGAAAAGACACCCACGGTGCTTCGAGAAGTTGGACTCGTTGAAGCAATTGAGCAGGCGGGTATCACGGTTTCAGATCACGGGGACAGTGAACGTATTCGATGGCGACCTGACCCACAGAATCGCCGTTCACAAAATAGCGATTTGGTCGTCAAGACCGTCGAAGAAACCGCTGCCCGCGTTGAAACCGCACTCTCGGCTGGTGAAATCCCACTAGTAATCGGTGGGGACTGTACTGTTGGGTTAGGAACGGTGGCTGGCACCATCCCATTGGGTGGACGTGTTGGGTTGCTGTACTTCGATTTGCATCCCGATTTGAATACCCCGCAGAGCACCGATGCAGGGGCGCTCGATTGGATGGGCGTCGCGCACGCGATTGGCGGAAGATTAAACGGTTGAAACGCTCTGTCACGCCGGTCCTCGGTTCCCGCTCCTTGAACACAACGATGTGTTCTTCTTCAGCTATGGGCCAGAGAACCGGACAAGCTGGGAGCGAGACGTAATGAAGCGTCACGAGCTTGCGGGAATTCCTGTAGACGAGGTGGGTGCTGGACCAGAAGAAGCAGCCGAGGAAGCACTCCGAGCATTTGACTCACAGGTTGATCATCTGGTCGTCCACTTTGATGTCGACACAATCGATTTCGTCGATCTCCCGTTATCGGAAAATGGTGGCCGTAACGAGGGGCTCACATTTGCGAGATCGGACGGCCTGAATTTCTCCTCGCGGAAATCGCCCGGGGTGTGGGGATCCTTGCTTGCTATGGGCTCTACCGCCAAGGTTGGATCGTCCTGGCAGCCGTCCTCGTACCGGCCGCGGTCTGGCCAGGCGTCGTAGCGACGATAAAACGCCTGCGCGACCTCGGACACGACCCCGGAGTCATTCTCCCAATATTGATGTACCTGAGCGCTGGCTTCGCGGCAGGGTATCAGTACGACCGGCCAGTACAGAGTATCCACTAATCATTCAGTACAGGAGACCAACCTCACAGCACTTTCAGCCCAATGGATGACAATAGAGACATCCAGCCGACGAAAACTCACTCGCTATTGGATATCGGCAGCCTCAAATCGAAGATATCCGAGTATGAGCGGAAGAGCACCCCACAGTACGAGGATTAGGAATCCGACCCAGTCGTCGAGGTACACTGCACTCCCTTCCGGATAGAACGTGATCTCGCTGTACTCCGGAATGATCGCTTTCGTTGCCTTCATGAAGGCAGTCGAGGGGTTGAGCATTCCGATGAATTTGAACCAGTCCGGTAAGCCAGTTTCCGGGATGTCGTTTCCGTATATCGCCAACTGAAGGACGAGAAGCATAACGTCCCATCCCAGCAGGAATATCGAATATAGCACTCCCGCGCCAAAGAGCGCCTTTTTTCTCGATTTCATCGCCGCCGAGAAACCCGTCGCAAGGCCGACGTAGACTGCGCCATAAAAGACTGTAAGGAGCGTGTATTGACTGAATACGACGATGTTGAACGTCTCGTATGTCGCCAGGGCGATGACCCCTGCGACAGAATATCCGACAAGTATCGAAACGGTGATCACGGCAGTGCGACCGAAGAATTTCCCGAATACGACTTCTGCCCGCGAATTGGGGAGTCCCAATATGACTCGGATGGTCCCACTTTCTATTTCACCCGCGATAGTGTCGTAGGCGAGAACTAACCCGATCAGCGGGACCATGAACACTGTGGGTTGTCTCATACTATTCAAAAGGGCTAACGTGCTCGTGTTTGCGGTGCTATCTTGATACATGAGGGGAATCCACTGTATCGAAGCGAGAAAGGTGGCAAACGCAACGAACAGCAAAGTGGTAGCGAGGAGAGAAAACGACCGTATGGAGTCGTGGAAGTCCTTCTTTATTACTGCCAGGAGGGCCATGTGCAACCCATTATCATTAGTCGTATTTAGTTTTCTCACTGTCAACTATATCGATACTAAGACTGACTCAAACGGCGACTGATTGCTGAATTGTCCTCTCGGTTTCGTACGCTCTTTCTGACAGGGACTGGGTAGTTCGTTGTGACTGTGCTGACTACACAGCGCTGATTCAGCGCTTCCCGCGTTCCAAATGTCAGAGTTAAACTGCCTTGACAGCGGATGTCTCCGGGACATCCTCAATGAGAACGTCAAGTTCGTCACCGGCTATCACCGATCTTCTCTCACTGGGAGCCGGACGCTCTCAAGCCAGAACATCTTGAACCGCTGGATGGTCTCGATGAACTTTTCGGGGTCCACCGGCTTCGTGAGGTAGGCGTTCGCATACAGATTGTAAGATTTGACGACATCCTCTTCGGCCCTCGAACTAGTCAGGATGATAACCGGAATGATCTGAAGGTCGTCGTCATTTCGTAGCTCTTCGAGTACCTCTTGGCCATTCTTCCGCGGGAGATTGAGGTCGAGAAGGATGACGTCCGGCTGTGGAGAATCCTCATGGTCGCCACGCTGGTAGAGAAAGTCCACCGCCTCGATGCCATCAGCCACGACGTGGAGGGTGGTGGCGATGTTCCCCTCCTTGAACGCTTCCTCGATGAGCCGGACGTCGCCGGGGTTGTCCTCGACAAGCAGGACGTCGGGCGAATCGCCGTCCCGCTCACTCATCGGCCTCGCCTGCTGCGGGCAGTATGAACGAGAACGTTGCCCCTTCGCCGGGTACGGAGTCGATCCAAATTTCGCCGCCGTGGCGCTCGACGATGCGTTTGCACAGCGCCAGCCCGATCCCCGTCCCGGCATCCTCGTGGCCCTGGAGGCTCTGAAATACCCGGAACACCCGGTCTGCATCCTCTCGAGGGATGCCGATGCCTTCGTCTTCGACCGAGATCACCCAATCGGTCCCGTCCCGTTCGACGGCGACGTGAATCCGGGGCGGCGCGTCGCCGCTGTACTCGATGGCGTTGTCAAGCAGGTTCTGGAACAGCTGGTTGAGCTGGCTGAGGTCGCCGTACACGCGGGGCAGATCCTCGGCGGTGATCTCCGCTCCGGTTTCCTCGATTTTTACCTGGAGATCCTGACGCACGTTCGCGAACACGGCGTCGAGGTCGACAGGTTCGAAAGGGTTTCCGCGGCTATCGACTCGGGAGTACTGTAACAGTCCCTCGATCATCTCGCGCATCCGGCCGGCCCCGTCGACGGCGAATTCGATGAACTCCTGACCGTCCTCGTCAAGCTCGTCGCCGTACCGATGTTCGAGAAGCTGGAGGTAGCTCGAGACCATTCGTAGCGGCTCCTGGAGGTCGTGAGAGGCCGCGTATGCGAACTGTTCGAGGCGCTCGTTCGACTCCTCGAGTTTGTGTTGATACTCCTTGCGTTCGGTGATGTCAGTCACAGCGCCGGGAAATGTGAGTGGATTTCCGTCCTCATCGCACTCGACGCGGCCGCGGGCGACAACCCACCGGAGTTCTCCCTCGTCGTTCCAGACGCGATACTCCTCCTCGTACTCCCCACACGATGCCAGAGCCTCGTCGACCATCGCCTCGACTCGCTCGCGGTCGTCTTCGTGGATGGCGGAGACATATCGATCAAGCGATATCCCCTCTCGTGCGTCGTCTGGATCGATTCCGAACCTCGTAGCGAACGAGGGCCCCATGACCATCATGTCCTCCTGAACGTGCCACTCCCAGGTGCCAACGGCAGCTGCCTCAGTTGCCGCTTCGAGCTGCGCCTTGGCGTCGCGGAGAGCACGCTCGCGCTCCTTCTGCTCTGTGATATCGCGGTCCGAGACGATGATCGAGACAACCTCGCCATCGTCGATGACGGGCCGGAAATATCCACTCACTGTGTAATTCTCTCCAGTTGGCTGGGTAAGATCGGCTTCAAAGTCGACGTAATCACCGCTTGCCGCTCGCTCAATCCACTCCCTCACCTCTGACTGTATCCCGTCATCGTTACCCCACCAGGGCGTCTCCCAGAACGGCTCGCCGGTCACGTCTTCGAGATCCAGGTCGACATACTCCATCGCCGTCTGGTTGATGTCAATGACCGTTCCGTTGGGTTCGAGCAACCCCACGAGAATGTTTGGATCCTCGAAGACAGCCTGATAGCGCCGCTCTTTCTTCTGAAGCTCCTGCTCGCGCTGCCGTTGCTCGGTGATGTCCTCGAAAGCGAAGACGGCTCCGGCCAGCTCGCCGTCCTCGCTCCACTGCGGAGCGCCGTTCACCGACAGCCAGACGCGTTCCCCGCTGGGGCGTCGGAGGCCGAGGACTTGGTTGTGAATTTCCTTCTCCTCGGCGACGACGTAGTCGAAGGGAGCCTCTCCGTCCGCGAGCGGATCGCCCTCCCTGTCGACGAGATCCCAGCGTGGGTCGTCGTGAGAGAAGTCTGAGATCTCCTGGCGGGAACGCCCGTAGATCTCCTCTGCACGCTCATTGGCGAACGACACGGTCCCGTCGGCATCGACGACCGCAATTCCGACCGGATTGGTCTCGACGATTCCTTCGACGAAATAGGGGTCTGATAAATAGTCATCTTCTGTAATGTCCCCTAAATCGCTCATGCCATTGTGATGGGCTACATTGGATAAGTCTATTGTGACTCTACCAGTTCCAAGATCAGTCCTCGAACAAACAACAAGAGGTGCCTGTCTGATCCCTCTTCCGAAGTTAAAGAGGGGGTCTCGCTCTCTGCCCAAACCTACTGAGAATTCTATTCAACGATTTTGGAGTCTGGTTTCCCGTCTGAGCCCCTTTCGGGGGTGGCCATCACTGGAGTCAAACTGCCAAAGCAAGATGATCGATACACTCTCTGTAGTCAGCACGTCGCTTCTGCCAGTATTTGAATAGCTTTCAGCGACTGTGCTGACTACAGGACGCGTATCTTGTATCCGAAGCCATAACGAACCCACCGATATCTACGCCCGCATAGTTATTGAGGGCGACCATCCCACTTGAATCGTGCCTACGACTCCCATCCCTACCGAAACCGGGGCAAGTACTGCTGCTCGTACTTCGATGGCTAGAACGACAGCAGGTGGAATCTCGTCACGAGGAGTCCGGCGGTGAGATAGATCGCTGGCCCGACAAATCTCCAGAGCGGATCGTCGACCCGGAAGAGATGTGTCAGGATGGCCCCGGCCATCGTGGCGACGATTAACAGTCCGCCGAGAACAGCGAGAATTGGCGCGAACACGAGACCGACGAGCAAGCCGAGACCTCCAAAAGCCTCGATGCCACCAGTAACGAATCGGAACCACGCTGGATAGCCGTACCGGTCGAAATCCTCTACCACCAGGTCAATGCCGATTAGCTTCGCAATGCCCGCAGCCAGCATGATGAGTCCGAGCAGCCCTTGCACGAGGGGGATGGCCGTTACAATTGTGCTCATAGTCTACTATTCTTACGCGATTCGAACGGGTGTTCATTCATAACGTTCCATCCCTGTCTCCGACGAGAGGCATGGGTCTGCTACGCTTGTTGAGACTACGGATTTCCCCGTGAATATATTCACCTTTTTAAGCCGCTAGGAAGTCTGTTAAGCTACTCGCCGGCCAACTCCGGTGGTATGGTCCGTGTACACCTGAAGGTCGAGATCGGGGCAGACGACGACAACTGGCTGGCTGGTGTCTCGACCGACTTCTCGGACGCCGAGTTCAAGATCCTGACGAGCCAGCCCGTAGACGATGGCGTGCTCGAACTGATCGAAGTAACGACATCGGATGGGGACGCTATCGTTCGCCGGTTCGACGACGCACCGGAGGTGCGCTCGTACGAAGTGCTCCATTCCGACGACGGGATGGTACTGATCCAGTTGGTGTTCCCGATGCCGTCAACGTATGAGGCGAGGCGTTCGATGGGGATCCTTCCGCGATTTCCTATCATCATCCGAGACGGGTGGGCATCCGGTGAACAAACTACCTCACAGGCGCAGTTGTCGGAGTTAACTACCGAGTTAGCGGCGGCTCACATTCCGTACGAGATACTGTCGTTAACCCAATCATATGACTCGAACGGAGTTCTGACCGAGCGCCAACGGGAGGTCATCACTGAAGCGATTGAACGGGGCTATTACGACAGCCCTCGCGGCTGTACGCTCGTTGAACTTGCAGAAACATTGGGGGTCAATCAATCGGCGGTTAGTGGTGTCCTCCATCGAGCTGAAGGTCGGATTATCAAGGAGTTCATCTTGTAGGCGGCGACAGAGGTAGATGAATCGCTCCTTGGCTCATCCGGTTGTCACAGGACAATCGATGACGAATTCTTCGAGAGCTACACCGCTTGTAGATACCACGTTGCTGAATGCATTCTCTGTATTTCGCATGGCGTTTTTGACTGAACCTTGGTAGTTCGTAGAGGTGCTGCTGACGACAGTGGGACCTCAGTTATTGATTCCAGCCGGCCCGTTCGAGATACGCCGTTAGCCGGGAGAAGGAGAGCCCGTGGTCGGCCTGGAGCTTGTCGATTGGCGACTCATAGCCATGCTCGTTGAACCACTCAAACATCACACGATACTCTTCTCCTCCTTGCTCCATCATCTCTTCTAGGTCGGCAGGCGCGACGTGTTGGGCAGTCACGTCGACACCAGTAACGTCGGCCATTCGGATCGCTGTTGCAGTAAGTGTGAGTTCGTCGCTCGCCAGTTCAAACGTCTCACCGATGTAACGCTCAGGGTCAGCGAACACCTTGACAACAAACGCTCCGAGGTCGTCGACGTCGAGCATCTGCAACGGGACATGTCGTTCCATCGCGAGCGCAAGCGTCCCTTGCATGATATCCTCGCGATTGGCTTCCAGATTTTGCATGAAGAACACGGGGCGGACGACGGTCGCGTTCAGGCCAGATTCCTCGAGGTACTGTTCGATTTCCCACTTGGAGTCGAAGTGAGAGATTCCAGTGTCGCGTTCGGCTCCACCGACGGAACTGAACACGAAGTGGTCAACCTCGGCGTTGACAGCGGCATCGACAGCGTTCTTGCCGTGTTGAACTTCGATCTCGTAGCCGTGTTCCCAGAAATTGGTGACACAGAAGACTCCATCCACCGCTTCCATGGCTGCCTCGAGTGCATCGGTCTCGGTGAGATTCCCCTCGATGACCTCTGCACCGTTCTCTTCGAGCGAGCGCGCTGCATCACTCTCGGGATTGCGCGACAGCGCGTAGACGGTGACTTGATTTTCCAGAAGATGATTGGCAACCGCCCCTCCCTGTGTCCCGGTGGCTCCGATAACGAGAACTGAATCACTCATACATATACGACCAGACTCGACAGGCAAAATTCCCATCCCTTACGGGTCATATCCTGTGGCGAGTGAACTACCCCACCCTACTGCTCGCCTTCTGGCTCGCGCTTGAGAGTGCTCTATCCGGAGTTGAATATCTGTATCAGCCGTTGCGTACGACTGCGCATTGAACGGACGCCGGAAAATGATAGTGTAACCAATCACCAGTCGTTAGTTTTCTTCACGGATGAATGCAAGTACCTCTTCGAGGAAGCGGTCCGGCCCGGTGAGCATCGCCTCGTGTGCGTGCCCATCGAAGGTAACGATCCGGCTGTTTGGGAGCACGTCGTTGACCGGATCCGTCGCATCTTTCAAGAGTGGAGGGCTCTCGCTACCGGACAACAGCAACGTTGGCGTCGTCATATCAGCGAACCGGGCTGCATCGAACTCGTACTCGCCGACCGCTGCTAAGCTACGGGGCCAGACGTGCGCCGCGTCCACGAGGTCCTGCCAGTCCGGGGCTGAGCGTTGCGCGTCGATTTCCTCCGGCGTGGATTGGGCGATTTCTTGGAGGAACAGGACAAGCACCTGCTCGTTTTCACCGTTGTCCAGCAGCCGTTTCATTTCTGCGAGCACCTCATCGGAGTAGAGTTCCTGATCATCGAACGTAATGGGAGGCTCGTACAGGATGAGTTTGTGTAGGTTATCGGTTCGCAGGGCCGCCTCAAGCGATAAGAGTGCTCCCGATGAGTGCCCAAGGAGGGTTACAGGTTCGTTGATCGTCTCGACGACCGCAGCCACATCCTCAAACTCCCGTTCCAAGTTGTACTCGTCGGCGTCACCGCTCTCACCGACACCACGACAATCTATCGCATAGACCGTGCAGTAGTCCGCGAAGGTGGCACGAACATCGGATAACTCCCAGAACCTGTGGTCACAGACACCTCCATGGACGAGCACGAGCGGTGGCCCGCTCCCCGTCTGTTTGAAGGCAATCTTAGTCCCGTCTGCGGACGTGACTGTTCCCATGTCTCTACTCGTGTCTGGTGGTGTTGCTTCTGCCATGGTGGTTCACCCCCGCCCTCTATGAGACTCAATCACATAGAGTCATCTCGTGAAAAATCCCCACGGTCTGAACGGGAAGCACGACCCGCCTTGAGTCGAGCAGTCGGTGGACAAAATGCGTACTAAATGCAGGTATCAACGAGAGAATGGTAGTCACGTTATCTACTTCGCTGGGTGCATCAAATCACGTCTCTGATTGTAGGAATTTCAGAGCAGCCCTTGTGATATGACGGAGATGTTCGTCAAGTGTTTCCGTCACATCGAGTCCGTATCACCGACTCAGTCTGGCTTCTCGTCGAGTGGATTGGAATCGGCTCTCACTGACGCATAGACGCGCTCAGCCCATTCCCATGCGATCGGTGCATCCGTATCGACGAACACCTGCATGAGACCTGTGGTTTCGTCGTAGCCTCCGATCCCGACGCGTTCGTCGAAGAGAGCGAGACCGTACGGCAGTTCATCACGCGTCCGGAGGGTCAGGTGTCCACTATCGATCGCTTCTTGTGCACGTTCGGGGTACGTCTCGAAGAGTTTCTCCACGATGTTCGGGAGGTAGACGATCTCGGTGTCGGTTTCCTCGAACACTTGCTGGTGAAACCCACCGAGAATCAGCGGAGCCATGTGCGTTGTATTGAATCCCCGGAAGGTGTCTGATTCGCTGACAAGCGCGATGAATCGCTCGATCGGCTTGTAGGGATCGTCCGGTTCCGCGACGGTGATCGTTGCGTCCACGAACGGTTCGAGGACGAAGTCCCGGTGATCCTCACAGACCGCATCCAGAAGCGGCGTCATTCTGTGTGCGGTCCGCACGTTCGCCTCGAACCGGAGGACCTCCTCGGCGATGGCTGCGCCGCGCCAGGTTAACTGAAATCGGCCATCGACCTTCTCAACGAATCCCTGCTCGTCGAGCCACTGCGTGTAGCGGTGACTCGTCGCCCGCGAGACGTCAAGGAACGCTTCGATTTCCCGGCGATCAAGCGGTTCCTCCAACAGTACTTCGAGGACCGGGCCGTGCCGGACGATGTCGCAAAGCAGGCCCGTATCGACGCGACCGCCCGCGGCGTCCAGACGCTCGCCGAGATAGCGGCGGTTCCGTTCGTTTTCCAGGATCGCTTCCAGGACCGGCGAGCCAGGTGGCGGACGGCCATCGTCATCCAATCGGTCGTCTTGGTTAGGCCCCATGTGACTCACTCCCTAGATAGAGGCTGTCATTGATAGTAACTCTATCCCGTACGCGCTCCGGAATTCGTCTCACTGCCTGAAACGGTACTCTTGACACCGAACCCTATTCGATGGGTGAGTCCAACACCCGCGCTGTCGTCCACTTCTGTATGGCACAACAAGCTATCTCCGCCGAGCAACTCGAACAGTTCGAAGCAGAATTCCACGGCGATCTGATTCGTGTCGGTGACGCTGACTACGACAATGCGCGCTTGGTGTGGAACGGGATAATCGACAAGCGTCCGGCCCTGATTGCCCGATGTCGAGGCGTCAAAGATGTCATCAGCGCGGTTGATTCCGCGCGAGAGAATGATCTCCTGGTCGCGGTACGTGGCGGTGGCCACAACGTCGCCGGAACCGCTGTCTGCGACGACGGACTCGTCATCGATCTCTCCGAGATGCGAAGTGTACGGGTAGACCCTGATGCACGGACAGCGTGGGTCCAGGCCGGTGCCACGTGGGCAGACGTGGACCACGAAACCCAGGCCTTCGGGCTGGCAACGCCTGGTGGGGCCGTCTCAGAGACGGGGGTCGCCGGACTGACGCTCGGTGGAGGCATCGGTCATCTCCGCTGCAAGTACGGCTTGACCTGTGACAACCTCGCATCCGTAAATCTGGTCACGGCGGACGGCGATTACCTGACTGCCAGCGAGGACGAGAACCCGGTCCTATTCTGGGGACTCCGTGGCGGCGGCGGAAATTTCGGGGTGGTCACCGACTTCGAGTTCGACCTCCACCCGGTCGGCACGGACGTGGCGATTTGCCTCGTGTTCTATTCGGGTGACCGGATGGTCGAGGTGTTGGAAGCCTACCTCGACTACGTCGCGGATGCGCCCCCGGAAGTTAGCTTGCTCACCTTGTCAGGTGTGATTCCCGACGAGGAAATCTTCCCGGCGGACACGGTGGACGAACTCAAGATCGCAATCGCGGGCTGTTACGCGGGCTCGGTCGCCGACGGCGAACGCGCACTGGCACCCTTGCGAGAAATCGCTGAGCCGATCGCCGACTTCAGCGGGCCGATGCCGTACGTAGAGTTTCAGCAACTCTTCGACGAGGATTACCCCGCCGGGATGCGCTACTACTGGAAGTCGCTGTACCTCGACGGCCTATCGGAGTCCGCCATCGATCGAATCGTCTACTGGTCCGATGTGGCACCTTCACCGCTCTCGACAGTGGATGTCTGGCAGTTGGGTGGCGCAATCGCCCAGGTTGGCGTCGAGGACAGTGCGTTCGCGGGGCGACACGCGCCCTTCCTGCTGGGCGTCGAAGCGAACTGGGAACGCCCGGAGGACGACGACGCCAACGTCGAGTGGGTGCGCGACTGTCTCGACGACATGCGCCAGTTCTCGGATGGCTCGGTATACCTGAACTTCCCGGGATTCCTCGAAGAGGGCGACGACATGATGCGGTCCACGTTCGGACCGAAGTACAAGCGGTTAATCGCGCTAAAGGACGAGTACGATCCGACAAACCTGTTCCGCCTCAATCAGAATATCACACCGTCCGAAAACGCTCAAGCCGACGGCAGGGAATGCCATGAGTGATCTAGACACCGAATGTACGGCAGTCTGGCAGGTATCGACAGGCTGGATCGTGCTGATGAGTCTACTAGCGGTGTCGCTGAGCCTCCTGTTAGTCGCTCCCGTGTTCAGTGAGTCCGGACAGGCTGCTGCCACGGTTGGTTTCGTTCTGGCGGAGGCACTCGTGTTGTACGTCGGATACGGGGCGCTGGTGCGGATTGCTAGCCCGGCCGCCCGTAAAATACTCGTGAGCACCTGACCGTGGAACTTCTTGGCCTCGGTATCTCGATGATCGGTCTCTTCGTCGGATTCGGCCTGCTCATCGGCATTCTCTTCGGCTTCTTCGGGATGGGCGGGTCGTTCCTCGTGACGCCAGCACTGTTGGTGGTCGGATATCCGGCACCGGTGGCCGTTGGGAGCGGACTCGCGTTCGTCTTCGGCACCAGTGTCATCGGTGCGCTCAGACACCTCGATCACGGCCAGGTCAGCTACACACTGGCGGCGGTGATGATTCTCGGAATGACGTTCGGTATCGAGGTCGGCACTCGGGTCGTGTTCTTGCTTGCGGATCTCGGCAGCGCTGACGCCGTCATCAGCGTAGTGTACGTCGGACTTCTTGGTGCCGTCGGCCTCTCTGTCCTCCGAGATGCCCGCACTGACGGTACAGATGCGAGAACGGGCCGAGTCGCTACCAAGGTTCATGCCATCAAGCTCCCACCGATGGTGTCGCTACCTGGCGGTGCGACCGTCTCGGTGTGGGTTATCCTTGTCGTTGGGTCGGCCATCGGCATTCTCTCTGGATGTCTCGGCGTCGGTGGGGGATTTCTTCTGCTCCCCGTCATGGTCTACGGGTTCGGCGTTCCTATTGCAATCGCTGCTGGGACCAGCATCCTCCAGATCTCGGTTTCCGGTGCGTTCGGTGCGTTCGTCTACGCCCAGTCGAACGCCGTCAATATTCCCGTTGTCGCCGCGTTACTCGGCGGGAGCGCGCTCGGCGCTCGCATCGGTGTGAGTGCGACGCGGCTGGTAAACGAGACTGACATCAAGGGTTACTTCGCAGTGATGCTGCTCTCGGGGGGTGTCGCCACCGCAAGTAAGCAGGTGAGTATTGTGTACGGCGTTGAGATGCTTGAAACCGTGAGTACAGTCCTCATCTTTGGAACCGTAGTCTTGGTCAGTGGTACGATCGTCCGCACGTCGATTGCTGCACTCAGTGAAATCGAGAGCGTGGATCGCTACTGACCCACCAACTACCGGAATAGTTCGGGAGGAACGGTCGAAGTCCGAACAGTAGACTATCTTCTGAACCTCATGATTTCTCTAAATCCGTTTCGGCGGTAGCGGATGTGATTTGGTCGAACGTATCCGAGGTTCCCTCCGCCACTTTGTACACGGTAACAGCTAACGTGATACGCGACGTAGCGAATAGTAGCGCCTGCTCCGCCGTCTCGGTACTCAAGGCCGTTCTGTTGTGCTGGGTGCAGCGACGGGAGTGATCCTTTGACAACACCATTAACGACCAACACGGAAGCGGTACAACGCGGTTGCAGCGTCAAACGCAGGGGGCGAGATGACTGACTTCATCGTGTACATCGACCGGTCCGTGGTGCGTGACGGGAAGTTGGAGGAACTCAAACCGGCGATGGCGGAGTTAGTGGAGTTCGTCGAGGCCAACGAGCCGGAGATACTGGCGTACGATGTCTACTTCAGCGCCGACGAGGATCGGATGACCGTGATGCACATGCACGCCGATCAAGCCTCATTGGAGTTTCACATGCAGGTTGGGGGCCCGAAGTTCCCTCCAATCGGCGAGTTCATCGACCTCGAAACCATCGACGTGTATGGCCACATAAACGAGAGTCTCATCCAGCGGCTGAAAGACAAAGCGTCGGAGTTGGGAAGTGGACGCGTGTCGGTCCACGAACTTCACCGAGGCGTCAATCGCGATCCGGACAAGTCACCGACCTCACCCTGACGAGTTCGCTCGTTGAGGGTGGGGCTTGTCCATGAACTCGGCCTCGAACCCTTCCGGGTGGGCGGTAAATCCGCCACTCGGGGTCACCGTTCCAGACTTTAGGGCAAGCTGACTGTTGCCCGTCCGCCGAGACGACTGTTGACCTCGACGGACATACCGCATCCCGAAGTTCTTCGCCGCGTTATAATCCGCGTTCGCTTCAGACCCGCACTTCACACACCGGAAGTCGTTGCGAGTCGGACAGACTACTCGGAGAGGTACGGGAGATCGTCGAAGGTGATATCGTGCGGTTGGAAGAAGCCCGTGCCAACTACAACAACTCGCGGAGCAACAGAGCTACGATACAGGCCCCAGACTGGATAGACGACGCGGACGACGACGGTGACGGCGTTCCTGACGAAGTCGAGGCGCTGTACGAGTACCTCGACGACGAGCCGACCATCGGGGAGCGGTTCACCGTCTGTCTGCCCGACGCTCGTCTGCCGGGCGACCGTGGTGCGCTGGCCGACGAACTCACACCGAGACGGCTGATAAACTACTTCACCGGCGAGCGGAGCAGCGACCGGTGCGAAGGGAGCGAACGAGACGGGGCTGTCGGAATACACCGACACATTGCGTGCCGAAATCTCCTTTCCGCGCGGCTCGACGAACAGGCCTACAAAGGCAGCCGAGGCGTCGCCGCCTTCGCGACGCGCGGCGGCGTCTGCGTCACGGGTGTACCACCGGATACCGACGGTGCCGAAGAGATGCTGTATGTCGCGGAGGACAAGGCGACACCGAAGCTGTACGATGGCGTCGCATACTCACCCGATTCCCTCGACTAGTGGGGTGAAGAAACAGTAGAAGACGGCGTCGCCGTGACGCCGACGCTCGTCTGCCCCGTGCTGGCGACGCCGGCGGATTGTCCGTGCCCGATGCCCTCGTTGTTCTACGCCCGGCGGTGCAAGCACGACAATCAGTACCTCTACACCGGTGGCTGGCTGATCGACGACGGTGCACTCTACGAGAATACACTGACCCTCCTAATCAGTGAGGGCCCGACGGAGGTCGTTGGTGTTTCCGCTGGCGACGTCGACGGTGACGGGTACGGTGACCTCATCAGCCGTCGACTCTCACGTGCTCGCAGTCGATATGGAACGATGGTGTTCAGTGGGGTGCACGACCCGGACGCCGACTACCTCCCGGAAGCACTCCGGACGTCATCCGGGAGTGAGAAGGGGTACGACTACTATAGAGCGAAATCGGACGTGTCACGGACTCAAACTGGCGACAATGCGGATGTAGATAGAGGGAAAGTGACCGGTACGAGTGTCATGATGGCGTTAGACGCTCCGGTATTCCATCTCGTTGAGGCTGCTGCCCTCTCGAACGACGTGAAATTCAAAGCCGGCGCTGAGTTATCCAAAGCGGTCAATTGAACGGTGAACGACCACGGGTTCTACGGACCCCGACATTGAACAGACGCTTCTCGACCGTGCGGAAGCCGAGTACGAGGCGCTCGAGGGCGAGACGGCCGAACGGGACGAACTTTCGAAATGGTTGGATAAGAAGCGTTGGGACGAACAAGCCGAGCGGCAATGAACTGCGACCACTGCGGCCGGCCGCCGGAGACGGCGAGCGGGCGTACCGTACGAGCGCTACTGCAAGAAACTGAGCTCTGCTGAAAATACTCTGGAGGTGACACAAACGGCCTGCTGAATACAGAGGATGAGCCTTGTTTAGACGCTCTAGATAGCGTCGGTTGGTGGCTCTGTTGGGTGATCAGAATCCATCCGAGAGATCCTCTCTCACCCATTTTGTCGGTTGGCAAAAGGCCGTAGAGGACGAACTTCACCGCGTCAAAACAAGGCCCAGAGGATGTATTCATCGGGGCGAGTGCTAACAAACGTATTGAAAATCTCCATTGTGACTCTCATCCTGGCCGTTGAGATATGACCTGAAACTTCGACTTAGAGTATCAAGGAAGACCAGCCATCCGTCGGAGGCCAGAGGTTATTTAATACCTCTCTTCAACGACCGAATATGATTCGGTCGCTCGTGAACCAGTATCCAAACGAAATTCAACTGCCGCTCGTTTTCGTCGGCTACCAACTTTCCTTAGTTTACGCTCAGCAGCTCTTTCCCCTGACACCACAGTTAGAGACGGTCCCGCTAGATGCCGTTTCGGCGGAGTTGTACGACTGGTCGACCGTTCAGTTTGGGCTCGCGCTGGTTGTCCTCGGACTCGCCCTTTCGAATCAGTCGGTACTTCACCGAAATCGGGTACTTCGTCTTTCGTGGACGCAGCGCCTCGTCGCACTTAGCTGTGCGCTCTTGCTCATGTCACCCTGGCTCACGGCAATCGTCGCAGGAATTGCGTTGGGTTTTCGAGATCCGTTCACCACACTCTGGTTCGTAGCGTTTCTCGGCGGCTTTGTCGGCGTGGGTGGAACCCTGCTCGTCGGCATCACGCAAGTCGTCCAAGTGTACGGAACGTGGTCCGATCGATTCCCGTACGTGGGTGTAAATATGTCTCGACGGGAGGTGGCTAGGGGCGGTATCTTCACGCTACTGGTCGGTGTCGCGATAGCAATCACCTTTGCTGCCGGGCGTGTACCGTAGGTCGTGCTGCATTCGCGCACTGTATTCAGCACGGCTTCAGCGAATTATCAATAACTGAGGGTTTCAACAGAGCCAGAAACCGAGTAGCTGTGCGACGGAGGGACTAGTGAATACGCACTGCCTTCGAACCACCGGATATCAAGCCGCACGTTAGTGACTGACGCCGGATACTGTTCAGAATCAATCTGGAGTTCAAGCACACGCGGTGAGAGCAAGTCGGGTCGAAACTCCCACGCACAAACCAGCGGATGGGTTGCGGCTCGCTGCGCCAGCAACTCCAATGTTGTCACATCAAGTGGCCCGCTCGGACCTTCAGATCGGTCGCCCATGTTATGCTCGCGCCCGGTCGTCATGCGTCGATTCGGCTCGCTGAACCGCCTGCTTCAACACCGAAATGTCACGACGAACCGTCCGCCACTCACTCAAATCATCCCACCGCTCATGCACCGACTCATGATCAGCCTCTACATCGTCGGGTTCGACGACTGCATCTGGGCTTGGAACACCATATTCATCTTGGAATTGGCGGTCTTCCTCAATTAGTTCGTCAACCCGACGCCGCAACTCACTGGCGCTGTATTCACCAGCGAGTTCTTCGATGCGCTTCCACCGAAAGTACGACGGATTTCGCCTGTAGCCAGCAGGCCGCGTGTCAGTTTTCTCTGCAATCCCCATTTCGACGAGTTGCGAGAGCGCTTCTCGAGCACCATTCTCCGAACAATCTGCCCACTCAGCGAACTCTTTCGCAGACCCAGATTCGTACGTCCCAACGAGGACGTCGTAGACACGCTGAAACGTCGTCCGATTCTTCTGCCACTGCCCACGTGCCCCATCTTCAGACGGTCTCTCCTCGGTCATAGACTCATCTTCGCGACCCAAACACACATATGTTGTCTCTAGCTCAAATATCTGTGTTAGAGTTACTCTCCACTTCCAAAGAGTCGCTTCGTCCGCCCCCTCAACGACGCTGACTCCGATTCCCCATCGTTACTCGCCTCTCGACTCTCCTCTTGGCTCACTGACTCAGTATCGTCGTCTGAGAGCTTCGACTCCAGTCGCTGGACCTCCGCTTCAAGCCACTCAATCCGCTTTTCTTTCCGCTTGATACGCGTCTCCAGTGTCTTCACACGCTCTGCCAACAATCGATTCTTCTCAGTTAGGTACGCGTCACTGTGGCTTTCAGAAGCAGTAGATGACTCCGATGGCTCTGAGACAGACTTAGTCGTCTCTTTCTGCGACGGCGTATAGAACTCAGACGTCGTCTGTACTGCTCGCTCTATCGTCTTCTCTCCATACGTCGACCCATCCGCGTAATGGACGTCATCCCATTTCCCACGTAGTAAGCCTGACCGTCGGAAGAGCCGATCCATCTGAGCCTTATTGCCCCCACTCCAAAACGCCAACAAACAAGACAACGCCATATCCGCCTCCGAATTGCTGTCGTAGCCGCTTGTATTCCCATTCCAGAGTCGCTCGAACTTCGCGCCATTCGACGCCCCCACTGCCTTCTCAATCACTTCTGAATCCGAAAGCCCACCTCGTTTCACTGAACTTTCAGTCTCAGTGTCAGTTACAGTCTTAGGGCCGTTCTGTGATTGCGACTCACTCACATCCGAAATATACTCCCGATGAATTCCCGCTAAGGCATCCTGCCGCCACTTCACCTCCAACGGCGTGCCACCCACGTACTTGCCTGTCACTGTGAAAAGAATCGCCGGCGGATGCGTTTGGGGCGGCGAACGCGCCGTCGAACCAACTCGCCGTTCCGGATGACACTTGAGGGGAGCTCAACGTCTGGTTTCTCACAAGAAACGCGAGCGTGCCGTCGGTGCTGTGAGTGTGACGCCAGTGCTGGAGGAGAGTTCACGCTCGGCTCGTACCCGCAGTCTCAGAGGTCGCTCTCGCCGTCCACTTCTGTGGCCGGTCGTCTCTGACCCGACGTTGCTCCGCCAGGACAGTTCTGCGATACCTCCTCGGCCATTGGTAAATTTATTGGTATATTGGTCGTGTCACATGACTCTCACCGCTATGAGAAAGGACAATACGTGGAATTAGAATTCCTGTTTGAGCGAATATATTTGTCGCTCCACGACACCTCTCTTTGTGGGGTGGTAACAATGGGAACAGCAGACCAGTACGCACGAGGGAAGCGGTACATCACCGGACGGTGGATCGATATCATCGTTTGGGTGGTCGTCGTAGCATTAGTTCTCGATTTAGCCTCGCTGATGTCGAGAGGAGAGGTGACGGCCCTGACGCTTTCTCTCTTTCTCAAAGACGGAATCATCATCGGCCTCGTGATCGGACTCGCCGGAATCGGACTCTCGATGACGTACAGTATCCTGAACTTCGCGAACTTTGCCCACGGCGACTATCTCACGAGCGGCGCCTTCGCCGGCTGGATAGCGGCGTATCTCGTCGCCGGATCCGGTACGGTCAGCGCTGGCGATCTGTTCCTACTGGGCGTCAGCGGTGGTGCAAGTGCGGGTACCGTCGGCGCGAGCGTCATCTCGACGCCGATCGCGGTTCTCGTCGGATTCGTTGTCGCGGTCACGTTCGGTATCGTGCTCTCACTCGTAATCGATCGCATCGTCTATCGACCCATGCGGGGTCAGGGCGCGATTGCCTTGCTCATCGCGAGTATCGGTGTCGCGCTCATGCTTCGATATCTCATCGCGTTCGTTTTCGGGACGAGCCGTACGGGGATCACCGGCGGGATGCTGTCGACGTACACCGTGCCCGGGATAAACCTCATCGTCAGTAGCCACGAACTCACCTTGGTGACTGCTGCCCTCGCGATGATGGGCGGCGTTCACCTGTTGCTTTCGCGAACGAAACTCGGCAAGGCGATGCGGGCGATGGCCGACAACACCGAACTCGCGCTCATCACGGGCATCCCAACAGAGCGGGTAATCCGCTCGACCTGGATCGTCGGCGGGGGACTGACGGGTGCCGCTGGTTTCCTCGTCGTGCTTGAGACCGGGACGATTTCGTTCGACTACGGGTGGACGCTGCTCCTGTTGATCTTCGCGGCGGTCATTCTCGGCGGAATCGGTTCGGTTTACGGGGCAATCCTCGGGGGGCTCACTATCGGTATCTCGAGTACAATGTCGTTGATTTGGCTCCCCTCTGAGTTCACCTACGCCGCCGCCTTCGGCGTGATGATCATAATCCTCCTGACGAAACCGGCAGGGCTCTTCAGCGGGGTGACCACCGCATGACCGTGTACGATTCTCGAAACGGACACAGCCGACCATTCAGGCGTGATACACGAGGTGGTCTTCAATGAGCAGCCAGACCGAACGCCGATCGAATCGGCTGCCCGGTGGCGACGTCGGATTGATTCTCGTCGTTTTCCTCGGACTGTACGTTGGATTCACGCTGCTCGGTGTGGCCCTCGGACTCGATGCCGACGGACTAGCGAGCACTCTCCAGCGGATCACCTTCTTCGCAGCGGTCTACGCGCTGTTGGCACTCGCGCTTAACCTCCAGTGGGGCTACGCCGGCCTGTTCAACATCGGTGTGGCCGGTTTCATGGCCGTCGGCGTCTACACGATGGCGATTCTCACCGCCCCCGTGAACCCCCCACCCGGGGGGATTCCTGGCCTCGGACAGCCCCTCGCCGTCGGCATCGTCGGTGGGATGCTCGCGGCGGCGCTAGTTGGTGCGCTCGCGGCGTTGCCTGCGCTCCGACTAAAGGCCGACTACCTCGCGATTGTCACGCTCGCACTGTCGGAGATAATCCGCCTCACGTACAATTCGACGACCCTGCAGTCGTTCTCGGTTGAGGGCGTCAACCTGGGCACCGGAGGCTCTCAGGGGATGCCGCTTCCGAGGAATCCGATTTACTGGCTGTTCTACAGCAATCCGGCGAGTCCGGCGTCGCCGCCGACTCCGTTCGGAGAGGCGGTGTTCGGCCTCTTCCGGACCCTCGGTGTGGAGTATACGACCATCGTTGACTGGGCGTACACGCTCGTACTCGTCGCGTTCGTAGGGTTGTTCTACCTGATCCTCACCCGCGTTGGTAACTCTCCCTTCGGTCGGGTGCTGAAGGCCATCCGAGAGGACGAACTCGTCACGAGCGCGCTCGGGAAGAACACCGGTCTATTCAAGATCAAGGCGTTCATGCTCGGTTGCGCGCTCATGGGTCTCGGTGGAATCCTCTGGCAGGGGAGTCAGGCGTACACCAGCCCGAGCAGCTTCTTGCCGATTCTGACGTTCTACATCTTCATCACGCTCATCATTGGCGGGTCGGGATCGAACACCGGCAGCGTAATCGGTGGCGCGCTGTTCGTCGGTCTCCTGTTCGAGGGACCGACGTTCGTCCGACGCGTCGTCGAACAGACGGTCGCACTCGGTGATGCACCGAATACGTTCGTCGCTGCCGTCGCTCCGCTCGCCTCCTTCAACATCACCCCGTTGCTCGCATACTCGATGTCGAACATCGCCTTCCTCCGGTTCGTACTCGTGGGACTGGTCCTCGTCTACTTCATGCAACGCAGGCCCAAGGGGCTACTCGGCCACCGCAAGGAGATTGCAGCTAGCGTCGACCTCTCTCAGTCATCGTCGCCGGCCGCGAGGACCGATGAGAAACGATCGCCGTCGGATTCGAACGGTGGTGAGAGCCGATGAACGAGCCAGATGCGGAGCGGACGACCGTCGACCAAGAGGCGACCGTCGAGGAGCCGAGCCAGGCACTGGATCAGGAGACGCCCGCGGATCATCCGCTTCAAGTGAAGAACCTGGTGAAGCAGTTCGGCGGGCTCGTCGCAGTCGATAACGCGAGCTTCGACGTAGCGGCTGGGTCGCTCACGGGGCTCATCGGACCGAACGGCGCGGGCAAGTCGACGACGTTCGACTGCATCACGGGTATCCACCGCCCGGACGGTGGGACAGTCTACCTCTACGACGAGGAGATCACCGGGATGCGGCCGTACGAGATCGCCAATCGCGGGCTCGTCCGCACGTTCCAGATCGCCCGTGAACTCTCAGAGATGACAGTCTTGGAGAACATGATGCTCGCGCCAAAGGGCCAGCGCGGCGAAAAGCTCTGGCGGGCGGTGCTGCCGGGAGCTCGACAAGCGGTCGTCGAACAGGAGCGTGGCCTCCGCGACCGTGCGTGGGAGACGCTCGAGTTCTTCGAGATCGATCACCTCGCCGATGAGTACGCCGGTAACCTCTCCGGCGGCCAGCGGAAGCTGCTCGAGTTGGCGCGGGCGCTACAGACCGATCCAGAGGTGCTCCTGTTGGACGAACCGCTCGCTGGCGTGAACCCTGTGCTGGAGCAGAAATTGCTCGATAGAATCCACGACCTCCGTGAGCAGGGGTACACGTTCCTGCTCGTCGAGCACGACATGGACGTGATCATGAAAAACTGCGAGCGCGTCATCGTGATGCACCAGGGGCGAATCATTGCGGACGACACACCTGCAGTGATCATGGAGGACGAGCGTGTGATCGACGCGTATCTGGGGGCGAACGTATGAACTCGAACAGGACTCACCCCACCGACGACCACCTCCACGCCGACAGCCGAAACCAGAGTGTCGACGGCCAGCGCACAATCGACCGTGAGGGGGATGGCCTGCTCGTCATCGAGAGTCTCGATGCGGGGTACGGGGACCTGCAGATCCTCAACGACATCGATCTCTCTATGACTGACGGCGAGTACGTCGCCGTCGTCGGCCCGAACGGGGCCGGTAAGTCGACGGTGTTGAAGTCGGTCTTTGGGCTTACCACCTACATGGGCGGGACGATCACTTTCGACAGCGAGGCGATCAACGGTCTCCCGCCCGAAGCGGTGATTCGACGCGGAATCAGCTACGTTCCCCAGACGGACAACGTGTTCTCATCGCTGACGGTCCGAGAGAACCTCGAGATGGGGGCGTACATCCTCGATGAGGTGCCCCAGGACGCGCTCCGGGACGTGTTCGACCGCTTTCCGGTGCTGGAAGAGCGCCAGTCACAGCGCGCAGCGAACTTGTCTGGTGGACAACAACAGATGCTCGCGATGGGACGGGCGCTCATGCTGGACCCAAAATTACTGCTCTTGGATGAGCCCTCGGCCGGCCTCGCACCCGATCTCGTCGACGAGATGTTCGACAGCATCGATGCGATCAACGCGGCCGGCACGGCCGTTCTCGTGGTCGAACAGAACGCCAAGGAGGCGCTGCGCCGCTCCGACCGCGGCTACGTCCTCGTCAACGGGCAGAACCGCTTCAGCGACACCGGCGAAGCGTTACTCGTCAACGAGCAGGTTCGCCGGGAGTTCCTCGGCGGCTGAGAAGCGTCACGACAGGTCGTAGTAACTGTAACTGGTCCACCCCGGAATCTCGGCGCACCGACCGAAGATTTTGGTGGGTGTTTTCCGCCCTAGCCCTGATCGATTTGGAACTCGACGACATCGAGTTGTCTGAGCTGTCCGTTCTCGGTGAAGGTGAAGATCTCGTATGTAGCCGTGGTGATGTCGCCGGTGTCGGCGAACGAGACGCTGCTCGATGCGCCCTGGTAGTTGACCTCCTGCCCGTCGGTGACCAGCGTCACCGCATCGGCGAGGTTCTCTGGTCCGATGTTCTGTCCCGGCGGGTTCGCGATTGTCTGTAAGTTGTCCCGGACGGCGGGCCCGGCGTTCCGCGCTCCACCGGCGATGTTAGCGAGGATGAGTAGCGCGGTGGCGTCGTACGCCTGAGCGGTAAACACACCCGGCTCAGAGCCGTACGCGTTCCGGAACTGCTGGGCGAAGAACTGCCGGGCTGGTCCCGCGGCCGCGGGGGCCGTTCCGATAACGTTCGTCAGGGGTTGCCCGACGTTTCCGGGTAGGGCGGGGTCACGGAGCCCGTCAGTTACGAGGATTTGGGTCTGACGACTGTAACTCGAGTAGTAGTCTCGGAACAGCTGATTACCACTTTCGGGGTAAGCGATGACGAGTAACCCTTCAGGTTGGCTCGCCATCGCCTCCTGCAGCTGTGCGGCGTACGACGATTGCGCCTGCTCGAAGGCGACCTGTGCCGGAACCTCACCATTGAACGACTGCACGAAGCTGTTCGCGAGCGATTGCCCGTACGAGTTGTTGACGTACATAACCGACACCGACGAGATGTTCACCCGATTGGTGGCAATCTGGGCCAACACCCGACCCTGGATTACGTCACTTGGACATGTCCGCCAGATGAAGCCGTTGTCTCGAAGCCCCGTGATCTCCGGTGACGTGCTCGCAGGTGAGCACCCGACGACCTGGTTCGGAACGAGGGCGTTCAACGCGACTTGGATAGTCACTTCCGAGGAGGCTGCGCCGGTGATCGCCGGAAACCCGGCATCGACGAGCGCCTGTGCCGCACTGATTCCGGCCTGTGGGTCAGTCTGCGTGTCCTCGGCCTGGGTGACGATCTGATAGTCGGTGTCTGCGTTGTTCAACTGCCTTTCCGGTAACAAGGCGGCGTTGCGCATCGGAACGCCGACTGACGCCAGATCGCCGGTCACTGGGAGGAGGACGCCAACCCTGATCTGCTGTTGTTGCTGCTGCCCGCTGACGGTTCCTGTAGCACCGGTGAGGCCAATCGCTGCCGTCCCGGCACCGACAAGGAAATCCCGACGAGTGGTACCATGTAGCATAGCAGGAACTAGTAACGATGCTCGAATGCATAACTTTATCTCAAGAATTGTACATGATCTCCCGGGGTTGAGTACAATACTCCAATCGGGATATTCAAAAGCTGAGAAACGGCATATCACTAATCGATGCGGCGACCGTTCCTATTTTCGGTAGCAATTGGTAGTGACTCGGTTAAAACTGGTCACTCCAAACATCGCTGGGCTTGATGCAGTGTTGCTACTGTTGTTTTTCGTCTCTGTCGGGGTGACAGCGGGCGCTATCAAGCACGACCCACCACCAGCAGTCACATCTTCATCCGACTGTCCGAGATACGCTACAGGAGCGTTACCGAACGCGAGACGCGGGCCAGCGGAACGGTCAGCTGGCACGATTTCACAGTCCCCCGTATAGGAAGACATAAAATCGTGTTCCAGTGAAGCCGAGTCGCTGAAGAACACGCGAGCCACGTTCACCGCGCCAACATAGTCTCGGTCAGCTTGGTAGCCACATCGAGCGTTCTCACAGCGGAAGTGTCCGCCCCACCACACTTCAAAGGAGTGATCAGGGGACTTCGTAGTGTGGCCTGTCGAACCACACCGAGGACAGGAGCGTGACGTATTGCCCGGATGCACCCGCTTCACGTGCAATCCGGCGATGTCCGCCCGGTACTCGATTTTCTCGATGATCTCACGACGTGCACACGACGAGAGTTCCCACGACAACTGCCCTTCACCCCGAGGCGGACTGAGGCTTCGCAGGTCTTCGTGAACAATCGCATCAACGTTGTACACGAAGGCGAGCGCAAGAGTTTGGTTCGCCACCTCGTGGACTAACTGCTCTCGCTTGTGTCGAATCTTGTTATTGACGCGCTCGTACTTATGGATAGGATACGATGTAAGGATACCATCGACGGTCGGCATCGAGAGGCGTTCGGAGATTCCGTCAGGTGTCACCTTTATGAGCAGAAATGGGTGACCGGTTGAATTTAGTTCCGATAGATGACTGGGCGTACTCCGAATTCTAGTGCATCAGAGCAGAACTTTCGTAGCCCCATTCTCGAACACAATATCGACTCCTTTCTGAGGAGATGGGGGTGAGATTTCATCGCCAGGGTTGAGGTGTTTCAGGAGTACTGTTTTTACTGCTAAGATTTCACCGACATCGTCGCGATCTTTTACCGTATAGGGTGAATTCCGAATGATCTTGATACCAGTGAGGTGCTTTTTGATTCGGAAGCCTCCACGAGCTAGTTCCTTAACTCTGGAACGACTCACACCCATCTCTACTAAGTCTTCAGCATCGTCAAGAGCGTCTTGTCGAAGTAGAACCCCCAATGTCTCATCGTCAAGCTAGTAAAACTGCTCGAAGTCGAATTAGTTGAATACTACAACGAAGACCAAGGAATCTACCGAATTAGTCAGGAAGGTCGTGCCTATCTCGCGGAACTCTAAGGAGAGACCCGACGTGCTCGTTATTGCTTCTCTTCGGGTTATGATTCACTTTTCGATTCGGCGTACGAGACGTCGATCGTGGTTGTGCTGGTCGGTAGAACAGCCAAATGTGGCTGGTTCATTTATCACCGAGGATATCCCGACGTCTTCGCTTACCTCACTCGCTACGATGTGCGAATACGACTGGTGCGTCGTTTCGATGCTCTTGTGCCGCAGTGCCGCCTAGGCGAGTTCCGAGGATTGTCGATACAGTATACGTGGAACCCGCGAGTCGTTAAAGATTGCAGCGAACTGCCGAGCGCGCTCTCACTGGATAGCTGTCCGATGTGCGGACCGAACTGCTCGTTCGGTTCAGTCCAAGAGCTCCTCAACCAGCTGTTCTGTCGATTCCGTCACGGCGACGTGATCGGTAACCTCAGCCCCGATAGCCTCACTGGCGATGGCTTCACTCCCGGAAGCCGTGCCAACGATCACAGCCGCTTACCGGCGAGACGATCGGACTGATTGTCCTCGATGGACGATGTACAGATCGGGATAGCGCACTAAGTAGTAAACCAGTCATCCTATCACCGAATTTTCGCTACCGATCGCGTCCGTGTCGGTCGTCCAGAGTTCGTAGCTGAGCGCGATGAACGCCAGGTCGAGCGGTGCACCGATGAACGCGCTCGGAAAGCCGATTTGGGTGAGCGGTGCAAGGACGAATATCGACGGAAAGAGGACGATGAACAGGCCCACAGTCAACCGACTCGAACTCTCGTGTCGTCGGAGACTGAGCCCGTAGAGACTCCCGAAGAGGCGTATTGCCATGTATATCGCGGCGTGAAGAATCCCGATGGGAATCAGCAGTCCGCCGAGCATGGACGGCCCCATCATGAGGACGAGAATGGTGACTGCTTCGCCACATAAAGACAGTACGAGCAATCGAGCGACGGTGCGGCCACGACGACCGTAACTGGAACCGTAGCTCGCGTCGGCCGCAAACAGGCTGACTGCTAACAAGATATGCAAGAGGGGAAGGAAGATGATGACAGTCCTGGATGTGAGTCCGATTCCGGTGTCGTCGAGTGAAAAACCAACGAGACCGAATCCCGCGAGGCTCACGAGGAGGCCACCGACGCCACCGACGAGACCACAGAGTCCCGCGAGTTTTCTCCGTCGCGGCGTCCACCACGCGGGAGTTCCCGCGTTCTGTGCGAGCGTTTCAGAGTCACCAGAGGTCATGGCGAACCCCCACTGGCGCCATCTGAGACGACGATTGCACCTTTCATGGCCATCGAGCGATGCGGCTCGCAGTAGTAGTACACCGTCCCAGTCGTATCGAACGTGTGTTCGAAGGTCGCGTTCTGTTCGACCTCACCGCTATCGAACTGCCCCTCCGTGGCGACGACGTTGTGATAGCCGTCGACCCACTCCCACGTCACCGTCGTTCCGGGAGAGATCTCGATCGCAGCTGGCGCGAACGCGTTTGCGCCGTTATTCCCTCGAGCACCGACTTCGATGGTCACCGAATCCACATCCGTTGTGTCTACGACGCCCTCGTAGTTCCCGGTATTCGAAAGCCAGTCGTCGACGCTCGCTGGGTCACTTTCTCCATTCGACCCGGAGTCTCCGTCGTTTGCGGTATTCGTACAACCTCCGAGCAGACCGACGAGTGCGAGGCTACCCGCCGCACTGAGGAATCGACGTCGATCACATGCAGTACGGTGAATAGAGTGGTCAGTCGGTCGGTCAGCAGATGGCTGTCCCGGCGGAGAGTCTGTGACCTGGTTCGAGTTGTTATGCTTGGAGGTCGTACGCTTGTCCATACATCACCTGAGCGCGGACCACCCATAGAGCGGATAGCACAACTGCCAGAACAGCGTTTGTGCACAAGGCATATATAGAGGATGAGACACTGCTGAGTATCGTGACAGCGTAGCTCGCAGTTACCCCTAGATGCTCATCGATACGTCGGTTACCACCCCGCTGATTAAGACCACCAGGGTTCTATAGCCAGAGAGATTCGCCGCCCAACCCCGAGATCAAGACAATGACGACTCCACTGACTTCGAACGACGCTGAACCGGGCTCACCAGTCGATACGGTTCTCCGCACACCACTTCAGCCCCAGACGTACCGAAACCTCGTGTATCTCGTCTTGATGTTTCCACTGGGGAACTGCTATTTCATGCTGCTGACGGTGGGGTTTCTAACTGGTGTGTCCCTGATTCCCCTCGGCATCGGGGTTCCAATCGTCTTGGCGTTCTTCGTGCTTGCTATCGAGCTGGCGAGACTCGAACGACGTCTGGTTCAAAGCCTACTCGGCGTTGAGACACCAGCGTCTACCGCGAAAACTGACGGATCACTCTGGACGCGGACCAAACGACTCGTCACCGCCCTCCAGACGTGGAAATCAATCGTGTATCTCCTTTCGGAGTTCGTCTATGCTACCCTCGTGTTTGGCCTCCTCGCGTCTGCGGGAGCTACATCGATGAGCTTTCTGCTCGCCCCCTTCTATTACACGGAGGCACCAGTTACTGCGTATGGACCGATTCCCACCACGGACGTCACACTCGACATCCTGTTTGGGTGGGACTCCCTTCTCATCGGGCTCACGACGACGTTCCAACTCGGTTCGTGGCAGATCGGCTCACTCTTCGGTGCGGTGCTCGTCGCCGCGCTTGGGGTTAGTCTGCTGTTCGTGACGCTCCTGTTCAGCAACGTCGCCGCCCAACTATGGGGCCAGTACGCACAGCGAATGCTGACGACACCACGCTACTGGACGACGCCGACCTGGTATCCGTTCGCTCGACGGTAACACCCACCGGGCGCCTACGCTCGTGTGAGAGCGTAGAGAATTGCGAGTATCCCGGCGAGATGCGTAGCCGTGACGGCGAGAAGAATCTCCGCGTCGGTTGCAGCCGTCACTCCCTGTAGGGCGTAATCCACGCTGACAGGGACGGTAGTGAGCAGGACGATGCCAAGCGCGAGATACAACATCGGGCGACTTGCGTTTCGTTGGTAACCACGGAAAGCCAATGTCGCGACGAAGAAGCCCGCTATCGCAGTCACTGCTGCGAAGCCAGCTATCAGACTACTATCCGACCCAACAGCGGCCGCGACTCCCAGTAGTACTGGAATCATGAGTCCACCTCGTCCGACCGGGAAGGATCGTGTTCTCGCCCCTCGTCATGGCTGGAGGGTTGGTTCTTCGGTGGTCGCGTACCACCGTAGATGGCGTAGAGTATCGACGCGAGGCCGACGAGCTTGCTCGCGTTAGCAGTAGCCGACCGGATACCCGGCGACAGCGTGGTGACATTCGTGAGGACGAACTGGAGAACGATTGGGCCGGTAGTGAGGAAGAGAAGCCCGATTGCGAGGAACAGCCGAGCACGGTCTCGGTTCCGCCTGTAACCGCGAACCACGAGATAGGCGACGGCTAGGGAGAGAAGCACCGTTGCGAGCAGGCCGAGGAGGGTGAGTGCGACGATAACCGGTGAGCCGCCCGTCGACGTCTGGAGAAGGCTGAGCGACCACATCTTAGCGTAATCCCTCGAAGAGATCGGTAAACCGGTCGGCGGCGGTTTCTTCCCGATACGTGACTTCGATCTCGAACTCTCCGTCTGTGAGCTCTATTTCGATTCGCTCGAGTCGTGCTTTGTACGTGTTGTAGTGATGGCCGTCTCGATCGAGTTGGAGGCGTTCGTCGAGCAGGTCGTACTCCTGAAGTCGCTCGATTCGGCGATAGATGGTTGAGACGGAGGCGTCACACGCCTCGCTCAGTTCGGGCGCGGACATCTCCCGTCTGCTCGTCTGGATGAGGATCGCATGGGCGTACTCGTCTTCGAGGAGGGCACTAACTGCCCGGACATCGCTGCCATCCGTCATTCAAGGGCAAACCTGATGTGGAGGTACGAGGAACTCCGTTCAGTTGCCCCGCGCGGTTCTGCCATGTATTCGTATCTGTCCGGAGAAGGTACTTAAAAGAACAGCCTCGGTCGCTGGTCGAGCAACTATGGGTGTTCGACGTATACCCATCCAGGATATCGCAGGAGGGAGGCGACGTGATACCCAGGCCGATGGACGACTCGTTCGAAGGTGTCAGTAACCCACGACTGAAGTTGTGGGCTTGTCAGTGGACTCCCCTTCGGCCTCCGTTACGGAGTAGGCGTAGAACTCGCCGTTCAGGTTCAGCGTCCCTGACGTCAGCGCACACTGACAGGGTGCGCCTCCACTCGAAGACGTCTGCCCCGAGTGGAGTCTCTTCAAGAGTTTGCGAGCAATGTTCTTGCTCGCGTTGTAATCCGCATTCAGTTCGTACTCGTACTTTTGACACACGAACTGGTGTTTTGACCGCCGATTTGTCTCCACGCCCACTCTGCGGTGGTGTTCGCACAGTGGAGGAACCGGTCTTTGGTTTGATGGAGGTCGTCGCATCGCTCTGTGGGTACGTCGAGTTTGACTTTGACGGTGCGAATCACCTCCATCGGTGGTTCACATATCGAACTAGCTATTTATGAGAGTTTAGATTGACACGGGGGAGTCGGACTGCTATCGCTCGTGGATAGGTTCGAGCCGTGTCGGACTCCTCCCACGGCTTTAGCCGTGGGCTTCCTCCTTGCATCTCTGTGAGTACCGATCCTAAACTGTAGCTCGGATTGACAAAGCTACAAAACGCTCTACCGCGTGCTCGAGTTTCTAACTACCCCAAACGGCGGATTCGGCCGCTCTCGTGCACAAATCCGAGCTACTGTAAACGGTGACTGAGAGCAAGGAAGGGGTGGTCATATTGGATCCATTATGCCAGTTTCGCGCCGAGTGCCGCCTCCACGTTTTCGAGTAGGGTATCGGAACAAAGAATCTCTGTCATCACCTCCATATCTCGATGGATCGGTCGGTCGTCGTCGAGATGAGCGAGACGATCTCGAATGGTCTGATAGGCAGCCTCGGTCCCGACACCCGGAGCTTGGCCCGCAACGAAATCGAGCGCTTGCGCCGCACAGGCCAGTTCGATCCCGACGACGGACAGCGTGGATTCGACGGTCTCGCGCGCAACGTACGCACTCTGCGCGCTCATGCTGACGTGGTCCTCTTGGTTCCCGCTGACAGGTATATTATCCACTGACGGCCGTCCCTGCGAACGGTTCGTGCTCACGAGATCGGCGGCCGTGTACTGCGCAATCATGTACCCCGAACGAAGGCCGCTCCGTTCGGTCAAGAACGGGGGGAGGTACTCTTCCTGGACGTTGGGATTGAGCATTCTATCTATCCGCCGTTCCGAAATCGAGGTCAGTTCCGATAGACCGCTCGTGGCGTAATCCAACCGCAACGCCAACGGCTCCCCATGGAAGTTCCCGCCGGAGAGGACGGCAGCCCCCTCTGTTCCGCTGGCGCGGTCGTCTGCTTCTTCGGCGGCGAACACGAGTGGATTATCCGTCGCGCTATTGAGTTCCGTCTCGACGGCCTCGCGGAGGTGTCGGATGGAGTCCCGGACCGCCCCGTGAACCTGCGGGAGACAGCGAAGCGAGTACGCGTCCTGTACCCGGTCACAGTTCCGATGCGATTCGACGATTTCGGAGTTCTGGGTGAGTCGACGTATATTTTCTGCACTTTCGGCCTGCCCTCGGTGTGGTCGAACGCGCTGGATGCTGGCGTGCGAACTCGCCGTCGTAGCCATCGTCGCCTCTGTGGTCATCGCACCGGCGATATCCGCCGCACGCATCGCTCGTTCGGCGTCACAGACGACGAGCGAGGCCAGTCCGACGGTCAGTTGCGTTCCATTGATGAGCGCCAATCCCTCCTTCGCACGGAGTGTCACCGGTTCGAGATTCTTCCGGGTCAGCGCCTCGTCACCGGGGAGTCGCTCCCCATCGACTGTGGCTTCGCCCTCTCCGATAACGACGAGAGCGAGGTGAGCGAGTGGTGCGAGATCGCCGCTCGCGCCCAAGCTCCCTTTGGCCTTCACGACGGGATGAATTCCTTCGTTCAACATCCCCGCGAGGAGGTCCACGATTCGCTCTCGAATGCCGCTGTATCCTTTTACGAGCGCGTTGAGACGGGTGACGAGCATCGCACGAACCTCTTCTTCGTCGAGTTCTCGGCCCGTTCCGGCAGCGTGACTCCGGACGAGGTTCTGCTGGAGCGCTTCGATGTCGTCTGCGGGAATGCGCTCCTGGACGAGTTCGCCGAAGCCGGTGTTCACACCGTAGACGGCCTGGCCCGATTCGACGATGTCGACGATGCGTTCGCGTGACTCGCGGACGCGCTCACGTGCGTCGTCGGGGATACGGACGGTCGCCCCCTCCCGTGCGACGCGTTCGACGGCTTCCGGCGTGAGCGATTCGCCGTCGACGACGACCGGGTCGTCAGTCACGGCGCACCACCTCCCCGCGCTTGACGACCGTTTGCACGTTCTGTACGCCGAAATTGTACGGGAGGTGCTCGTAGTCAGGTACGTCGGCGACGACTAAGTCACCGGGCGAATCCTCTCGGAGTGTGCCCGTGCCGTCTGTCCGGTCGATCGCCTCGGCAGCTGTCGCCGTCGCACTGCGGATAGCCGACGCGGGCGACATCCGCATTCCGTTGCAGGCGAGGTCGATTGCGAACTCCATACTCTGTGAGAAGCAGTTCGGGTTGAAATCTGTCGCAATCGCGACCGGGATGTTCGCCGCCTCGAAGGCTTTCGCATCGGCATACTCAGTCGCGAGCGCGAACGCAGTCCCCGGGAGGAGAACGGGCGTTACGTCCGCGTCACCGAGCGCCGTAATATCCTCAGCCGTCGACTGCAAGAGGTGATCGGCGCTCGTGGCACCGACTTCGGCAGCCACCTGTGCGCCGCCGAGTCGCTCGAACTCGTCGGCGTGGATCTTCGGCTTCAACCCGTGTTCTCGTCCGGCTTTGAGGATGCGACGAGAGTGCTCGACCGAAAAAACGCCCGCCTCGCAGAAGACGTCACAGAACTCGGCGAGGTCGTCCGCCGCTACTGCGGGTATCTGTTCCTCGATTACCCGGTCAACGTAGGCGTCGGCGTCGGTGTCTTTCGGGACAGCGTGAGCACCCATGAACGTCGGTACTACGTCCATCGAGTGGCGTTCGTCCGCTTCGGCGATGGCTTCGAGCATCTTCACTTCCGTTTCGACGTCGAGTCCGTAACCGGACTTCACCTCAACCGTCGTCGTCCCGTGGGCGAGCATCACGTCGAGATGCCCGAGGAGGTTCTCCACGAGTTGTTCGTGAGAGGCTTCGCGCGTCGCTCGAACGGTCCGCAAGATGCCGCCGCCCTCCGTGAGGATATCTTGGTAGGTTGCGCCTCTGAGTTTCGCGGTGAACTCGTCGGCACGGTCGCCCGCGAACATGGCGTGTGTATGCGAGTCGACGAATCCCGGTAGCACCGTTTTCCCGGAGGCGTCGATGGCGGCCGTCGCGTTCTCTGGTGGGTGTTCTCGGACGACTTCGTCGGTCGGTCCGACCGCGACGACCACACTGTCCTCGATTGCCACAGCGCCGTCTCGAATCGTCTCCAAATCGCTGTCGACGGTCGGAGTCGCGACCTGGGCTGCATCGTGGACGACGAGGTCAGTCACGCAGACCACCCCGAAAGAAAGTGTGCGACAGTACGTGCGGCGGCGTCGACGGTTCGACCCTCGGCGTCGAGCGGCGGCGCGCACTCGACGAGTTCGAAGCCTGCGATTCGTTCGTCAGCGGCGACGAGGCGGACGAGTTGGAACAGTTCTCGCGGCAGCAACCCACCGGGCGTCGGCGCGCTACAACCGGGGTAGCTCGCATCGAGAACGTCGATATCGACGCTGCAATAGAGCCGGTCGACGGTGTCGAGACCGGAGAGTGCACGGTCGACGGCCGCGACGAGATCATCCGCGACTTCCTCGGCTGTCACGACTGTTCCGCTGTTCTCACGGACGTAGTCGTGGTAGGCCGTACTCGTCTCGAAGTGTCGAGCGCCGATGCAGGCGTAGCCGTCGAGTCCGGCCTCGTGCAACTGACGATAGGGCGTCCCGCTCGTCGGTCCGTCTCGTACCTCCCGAACGTCCAGGTGCGCATCGACGTTGAGAACCCCGACACTCGCATCCTCGAGCAACGGTGCGACGTTCGGGACGGTCAACGAGTTGTCGCCGCCGAGAAACACGGGAAGCGCATCGAGTGCGTGGACGGAATCGGTAACGTTCCGAATCGCATCCTGTACGTCTGCAACTGATCCCGTGGGAACGTTCACGTCGCCGAGGTCGGCGAGACCGTCGACAGGTCCCGCATCGAAGTGATGGGTCTTCACCGCTTCCAGTGCTTCTCTGATAGCCGACGGACCCTCCGCGGCACCACGACGAGAGATAACCGCTCCGTCGTACGGTTCGCCCACGAGGACTGCGTCGTACTCGTCTGCACTTTCGAGATCGGCCTCGTCGACGACGTCGCCGAACTGTTCGTCCACGGGGTCCGACGATGTCCCAGTCCAGGCTACTGGTTCGGTGAGGGCACTCATTGGTCCTCCCGCATTGGGATGTGGACGTCCGACGCCGTGGCCTCCTCAAGTGCGTCCTCGTATCCGGCGTCGACGTGGCGGACGATTCCCATGCCCGGGTCTGTGGTGAACACGCGCTGTGCCTTCTCGGCGGCGAGGTCGGACCCGTCGAGCACGACGTGATTGTTGGTGTGTAGGGAGTTTCCGATTCCGACGCCACCGCCGTCGTGGACGCTCACGATATCGGCACCGGCTGCACAGTTGAGCAAGGCGTTGAGGATTGGCCAGTCGGCAACAGCGTCCGACCCGTCCCGCATCGCCTCAGTTTCCCGATTCGGACTGGCGACGCTACCGGCATCGAGGTGGTCGCGCGTGACGACGACCGGCGCTGTAATCTCGTCGGCGGCGACGAGTTCGTTGATTCGGAGGGCGAACCGCGCACGTTCGGTCAGGCCGTCCTCGTCAGTCTCGTACCCCAGCCAGCAGACGCGACTCGGGAGTCCCTGGAACGAGACCTCTTCCTGTGCGAGGTCGATCCAGCGATGCAGTTGTTCCTTATCGGGAAAGAGCTCTTTCACGGCTCGGTCGGTCCGGTGGATGTCAGCCTCTGAACCAGAGAGGGCGACCCAGCGGAACGGCCCCTTCCCACGGCAGAACAGTGGACGGATGTACGCCGGAACGAACCCCGGGAAATCGAACGCGTTCGCCATCCCTCGATGCGTCTGCACCTGTCCCCGGATGTTGTTTCCGTACTCGAAGGCCACCGACCCTCGCTCTTGCATGGCGAGGATACCTTTGACGTGACGTTGCATCGTGTCGAGGCTCTCTTCGACGTACCGGTCGGGATCTTCCTCGCGGAGCGCGTCGGCTTCTTCGACAGTGTAACCGGCCGGGTAGTACCCTTCCAGTTCGTCGTGAGCGCTCGTCTGGTCGGTGACGAGGTCCGGGACGAAGTCGCGGTCGAGCATTCCCTCGAACATCTCCGCGGCGTTCATGTGGAGGGCGATCGAGAACGGCTCTCCGTTCTCTGCGGCGTCCTCGGCCAAATCGATGGCTTCGTCGATATCACTCGTTTTCTCCATGCAGTAGTCCGTTTCGAGCCGTCGGTCGATGCGGTCTTCATCGACTTCGGCCGCGATGCAGACACCGTGATTCATCGTCACCGCCAGCGGTTGGGCCCCACCCATACCGCCGAGGCCGGCGGTGACCGTAATCGTCCCTCGGAGCCCTTCGCGGTCGGGGAAATGTTGACGAGCCGCTTCGGCCAGCGTCTCGAACGTTCCCTGGATGATGCCCTGCGTTCCGATATAAGCCCACGAACCAGCGGTCATCTGACCGTACATGATGAGACCTTTCGACTCGAGTTCGTGGAAGTGCTCCCAGTTATCCCAGGCGCCCACGAGGTTCGAGTTCGCGATCAACACCCGTGGCGAACGCTCGTGGGTCGTGAACCGTCCGACTGGCTTCCCGGATTGGACGAGCAGTGTCTCGTCGTCGGCGAGCGTTCGGAGCTCCGCCAGGATACTATCGTACGCATCCCAACTTCGGGCCGCTCGGCCGGTGCCGCCGTACACCACGAGCTTCTCCGGCTTCTCACCGACTTCCGGGTCGAGGTTGTTGTTGAGCATTCGGAGGGCGGCCTCCTGTCGCCATCCTTCACACTCTATCTCCGTTCCCGTAGGCGACCCCTGATATTCGAGCCACTCCGATGAGGGGCTTTCGATCTCGTGTACAGATTCGTCCCTAGTTTGTTGCTCGGCCATGCGTACGTGTACCACCGACTAGCGAAACCATAGTTTGGACTCTCCATGTGGAAAGGGGTTTAAATAGTGTCGAGTGGGATAGGGTCCATGCACAAGGCGGTATTTCGGATCAAAAGCGACAGTCCGTACGCGAGTTCGACGGCCCAAAACAACACCCGAATCGAACTCTGGTGCAACGACCACTGTGATTTACTCCACATCGAAGGCGACCAACGGGACGAAGTCGTAGAACACGTCAAATCGAGAGTCGGCGTCCGTGAACGAATCGAAAACGGAGGCGACCAGACCGTTATCACCGAGGCGTGTCTGAAAGAGTACAGAGACGACTACATCGAACTCCACATCGCCGCCAACGGATGTCTTCTGTTACCTCCCCTCCGATACGAACACGGAGCGAAAGTTGTCCGCGTACTCGCACTGGACCCATCCAACCTTTCTACCTTGTATAGCGATATCTCGGCGGAACACGAATTGACGGTCGAGTCGAAGCAGAAGCTGACGACAGTCAGATCGGAGACACCCGTCCTCTCGGCCAGTACGTTCCTTCCGAATCTCACGAATCGTCAGCGAGAGGTGTTTCTCACCGCGTACGAACGCGGATACTACGAGATACCTCGTGAAACGACAACCCGCGAAATCGCAGACACGGTGGGCGTCGGTCGCCGAACGGTAGAACACCACCTCAGACGCGCCGAAGAAAAGCTCGCAACTGCGTTCGTCGAGTATCTCTGAGATCCTCTCCGCACTAAACCACGAAGATCTCTCTTTGGGGTTCGGCTACTGGCCCACGGATGTAACTTGCAGACTTGGGCGTACTGCGTTGGGTCTTTCACGAAAGTATAGTTTCTCCGCCCAGTCGTGGTCGTCGCACTCGAATTACATCGACTCTCCTATCGGCCTGACTGCGTAATCGCTGTTATCTCGAAGGAACGTCTCTGATGCCGGAGGAGTGAGTGATTTTCGAAATCGCACGGACACGTCAGTGTCTCCATGTGACGAACTGTTGGGTCGGAGTCGCCACACTCGTGGCCTGTCTGACTCGTCCCCGCTTCCGGGTCGACTTTAACAGAGGTTCCAGAACCCTCGTAGACGCACGCAAGACGATGGATTTGGAGAATTGATTCCCGGAAAAACGGTCGGGGGTATCGAACCGCTCAACCTACACGAAGAAGGGGTACCCTTTCAGTTCAGTCGTCGGCGGGCGCCGAACTGCCGTCGACGCTCGATACGCCCGTTCCGGGGCCGACATCGATATCGAGTTCGTCGAGTTTTTCGTCCGGGACAATACCGTCAACCCAGCCACGGTGCTCGTAGTACTCCTCCTTCATCATCTCTAGTTCGCAGTACTCTCCCTCCGAAGCGCCCTGTCCAGGCGTTTCACCCGATTCGAGGAACACTTCGGGCAGGGAGTCGTCAGAGCCGTCAAAGCCAACCAGGTTATTGTAGTAGCGTTCAAGATTGTAAATTCGCTCGCCCGCCTCCAGGAGTTCCTCTTCGCTGTACTCCAGCCCCGTCATGCCGTTGTACTGAAGGACATACTCCTCGATGCCCTCCGCGAAGGCGTTGAACTTGCAGATGTCGAAACTGTCGGAGATAGCGTGGAGGTCCTGGAAGGTGGCGGTGAGCTCGCCCTTTCCCTCCCACTCGTAAGGGTCGACCTTCTCGGGGATGCCGAGAATCTCGGCCGCCGGCGTGTAGCCTCGCAGGTGACACGCCCCGCGGTTGGAGGTGGCGTAGGCGATACCCATCCCCTTCATGCAGCGCGGATCATAGGCCGCGATCGCCTGACCCTTCACGTCGAGCCGACAGTCGTGCGCGTTGAGTTCGTCAGCGACATGTTTTTGACCGCCGGCGAGAAGATCGCCCAGTTCGTCCTTCCGGTGGGCAACGCGCTCTATCATCTCAATCATCGTCTCGGCGTCGCCCCACTCGAGGCCATCGTCTAGTTGGTCGAGATATCCCATCTCGGTCGCGTCCATCGCCATTGCCATCATGTTGCCCATCTCGATGGTGTCGACGCCCATGTCGTTACAGCGATCGATCATGACGGCGATGCGGTCCCGGTCGTCGTTCGCCGAGTTCGTCCCCAGCGCCCAGGCAGACTCGTACTCGAAGGATTCCATGCGGACGTTCATCTCCTCGCCCTTGTGCATCACATTGGCTTCGACCTCCTTCTTACAAGCGACCGGGCAGGAGTGACACGTCGGCTCGTCGACAAGGATGTTCTCGCGGACGTTCTCACCGCTGATCTTCTCGGCATCAAGGTCGTGTGGCCGGTCTTTCTCGCCTTCGTTGTACGCATCGCCGGAGGTGTAACGGCCGTTTTTGGTCGGATGACCGTCCATCTCCTCGGTGATGTTCATCAGAACGTTCGTCCCGTACATCGAGAGGCCGCCTTCGTTCGGCGCGGTGACATCGGACTCGGTGATTGCCTTCATCGCCTGCTTGTGACCCTCCTGGAACGTCTCCGGGTCCTTCGGTTTCGGCATCCGCGTGCCGGATTTGATAACGACCGCCTTCAGGTTCTTCGACCCCATCACACAGCCGGTGCCGCCGCGTCCCGAGGCGCGGTCGTCCTCATTCATAATGCAGGCGTAGCGCACCTCGTTCTCACCACCGGGGCCGATAGCCATAATCGAGAGGTTCTTCCCGAATTCGCCGTCGAGTTCCGAATCAATAGTATCCCGAGTTTCGTGGACACCTTTCCCCCAGAGGTGAGCCGCGTCGCGCAATTCGACCTTGCCATCATCGACGTAGGCGTAGACCGGCTCTTCAGCCTGTCCCTCAAACAGTAAGCCGTCGAAACCAGCCCATTTCAGCCGTGCCCCCGACCAGCCGCCGTGGTGGGAGTCGGTCACCGTGCCGGTGAGCGGCGACTTCGTACAGACTGCGATGCGACCACTCATGGTCACTTGCGTGCCCGTCAGTGGACCGTTCATGAACGCCAATCGATTATCGGGTCCGAGTGGATCGACGTCCGGTCCAGCGTCGAAGATATACTTCACGCCGAGGCCGCGTGCCCCGATGTACTTTTTCGCGTCTTCATCGTCTATTCCATCGTACGTGATGTCACGTGCACCGAGGTCAATTCGTGCGATGTGGTCCTGGAAACCGCCGATATCAGTCATTGTTGTGGTGTTGTTGATTCCGTTAGTTCTTCTTGATGAGAACGTGGCCGGTGCTCTGGACGAGGACGGTGTATCCGCAGTACGAAAACGTGATGCAACCTGCTCCGCAACCGCCGCTTCCTTCGGTTTCGAAGACAGTGTTGAGTGCTTCCGGATTGATACACGTTTCCAGACCGGGCAGGTCCTCCGGTTGATTGTTTTTGTACTCCGCGATGGCTCGGACGATTCTGTCGCTGATTTGTCCGTCTACGCCCCATTCGTGGCGTAGATGATGGGTTTTCCGTTCTGACGGCGAATTGGCTGTGCTACTCATGGTCTACCATGGTAAAACATCGCTATGACAATTTGGGGGTAATATTCCAGATATATAAATAGCCGAGGCAAAATAACGTCCACGATTCTGTTAATTTCGGCAAATCGAGTTCAACCGTAACAGAGCTCGGGACAGCGTACGAAACATTACTACAGTTGTAATTGTTTGTACTGTAGGCCCCCCAAACGCCAGAAAAGAACATTTGGTTTCTGACAAATGGTCCGAAATTAGATGAAAACTATTGTTTCGTTTACGAGTTCAGAATGGAGAGAGGAGAGTGGGTTTCAACCTCTCAGTGTCGCCCGCTATCGAAACTCGAACTCTTCGTCGTCCATCAGCGCGGCGGATATTAGATTCCGCATTCCTCGCCGCAGTCGGCCGCTCATCGCAGTTGAGGAGACGCCGATTTCGTCGGCGACCTCACTGAGCGTCATTTCCCGCGGTTCACTGAAGTAGCCACACTTGAACGCGACCTTCATCGCCTCTGTCTGTTCGTCCGTCAGTCCGTACGAGACGTCCGACTCACCACCGCTATTACCGTATACTTCGATGATGTCGAAGTGAATATCGTGCTCCTCAGTGTAGTTCCAGACCGTGTTGAGCGCTTCTCTATCCGGGAGTTGGAGTTTGATGAACCACCCGTCGGATTTCGTCTCCGCGTGTAGCATGAACCCGTTGGCAGTCATCACGATTGGGCTTAGGAGTTCTGTATCCGGCGTGTGCTTGATATAATAGGTGTGTACGCTGTCGCCTTCGTCGACGAGTTCATAATCTTCGACGGTGGGGTCCGACTCGAGACACGATTCGAGCTCGCGGCGGTTGTCGTGTCTAATGAGGAAGGGAAAGACGTTGGAGTCCGGGTCGGTGTTCGCCTGCATTAATACTTCGATGGACACGTCCTCGGACTGTCGCAGCGTCGGAACGAGGGCGAGCTCGTCGTGTTTGATGTAGGCTTTGACCGTTATGGACATCTGTCAGGTGGGTTTTGTGGCAATCTCTCGGTCGGCTGTTCCGAAACGGTCGGCCGGTCCGCCCCCGAAGCCGTCCATCCCTGTGATTGGTCGAACATATCTCTATGGCTCTCTCGGGACCGCCATAAATATATGGTTCCGATGCAATAAAGCGCTAGCTAGTAATGGTCCAATACGGGAGGAATCAGAAGTGAGCACGGCTCACAGCGGAGTCAATGCCGGACGAGACTGAATCGACCTGCAAGGTCGACACGGGAATTCGGAAGTGGAACCTCACCTCGCTTGACGATTCGCTTCTCGATCGGCGAAAGGCAGGGGCGAGCCTCCGCGATCTCGAGTCCTACTACAACCAGCAGGTGCTCGAGGCGGCGATGCGGGAAGCTGGAGTTGACCCGCTCGACGGAGAAGTCGAAAACATCTACCGACTCTACACCGACGAAGACGTAAGCTCCGGAACAAAAGTCGAGGTCCGTTCACGCCTCGAACGGAACGAAGTCGACCCCGAGTCGGTCGTAGACGACTTCGTGAGCTATCAAACGATTCGAACGCACCTTAACCACTGTCTGGGCGTCGAGACGGCCCGCGAGACTGGTCTCGAACGCTCTGAGGCGAAGAACACGGTGTTCAAGCTCCTCTCCCGGACGGAAGCGATAACTGGACGGACCATCGAACGACTCTCTAACGCCGGAGAACTGACGATTGGTGCTCCCGACGTGACGCTTAGTCTGCGGGTCGCCTGCTCAGCGTGCGGAGAGGAGTACACGTTCGCTCGGTTGGTGGACCGCGGCCGCTGCTCGTGCCAAGAGCAGTGAGGCCGCCAGTACCGCCGGTACCGCCGCGAACCAGCAACTGAGCAGAAGTGATACAAGGTTAAATACCACCGAGACAAATGAACGATGAATCGCCCGCGAAGGCGCTCTCGATACCATGTCACTGCATAACTCTAATTCCGACATCGAGCACTCGCTCGGGGAGTTACACGTCACAGTTCGGAATCTCGGCGGAATCTCTCAAGGAGAGATGGTTTTCTCGCCAGGTGTGACTATTATCTCGGGGTCGAACGCATCAAATAAGTCGTCGTTCCTCCGCGGAGTTGTCGGCGTGCTCGGTGGTCCGACACCCCCCGTCAAGAGCGACGCCGAGCGCGGGACCGTCACGCTCCGCAGCGACGACGAAGAGTACTATCTGGAGGTCGAAAACCGAGACGGAAGAAACGTGGTTACGGGCGCGAACCGTGTGTCAGAGAGCTCGAATCTCTGCGAACTGTTTGTCGCGCTGGGTGAGACGAACCCGATTCGGCGAAGTATCCTCGCAGACGGTGACCTCTACGAACTGCTGATGCGTCCGGTCGATACCGCAGAAATCGAGGAGAATATCGAACGTCTCAGCGAGCGGAAACGCGAACTCGACGGACAGCTCTCCGAGTTCGACAAGATGGAGGACCGGCTTCCGGGAATTCAGGCGCGCGCGGAGAACGTTCGAGCCGAACTAGAGGACATCGAGGCGTCGCTACGGGAGGTACGGTCGGAGATCGAATCGCAGGAGCCGGCGTCCGGTGAAGACGACGTGTTCGATGAACTCAACGAGACGCGCGCGAAGCGAGAGCGGGTACGAGACCAAATACGAACACAACAGGAAGCAGTTCGATCGCTCAAGACCGAATTGGAGGAGGTGATTACCCAAAAAGCGCAGTTTGACCCGGCCAACTCGGAAACAGACGTCGAATCGCTCGGCACCGAAATAGAGCAGTTACACCACCAGAAACAGCAGCTAACGACCACCATCAACGCGTTGAGTCCGATCGTCGAGATGAACACGCAGCTGTTGGACGACGGAGAGGAAATCCCCAGAGAGATGAAGTCCGACGAGATTGTCGCTGAACTCGACCCGACCTCACGGACGGTAACCTGCTGGACATGCGGTACCGCCGTCGAACAGGGGGAAATTGCCAAGCAGGTTAGTACCGTCCGCGAGATACTGCAGGAAAAGCGCGATCAGCGGGAAGTACTCACCGAACAAATTCGGACACTCGAAGAGCAGAAGCGAGAGGTCGAGCAACGAGAGGCGGAGCGAGAAGAGCTCGCAGCCGACGAACAGTCCCTCGAAGCCGAGATCGAACGTCGAGAGGGACTGCTGTCCGAGCTTCGCGAACGGAAGACAGCCCTCGATGACGAAGTTGGCCGCCTCACCGAGGAGGCGAAGACGGTCGACGGGCGTGACGACGCACTGCTCGACCGATACGACGATGTCGCCGACCTAGAGTACGAGCGGGGACAGCGGGAGAACGAACTCGCAGACATCGAGGCGGAGATTGAACGCCTCGAGTCGAATCTCGAACGGCGGGACGACGTCGAAGACGAGCGAGACTCCGTCGCGACCCGACTTCGAGAACAGCGAGAGCGGATAGAGTCACTCGAACGTGAACTGGTCACGACGTTCAACGAAGCGATGCAACGAGTGCTCGACAGGCTGGACTACGAGAACGTCGAACGCGTCTGGATCGAACGACTCACGGGGAGCGACGAAACACCATCGGAGACGGAGTTCGAACTCCACGTCGTCCGAACCAGCGAGGATGGCGCCGCCTACGAGGACACGGTCGAGAGTCTAAGCAAGAGTGAACGTGAGGTCATCGGTCTCGTCGTCGCCTTCGCGGGCTATCTCGCTCACGACGTCGCGAGCGAACTCCCAATCGTCGTCGTCGATGCTGTCGAGATGCTTGACGCCGAGCGAATTCAGGGACTACTGGACTACTTCGAGATGCACGCCGAGTACGTCATCGCCGCCGTCCTTCCCGAGGAGGCAACGGAACTCGCTGAGACCTATCCGACCATTTCGACGGCGACGTTTGCCGCCGAGTCGTAGTCGACGACCACCGACGCGTAGTGTGCGACCGTTCTCTCGTTTTCGAAACTAAGACGGATTACGTCGACATCCCCTGGCCGAGCGTCGCACGGACCGTCCGTAGCGCAGCAACGTTCTCGGCGACATCGTGGACTCTGATCACGTCCACACCGCGTTCGGCCGCCATCGTAGTTACCGCCAGCGTCGGCGGCAGGCGGTCGTCGGGGGCAGAGCCGACGCGTTCGAACATCGATTTCCGCGAGTGACCGACCAGTATCGGGCAGTCGAGCGCCCGGAACTCGTCCATCCTGTCCAGCAGTTCAAAACACTCGTCAGGACGCTTCCCAAACCCGAACCCGGGGTCGACGATGAGTTGGCTACGGTCGAGACCTGCCCGTTCGGCGAGCAGGAGGGTCTCCTGGAGCTCCGAACGTACGTCTTCGACGACATCGTCGTACTCGACGCGGCGGTCGGGTGCGACGGGTGCGTCGAGGCTGTGCGTAATGACGAGCGACGCATCGTGGTCGGCCGCGACGAATCGCATCTCGGGGTCGTCGAGTCCGGAGACGTCGTTGACGATATCCGCACCTGCCTCGAGGGCCGCGTCTGCGATAGCCGCCTTTCGTGTATCGACCGAGATGGGGACGTTGAGGCCGCTGAGGCGTTCGATGACCGGCACGACGCGGTCGATCTCCTCGGCGACCGTAATCGGATCGGCCCCAGGGCGCGTGCTCTCGCCGCCAATATCGACGATATCTGCGCCCGCGGCGACCATCTCGTTGGCTCGCTCGACGGCCGCCGAAACTTGGTCGTAGACGCCCCCATCGTAGAAGCTGTCTGGAGTGACGTTGAGAACGCCCATCACCGCTGTTCCGCTGCTCCACCGCTGTTGGCCCTGACTGCTGCCGTCGACGGCGCGAGCGAGCTGAGTCGAGACGGCCGCTAACCCGAGTTTGTCGTTCGGCAACGCATCGACGAGCGCGCGAAACTGAGAGACTGTCCCGGAGAGGATAGCCGTAACGCGTCGGCCAGACCGCCCCTGCGTCGAGAGCAGACACGAGCCACCGACCGATTCGAAAGTGTGCTTTACGTGCTCGGCCTGCAGTTCGCGCAGCGGCACTTTCAACGTCCGACTGTCCGCTGATTCGGCGATGATCGCTGCGATACTGTCCCCGACATCGCTACATGTCTCTCTCAGATTGGAATATCTAGATGGGCGAGTTCCGATCGGAATCGGGCGGCTGGTCCACCGGTCGCGTGCTTCGGCCACAACGTACAGCGACCCCGTGACGAGCACGCAGTCGTCGTGGTCGGCCCTCGACAGTGCTCGATGAATCGCCTCGAGGACGGAGTCGACGCGGTCGACGCGGTCGACGCGCCGAGCGCGGCCGTCGAATACCGTCGCGAGCGCATCGGCATCCTCGGCTCGGTCGACGGCTGGCTCGCAGAGGATCGCTGTTTCAGCGGGCGTCAGCGCCTCCGCCATGGCCTCGTGGTCCTTCTCTCGCATCGCGCCAAAGACGAGGTGAAGGTCGTCGAACTCATAGCGGTCGACGAGCGTTGCAATCGTCTCGCAGGCACCTGGGTTGTGTGCGCCGTCAAGGACGACGAGCGGCTGCGTCGACATAATCTCGAAGCGACCGGGCCAGTGCGCGCTCCGGAGGCCGCGCGCGAGCGTCTCCGGTTCGACGCCCGCCACCTGCTCGGCCAACGCCGCCGCGATACCGGCGTTCGTCGCCTGGTGCTGGCCGGGGAGTGGAACCTTCGTCTCGACCGACCACTTTGGCGTCGAGATGGAGACGGCGCTCTCGATCTCGGAGACGAGACCCTCCTCGCGGGCGATGACGTCCGTGCCGTCGGCACCAACGGTGATGACGTCCGTCTCCGCTCGAATGGTCTCGAGTGTTGGCCCCTTCGCACCGGTAACTAGCGGTGCCTCCGATGGCGCGACCTGCGCCTTATCGCGGGCAATCTCTTCGACGGTGTCGCCGAGGATATCCGTATGTTCGAGCGTGACGTTGGTGACGGCGCTGGCGACGGGGTCGATGACGCTCGTTGCGTCGTACCGCCCCCCGATTCCGACCTCAAGGACGGCGACATCGACGGCCTCCGAATCGAAGTGGGAGAACGCCATGGCGGTGAGCACCTCGAAGTAGGTCGGCGCATCGTTCTCGGCGCGGAGCTGCTCAATAGCGTCAGCCACCTCCTCGACGAATTCGCTGACACGTGCTCTCGGAATCGTACGACCGTTCACCCGAATGCGCTCGCGCAGATCGTTCAGATCCGGCGATGTGTAGAGGCCAACGTCGAGGCCCGCCTCGCGGAGAACTCGTTCGAGCATGCATGCGGTGCTTCCCTTTCCGTTGGACCCCGCAATCTGGACGCAGTCGACGTCGCGGTGAGGGGACCCGAGCTCCGAGAGAAGCCTTCGAGTCGTCTCCGTCCCGAGCTTGGGTCGAGACCGCTGTAACGATTCTAAGTACTCAACTGACTCGTGATACTCCATATCATCTGTCCCTCTCGGTGGTGACATCAAATTGTCGCCGAGGGCACTTGGATATCTCAACGGCATCGGAGACGGCGTCTGGCAAGGTCGGCAGATCACTTTTCATAGTAACAGATGAAATATACGACGTGGTGTGGAAACACATCGTATCTGCCTGGTACTACGAGAACCAACGTTCATTACCGGTGGTCTGGAACGTATCGATTGGATGCTACCTCAAGAGAGTGAGCCGCCACTGCGGCGGCAGCGGCAGGAACGCGTGTGTCGAACTGCCGCCCGACGACAGGCGACGAACGGTTCCGCAAACGAAATGACGCGGTGGGGACGATGACCCGCGAGTCGACCGAGATAACGGTCGTCGGCGACGACGATTCGGGACTCATCGCCGATATCACCGCACTCCTGTTCGACCACGGCGTCAACATCACCGACCTCGACCAGGCGGTTCGAGATGGGACCTTCCGGATGACGATGAACGTCGATATCTCTGAGATGATAGTTGGCCGGGAGACGTTCCGAGAGAAACTGCACGAACTGGGTGACGAGTTCGACGTCGACGTGCAGGTCCGATTCCCGTCTAACTGCGAGAACCAATCTATCGCCGTCCTCGTTACGAAAGAGAGCCACTGTCTCGAAGCGCTTCTCGAACGGTGGCACGACGGCGAACTCGGAGCCGACATCGAAGTTGTCATCGGGAACCACGACGCGCTGGAGCCGCTGGCGGCCGAATACGACGTCCCGTTCCACGACATCGGTGACGAGAATGGTGCGCCAAACGAGGAGGAGTTACTCGACTACCTCGCCGAGTATGACGTCGACCTCATTGCGCTGGCCCGCTACATCCGGATTCTCTCGCCCGAAGTCGTCTTCCGGTACGAACAGCGCATCATCAACGTTCACCCGAGTCTGCTCCCCTCCTTCCCCGGTGCGGCCGCCTACCGGCAGGCGAAGGAGGAAGGTGTCCGCGTCGCCGGCGTTACTGCCCACTACGTGACGACGGACCTCGACCAAGGGCCGATTATCACTCAACGAGCGTTCAACGTCCCCGCTGACGCGACGGAGGCAGAGCTCAAGACTCGCGGACAGCCACTCGAGGCCGAGGCGCTAATCGAGGCGGTACAGCTCCACCTCGATGACCAACTCACGGTTCAGCAGGGCCGAACGGAAGTCGAAGAGCCCGACCGTGTCGACGTACAGCTCGGCGCTCCCGAGGAGCTGGACCATGCGAACCCTGACGCTCCGAGGGACAGACACGAGGAGAGCGCCGTCAGTGACGGTGAGACGACGGCCGTAGCGGACGACTGACGGCGTTCCCGCTGGTCGACGGTCCCGATCGAAGACTTCTACGAGCACCCTCCGCCGCATCTGTCTCCCCGCGAATAACAGTGATATCGCTGTGAAATACAGCCCGTTCCCTCTTGTTGCTATGTCGACACGACTCGAATCCGGGCCGTATAAACGTCATCCGGGGCCGATTGCCGGCCACAGGCGACCGCAGCAAAACCGCGTCAGTCAGCGACCGAGACCGCTTCGATCTCGACTGCTGCACCCTTCGGAACGTTTGCGACTTCGACGGCACTACGAGCGGGCGGTTCGCCGCCGAAGAACTCGCTATAGGCCTCGTTGAACGCATCGAAGTCGTCGATATCGTCAAGGAAGACGGTTGTCTTGAGCACGTCGTCTATCGACAGTCCCTCGGCTTCGAGAATCGCCTCAACGTTCTTCAGACACTGCCTCGTCTGCTCGCCGACGGTGGCGTCGTCTAGAAGTTCCCCATCAACCGTCATCGGGAGCTGTCCTGCGGTGAAGAGGATTTCGCCGTTTGTCGTCGCCTGACTGTACGCTCCGACGGCTGTCGGCGCGTCGTCGGTGCTAATAGTTCGCATCGAGTGAGAGTAACCTCTCAGTCGTCATAAATCCCTGTTCTTAGCGCGCTCGGTCCACAGCCTTCCTCTCTCGTTACAGGTTGTGTTCATCCCACAGCTCTCGCAAGATACTTACACACATCCGTTCGAGGTTGATTATGGCGTTCGAACAGTCACTCAGCCAGATAGCTCCGAGCGTGTCCGAGGCCGTCACTCGTGAACGTGACCGGCAGGAGTCGACGCTCGGAATGATTGCTTCGGAGAATCACGTCTCGAAAGCCGTCCTCGAGGCGCAGGGAAGCGTTCTGACGAACAAGTATGCCGAGGGCTACCCCGGAAACCGCTACTACGGAGGATGCCAGCACGTCGACACTGTCGAGCAACTCGCCATCGACCGTGCAACGGAACTTTTCGACGCGGAGCACGTCAACGTTCAGCCGCATAGCGGAACCCAGGCTAACATGGGCGTCTACTTCGCCGCCCTAGAACCCGGCGACACCATCCTCTCGCTGGCACTCTCGCACGGCGGACACCTCTCGCACGGACACACAGTTAACTTCTCAGGGCAGCTCTACGACGTCGAACAGTACGAGGTCGACCCTGAGACGGGATACATCGACTATGACGAACTGGCGGCGCAGGCACTCGACGTCGACCCCGACATCATCGTCAGCGGCTCGTCGGCATACCCCCGCGAGTTCGACTTCGAGCGCATCGGGGAGATTGCCCACGAGGTCGACGCCTACCATCTCGCCGACATCGCCCACGTCACCGGACTCATCGCGGCCGGTATCCACGCATCACCGGTCGAACACGCGGAGTTCGTTACCGGAAGTACGCACAAGACGATTCGCGCAGGCCGGGGCGGACTCATCATCTGTGATGAGAAATTCGCAGACGACGTTGACTCGGCCATCTTCCCCGGCGCGCAGGGAGGACCGCTGATGCACAATATCGCCGGTAAGGCAGCCGGATTCGCGGAGGCGCAGACGGCCGAGTTCGAGGCATACGCCGAGCAGGTTGTCTCGAATGCGAAGCGACTCGCGTCACGATTCGAAGCGGGTGGGCTCTCGCTAGTCAGCGGTGGCACCGACAAACATCTCATGCTCGTCGACCTCCGTGACTCGCACCCCGAACTGACGGGGAAAGCGGCCGAATCGGCGTTGAACGACGTCGGTATTATCGTCAACAAGAACACCGTGCCCGGGGAGACGCGGTCGCCGATGGTAACGAGCGGTATCCGCGTCGGCACACCCGCGCTCACGACCCGCGGATTCGGTGGCACGGAGATGGAAACCGTCGCCGACCTCATCGTTGACGTACTCGACTCCCCCGACGACGACCGCGTCCGCGACCGCGTCACAAGCACTGTCGACGAGCTCTGCGAGGAGTTCCCGATATACGAGTGAGAGGGATTCCTCGAACACGATGTCCGAATCGATTTTAAACGGACTTCTGGAGAGTATGCTCTATTTTCGAAGCACGGCAGTGTAGACCGACTGAGATGCGGTCAAAGCTGACTCCGAGGACGGTCCGGAAAGAACGGATACTAGTCGCACGGCGTCCGAAGGGGGAGGCGAGGGAGCGGGCGAATCGCGGTTCAGTCGTCGGAGGGGTCGGCCGTCTCCGGTTCAGACGATTCGCTTCTGAGCGACGGCAACGAGACCCCATCCTCCTCGCGGAGGAATAGCGGCCTGTGATCGCCGAAGGAGACAATCATCGCCGCGACCGCGAGAACAGTGATAATCGAAAACGGTCCCCCGGTGATGATGGCAGCCTGCTGCAGAGCGTCGACGCCGCCGGTCACCATCAGCAGCGACGCAAGAGAGCCGATAAGGAATCCCCAGACGACGCGATTGATAGTCGACGGTCTCTCGGTGCCGCCAGTAGTGAGCATCCCCAGCGCGAGCGTCGAAGAGTCGGCGGAGGTGATGAGGAATGTCGTCACGAGAACGAGGAAGAGGACGGTCAGGAGGCCGCCGAGCGGCAACGCTTCGAAGAGTGGGTAGCCCGATCCGGCCTCTCCGAGTTCGCCGACGACAGCGAGGATGTCGGCTCGGCCGGTCTCTTGGAGCAAGATGGCAGTACCGCCCATGGTGGCGAACCACGGAATCGTGACGCCAGTCGAGGCGATGACGCCCGTGACGGCGACCTGTCTGACCGTTCGCCCGCGTGAAATACGCGCGATAAATAAGCCGACGAACGGCGTCCAAGAGAACCACCACGCCCAGTAGAAGATGGTCCAGCCGCCGACCCACGCGCCGACACCGCCACCGATGCTCTCCGTGGCGCCGGTGTAGAAGCTCATTGTGATGAAATCATTGATGTAGGCACCGAGCGCCTCAGTCCCGATGGAGACGATGTACGTCGTCGGTCCGAGAACGAACGTCGCCACGGTCACGATAGCGAACAGTACCATGTTGAAGTACGAGATTCGCCGAATCCCCTTCTCGACGCCGAGCGCGACCGAGAGTGTGAACGCGACGGTCAGTCCGGTAATCACGAGGATGGTCCCAGTATCGCCGACGCTTATGCCGGACATCCACTCAACACCGACCAAGAACTGACGGCCGACGAGACCAAGTGTCGTCGCAACACCACCGATAGTCGCGAAGACGGCGAGGATATCGATGAGTTTCGCTATCGGTCTGTCGAGATTCTCGATTCCAATCCACGGTGCGATGACCGTCGAGATGCGTAACGGCGCGTCGTGCCGATAGGCGAAATATGCGATGGGCAGCGCCATCACCACGTACGCCGTCCACGCCGAAAGTCCCCAATGGAAGAACGTGTACTGAATAGCGCCGACGGCCGCCTCTGCCGATTGTGCTTCCGCGCCGACGAACGGCGAGACGGAGTCGTAGTGGAAAATCGCTTCTGCCGGCCCCCAGAAGACGATTCCAGCGGCAATGCCGGCCGAGTACAGCATCGCGAAGTACGCGAGGAAGGAGAATTCGGGCTCGTCTTCCTTCGCTCCGAGTTTGATATTCCCCCACGGGGAAAATATGAGAAACGTGACGAAGGCGACCAGGAAGAACATGGCGATCAAGTACCACCAGCCGACGTCCGTCCACAGGAAGTTGTTCACGTTGGTCATGTACCCCGACATCGCCTCTGGTCTGAAGACGAACGCGATTACCGCGGCCGCTGACACGACGAATCCGACCGTGAACACCACTAGGTCGAGTTCCTCAGTGAACCGGCCGATCGGACCGTTTGATTCCGAGTTAGCCATACTTACTCACTCCCGTTGGGGCCTTCGGCGGCGAACGGAGTGTAACCGCCGCCTGACGGGCCTGTTCGACGTGCTCTCTCTCTTGCTTGAGCAATGCACCGCGTCTCTGTCTGCTCGTTAGTTCGCCTGGACATCGGTAGTCACTGTCTCTCATGGTCAGTCTCTGTTCTCGCATATAAACATAACTAATGCAGGAACTGTTTCACCGGACGTTGGCGCAGAAATCGCCCGCCTCCGTCGGGGTCGACCGCGAACGACCTCTGTTATCAACTATTTGTCTTGTTTTGGTTGACGTCCTCGACACTATAGCCCTCCGACTCGAGTGCCTGAATTATCGAGGCTACGTGTTCGGCCCCGCTCGTCTCTATCTGGAAGACGAGATACGCTTCGCCGACTTCAAGTTCCTCGACGGCGCGGTCGTGTCTGACGGTTTGGATGTTTGCGCCGTGCTCAGCGATGATACCGGAGATCGCGTTCATCTTTCCCGGCATATCATTGATCTTCACACGCAGGCGGAGAATCTGTCCTCGCTCCGTGAGCGCGTGAATCAAGATTGTCTGTAGCATTGTCATATCGAGGTTCCCACCACAGAGTAGCGGCATGACTGTCTCGCCGTGAACGTTGAGGTCTTCGCTCAGGAGCGCCGCGACCGACGCCGCGGCCGCGCCTTCGACGACCTGCTTCGCCCGTTCGAGCAGCAACAGGATGGCGTTGGCTATCTGGGAGTCGGTGACGGTGACAACCTCGTCGACGTGTCGCTCGATGAGGTTCAGCGTCAGTTCTGAGATGCCGCCGGTCGCGATACCGTCGGCGATCGTGTCCACCTCGTCAAGTGTAACTGGAAGTCCCTTGTTAAGGCTCTCGTGGACGGTCGCCGCACCCTCAGCCTGCACGCCGACCACCCGTATCTCCGGAGAGAGGTGGCTGAGTGCGGTGGCGATGCCGCTTATTAGTCCGCCACCGCCGATGGGGACGATGACCGTGTCCACGTCGGGACAATCTTCGTACATCTCGATTCCGAGTGTTCCCTGTCCGGCGACGATGTGCGGGTCATCGTACGCATGGACGAATTCGACATCCTGCTCGGCGGCGTACGACTGGGCATACTCCATCGCCTCCTGAAAGTTTTGTCCGACGAGTTCGACCGTCGCTCCGTACCCCCGTGTCGCGTCGATCTTTGCCTGCGGTGCGTGTTTCGGCATGACGATAGTCGAATTCGCACCACACCGCGTCGCCGCCAGTGCCACCCCTTGAGCGTGGTTTCCCGCACTGGCGGCGACGAACTCGTCCGCCCCAGCGTCAACGGCACGGCTGATCTTGTTATAGGCGCCCCGCGTCTTGAACGAGCCCGTCCACTGGAGATGCTCCATCTTGAGATACACCTCCGCGTCGACCAGTTCCCCGAGCGACGTGCTTCGCTCGACTGGCGTCCGTTTGACCACCGTCTCGTCGGTCAACTGTTCGGCTGCCTGTTCAACGTCTGTGTACCGTATCAACGGCTCGTCTTCCCGTGATTCGCTCATGAGTTTAGATGGGGTGTTCACTCGTCGGCGCTGTTCATCGGATAATTTTCTCGCGGCTGGAATCGAAGAGCGGTTCGTCACGAACGGTCGCATCGTATGTCTCGCCCTCGCACGTTATCCGGACTGCGGTCCCAGGATCAGCGTGTTCGCTCGGTAGGTAGGTATACGCTATCGACTCTCCGACACTGTAGCCGTAGTCGGCGGCCTGCACGTATCCGCCGACCTCATCGTTTACGTGGACTGGGCGGCCGCTCGAGAGGATGTCCGTCGATTCGTCGAGTGTCAGGGGAACGATGCGGTTGTCGACGCCACTTTCCCTGATATCGACGAGTGCCTCTTTGCCGACGAACTCCGTGTCAAAGTCGACCGCGAACGGGAGTCCAGCGGTGAGGGGGTCGACGTCCGTGTCGATGTCCGTCCCCCAGAGTCGGAACCCCTTTTCTAAGCGCATCGATTCGAGCGCGCCCGCGCCCATGGGCCTGATGTCGAGGTCACGGCCGGCCTCCCAGAGCGTGCGCCAGAGCTTCTGGCCGTACTCCGACGGTGCCCACAGTTCCCAGCCGAGTTCGCCGACGTACGAGACCCGAAGCGCAATAATCGGTACATCTCCGACGTAGATTCGCTTGCAGCTGAAGTACGGGAACCCGGCGTTGGAGACGTCCGCGTTGGTGACGCGCTGGAGCAGGAGCCGCGAGTTCGGACCCCAGAGGCCGACGGTACACTTCGCAGACTCTTCGACAGTCACGGAGACAGTCTCGGGAGCGTGTTTTTCGAGCCATGACCCGTGTATCCCCGGAGAGTTACCACCACCGGTGGTCACCATGTACTCGTTCTCGTCGAGACGGGCGACGGTGAGGTCGGCGAGAATCGTCCCGCCGTGGTTCAGCATCGTCGTGTACCGCACCTGGCCGACGTCGAGTTCCATGTCGTTGGTACAGTACTGTTGGAGGAACTCGCCGGCATTCGCGCCCGTAACCCGTATCGAGCTGAACGTGGTCATATCGAACATTGAGACGTTATCTCGGGTGTGGAGGTGCTCGGCGCCCGTTATCGGCGAGCGGTTGATGGCCTGCCACCCCTCCTGTTCCGGAATCTGTTCGCTATACTTCGAGAGGAGGTCCGTGTTGTGTTCGTACCACTGCGGCACCTCCCAACCGCCGCTTTGGAAGAACTCGGCTCCGAGTTCCTGCTGGTGGTGGTAGAACGGACTCACCCGTAGGCCGCGGTGGTCGTCGGGTTGCCACCGCGGTTCGACGATGCTGTACACCTGCTGGTACCGCAGGCCGCCGCGGTCCGTGAAGTAGTCCTTACTCCCTGCGTGCGGTTCGAACCGATTGACATGAATCCCGCTCGTGTCGACCGGTCCCGAGGGGAGTCGCGGGACGCCGTTCTCCATCCACTCTGCGAGAATCCGGCCGTACCCCCCGGAGTGAGTCCACCAGATGGCCAGACCGGTCCAGAGACCGTCGACCGCGGACGTCTCGCCGAGCACCGGCATTCCATCCGGCGTGTAGACGAAGATGCCGTTCTCCGTCACGCGGAACGCCTTGCCCTGGGTCGCCGGGAGGAGTTCGTCGAACGCTTGCTGGGCCGACTTCTCTCGGTTCGGATGCGTCGGCTCCGTCCAGTGTTTCTCCGTGAAGCTGTGAACCGACGCCTGACTCTCCTCGTCGTTCTTCCCCATCTCCTCTGGGTCGACAACCAGCGGTTCGTGGTTGTACGACCCGAGTCCGTAGCCGTCACCGTGGGTGCGGAAGTACAGCGAGTTGTCTTGGTCGCGCCCGACCGGGCGGTCTGGGGGCTGAGCCATGAACTCGGTGAGGCGGCGGTCACCGGGCACCTCCAGACCGTCGGTGGCGGAGCCGACGGCTCTCCCATCTCGGAGTTCGTCGAGTGGTTCGGTGACGACGTACTGGTGCTCGACGGGCGTTATCGGTAAGTCGAGACCGGCCATCTGACCGGTCTGGTACGCCCAGTTGTTCGTCGCGAGGACGCACCGCTCACACTCGATGCGACCCCGGTCGGTGACAATGGCCTGAATTTCGCCACCATCGATCTCAATGTCCGTCAGTTCCGTATGGCCGAAAAACCGAGCCGACGAGGATTCGATATACCACTGGAGTGCGTCGGTACCCGCGACCTGTCCGTCGGTCGGTGAGTAGTAGCCACCCAGAATCTCGTCTTCATTGACCAAGGGGAGCCTATCGGCGACTTCCGCTGATTCGAGGAGCTGCGGCTCCGGCAAACCGTACGACGTCGCCCACTCGACGCGTCGCTGGAGGAAGTCCATCCGGGCTTCCGACCGCGCGAGTTCGATGCCGCCGACCTCCGTGTAGACGCCCGCGTCGTTAAGCAGTCGGCTCGTGTAGTGAGCGGTCTTGGTCTGAATCTTCGAGGGAGACGTCTGAAACATGATTCCCGGCGCGTGCGTCGACGAACCACCTGTGACCGGGAGCGGTCCTTGGTCAACGACGATTACGTCGTCGGCGCCGAGTTCGGTCAGGTGATATGCAACGCTACACCCGACGGCCCCGGCGCCGACGATCACCGTGTCGGCTCGCGACGGGAGAGTCTCTGTGCTCATATGACACATACCAGTGACACAGTCTGTCGCATAAGTCCACCGGTCATTTAAGTCAAAGCGCGGAGTGAACGTCTGTCGACACGAGATAGACGACGTCGAATCCACAACGTGATAGGATGTCGAACGTTTCTGAGAGGAGGCGATATGATATCTGAGGGGCTTGTTTAGACGTTGTAGAGAACCACTCACTCCGGCGAACTAACTGACCTCTGAGTCAGACCCGAGTAGTGTGCCCTCTCGTCTCTTGCGCTTTACAGATCGCCTCGAAACATTGGCGAAACGCGCTGTCTCTGGCGATTCTTCACCAGCGGTCAAGAAGAGTGACGGCGGCTACGCTGACTGGGTAATCGTTGTGATTTACGGTCTCCGCGAATACCTTGACCTTCCATATCGACAGCTCCTCGATGTTCTTCACGAGATGCGCGAGATTGTCAAGAAAATGAATCTTAAACCGAGCGAGCTGCCGGACTTCACGACCGTATACTCACGGAAGCAGCAGCTCAAGATGGCGGTCTGGCGAACTCTCCTGCGACTTTCCGCTAATCTTCACGATACCGGAGACGTGCAGGCTATCTATGCAATTGGCTTCGACCGCTATTCGGCCAGCCATCACTGCGCAAATTGGACATACTCACCTTCAGATCAATCAAGATGACAGCATTGGTAGACTGCGAAACAGTAGACTTTTGTTCCGCGTCTAAACAAGGCCGTCCAACTTCGATAATGGACCCTCGGCCTAAGCCCGATCCGACAATTCGCTATGACAACAAGCGAGAACACGGTTCGCGGACTTGAGAGTAAAACGAGGTTTGGTAGGTTACGAGCGTACGCGTTCGCGTTCAGGGTCGAAGAGCGGCTCCTCGCGAACCGTCGCGCTGTAACGCTCGCCCTCGTGGAGGATTTCTACCTCGGTTCCCGGTTCGGCGTACTCCGGGGGGAGATACGCATAGGCGATACAAGCGCCGACGGTGTAGCCGTACTCTGCGCTGTGGACGTAGCCCAGCGTCTCATCTTCGTCGAGAACGGGACGGTCGGAGAAGATAACGGCCTCCTCGTCGTCGAGCGTAAGACAGGCAACTTTGTGGCGGATTCGGTTGCCGTCTGCAGCCTCGGCGACGACATCCTTGCCGATGAACTCGGTCTCTAAATCGACGGCAAAGCCGAGTCCGGCTTCGTACGGGTTATGCTCGGTGTGGAGGTCCTCACCCCATAGACGGAACCCCTTTTCGATACGAAGCGAATCGAGAGCACCGTTCCCATACGGCCTGAGGTCGTACTCCTGTCCAGCCTCCCAGAGAATCTCCCAGAGCTGTTCGCCGTACTCGGTGGGGGTGTACAGTTCCCAGCCGAGTTCACCGGCGTAGGAGACGCGCAGTGCGGTGACCGGAACGTTTTCGACGAACAGCTGCTGCGACGAGAAGTAGGGGAACGCGTCGTTCGTTAGGTCTGCACGGGTAATCTTCCGAAGCACCTTTCGGGCGTTCGGACCTGTGAGGACGAACGACGAGAGCGTTGATGTCACATCGCGGACGACGACGCCGTCAGGTGCGTGCTGGCGAATCCACGCGAGGTGATTCTGTCCGACCTCGCGCCCGGTTGTGAGCACTAGATACCGGTCGTCGTCGACGCGCGTGACGGTGATGTCCGCACGCACGCCGCCCTCCTCATTACACATGAGCGTGTATCGGACCTGTCCGATGTCGATGTCCATATCGTTCGTACAGAGGTACTGGACGAACTCACCGGCTCCTGTCCCGCTGATCTCCATCTTGTTGAAGGAGGTCATGTCGTGGAGCCCGACCGCATTACGCACATGCAGGGCCTCTGCGCCCTCGATGGGCGACCAATACTTCGCCTCCCAGCCGTCCCGATCAGGAACCTGGTCGCCATACCGCGCTAGCAGGTCGGCGTTGGAGTCGAACCAGTGAGCCTCCTCCCAGCCCGCCTCCGCCCAGAGTTCGGCGTCGAGTTCCTGGAGCTTGTGGTAGACCGAGCTCCGGCGGATGTCACGTTGGTGATCGGTCCAGGTCCACTTCGGATGGACGATATTGTAGACGATACGGTACTCCTCGCCACCGATGTCGCGAGCGAAGTCCCAGCTCCCCTCGTGGGGCTGAAATCGGTTGACGTCGCAGTGGCGCAGGTCGATTGGCCCTTCGGGAAGGCTCGGCACGCCGTTCTCCATCCACTCGGCGAGCGCTTTCCCTGCACCGCCGGCGTGAGTTACCCAGATCGCGGCCGCAGACCAGAGCCCGTCGTACTCCTGTACCGGCCCCATCACGGGAAGGCCGTTCGGCGACTCCGCGAACATGCCGTTGTACCTGTGTTCGAGTATCTTCCCCTCTGTCGCGGGCAGCAGTTCGTCACTCGCCTTCCGGGGAGCTTTATCCGGGCGGTCAGGGTGAGTCGCGTTGTTCATGTGATACTCGGAGAACTCGTGAATCGAACCCTGCTCGCCGTCTTCCTCGTTGCCGCCGAGTTCCTGCGGGTCGGGGACGATGGGCTCGTGGTTGTACGATCCGAGTCCGTAGGCGTCCCCGTGCGTCCGGAAGTACATCGCGTTGTCCTGATCGCGGAGGATGGGTCGGTCGGGACCGACGAGAAGTCTATCGGCTTTCTCTCCGGAAACGTCTCGGTAATTCTCGTACACCGGATGGTTGCTGACATCCTCTCGACTCTCCGCGAGCTCTTCGAGCGGCTCGGTGATCGTGTACTGGTGTTCCACCGGCGTCACCGGCAGGTGAACACCCAGTTTCTCTCCGAGCTGACGCGCCCAGATATTCGTCGCGATGACGATCTCGTTGCACTCGATCTCGCCGTTCTCGGTGACGACCGAGCGTACCTCGCCGTCCTCGACGGACACATTCTTGGTCCTCGTATGAGGAATGAACGTCGCTCCTTGTTCCATCGCCGCCTCTGCGAGCGCCGCACACGCCTTCACTCCCGAGACCTGTCCGTCGGTGGGTGAGTAGTACCCCCCTTTTATCACGTCGCTGTCGACGAGCGGAAGCTTCTCCTCCACCTCTTCGGGCGAGAGGAGCTGAGGGTTCGGTAGTCCCCACGATTTTCCCCACTCCACGCGGCGCTGCAGGAAGTCCATCCGTTCGTCCGAACGTGCGACTTCGATTCCGCCGACTTGGTTGTAGAGCGGTTTCCCGTCCTCATCTTCGAACTGTGAGTAGAGTTCACGACTGTACATCGCGAACTTGGTAAGGACCTTCTCCTCGGCCGTCTGAAACATGATACCGGGGGCGTGGCTGGACGATCCGCCGGTCGTCGGGAGCGGACCCTGGTCAACGACGACCACGTTGTCGCGACCCAGCTCGGTGAGGTGATACGCCGTACTACACCCAACGATACCAGCACCGACAACAACAGTATCCGCTTCGGTCGGCAAGCTGTCGTGCGTGTTCATATCTGACACTGCCATATCCCCAAGACGGACGGATATAGTTATCGTTCAGCGAGAAATCGCCAACAACGATTCAACGTGTTGATGAGTCGAGTTTCGAGGGAAATAACAATGATATCGTTGTTATTCGAACGCGGAACGGAGTCCTTCCTCGGCGATGCAACGCACCGTTCCGTCGGTCGACCCTCGGAGGTGACGATCTATCCGTTCCGTACGCCTGCTGGTCTCCCCCGAAGAGGTACTCTCGTGACAACTAGCTACGAATACCTTTGGGGTCAAATTTACTGGAGTACGATAGTTCCCGTCCAAATCGGGGGCATAGTAGCTTCCTTATGAATAGGTGAACTATTCCTCACGTATTCTTATGCCGTCTGCTGGACGGGTAGTGATATGGGAGTAAGTGACACGATTGATAACCTCTCGCAAATCATCGAACGGTACGAGGCGGCAGGGGGGTCGGTCCACCGCGTTGACGCGGAAGTCAGAGACTCCCGAAACGAGGGGGCGGCTGCATCTGTCGAGGTAGATGTCGAGTTGCCAGTGAGCGACTCTTCGACCAATCGGAGGAACGTCGATACCGCACCGGAGGCGGCGACGCTTCGAGATGACGGCGGCGTTCAGGTCGAGTTTTCGCCGGCGGTAGTTCCGGCGCTGGAGGAACACACGCCGGAAAACGTGTCGGTGAACCGAACAGGGGCTGACGTGACGGCGAACGGTACTGTACTCGTTGGATTTACTCTCGACTTTATCGTCGAAACATCCCCGAGTTCATCGTCCGAAGACGAGAGCAGGGTCGGCGGTGACAACTTGAACATGACGAGTTCGCGACCAGACACCGAATCGGAGACTGCTCCAGCGACCGATATCGAACGGATACTCGCGGACACGCGGAACGAAGACGTTCCTCCCTACGAGGACACCGAGTACTTACAGTGTCTGTACGACTCGTTCGACACATTCACTGCGATGGCGGACGCCCTCGAAATGGACGTCGCGTCCGAAACTGTCCGTCGGTACATGATAGACGCCGGCGTCCATCAGCCGACCACGTACGACACCAGCGACGAAACCGAGAGTCGGTCCGAAGACGACCAATCATCGACCGAGAGCAACAAGACGCCCACACGGAAAGGTGACCATCAGTACGTTGAAGCACCGACTGTCGAGAGAGAACCCTCAGTTGAGCCGATAGGAACCGACGAGACAGACGAAGGTGAACCTCAAAAGCCACTCATCGCCGACGGAATTGGATTGCCGAATGACGTTGAACTCGAGGAATTAATAGATGCGGTCCAGTCGTCGATGACACTCTACGACGTCCAACGACAACTGGGACTTGACCAGCGGCAAACCCGCGAGCTTCTGGAGAAATTGAACCTCATCGACCTTGTCGTGAAGCGAGTCTACGGAACAGAGGATCCTGAACATCCCCCCAGCCGCGACGAAATTGCCAATCGAGTCCGAGGAAGCGTCGCCCCGATCCATTGATGGTCAACCCCGGTCGGTTTGTTCTCGATTGAGAATCACCCCCCTCGGGCGACGCACGAGAATTCTCCTTGGTTGATACAAACAGCGGGGTGTATATATTTATGTGGAATATCACTGGTGAACGGCTTTGAGGGACGGTTGTATTGATGGTATCGTATGACACAGTGGAACGACTCACAAACTCAGGAAGTGAGTTCCGACATCACGGAGAAATCGAACGCACTACCTGCGAAATACTTCATCGAACCTGAAATCTTCGAGATGGAGAAAGAGAAGGTGTTCAGCCAGTACTGGATTTACGCAGGTCACGCAAATAGTATCTCCGAGCCAGGACAGTTCTTCACTAGAAATGTCGGCAACCGCCAACTGATCGTCGTCCGAGGCCACGACGGTGAGATCAAAGCATTCGACAACGTCTGCGCTCACCGAGGGTCGAAGATGGTGGAAGATACGCCGATGACCGAACCTGAGGAGGCGAATCGAATCCGGTGTCCGTACCACCTTTGGACCTACGACCTGGAGGGCAATCTCCAGAGTACCCCTAAGAGCTTCGAGGAGGCGAGCCTCAATCCAGACCTTGACGATGAAGACGTACAGGAGTTCGATTGCAAGGAGAACGGATTGAACGACGTCCACGTAGACAGCATCGGACCGCTCGTCTTCGTGAATCTGGCCGACGATCCGATGCCGTTGTCCGACCAGGCAGGTGTGATGAAAGACCGATTAGAGGCGCTCCCCCTCGGCGAATACGAACACGCCTGTCGCATCGTCTCGGAGGTCGAGTGTAACTGGAAGGTGTTTGCAAGCAACTACTCGGAGTGCGACCACTGCCAGGCGAACCACCAAGACTGGATTAAAGGCATCTCGCTGGACGAATCAGAGCTCGAGGTCAACGACTACCATTGGGTACTCCACTACACTCACGAGGAAGACGTCGAAGACGAGATGCGTATCCACGATGAACACGAAGCACAATTTCACTACCTCTGGCCGAACTTTACAGTGAATATGTACGGCACTGCCGACGGCTACGGCACGTACATCATCGACCCTATTGATACTGACCGCTTCCAGCTTATCGCAGACTACTACTTCCGCGACAGCGACCTCTCCGAGGAAGAGCGTGAGTTCATCCGGACGAGTCGCCAACTCCAAGAAGAGGATTTCGAACTGGTCGAACGGCAGTGGGATGGGCTGAAGACGGGTGCGCTCGCGCAGGCGCAACTTGGTCCTAACGAACACACCGTCCACAAGTTCCACCGCCTCGCTCAGGATGCCTACAACTCGTAATGTCCTCGGGTGATGCAACGCCTCCGATCTGCGGTTGGTCGATCGTGGGGCGGAGACTCCCGAAGAACTGACAAACCCTCACCAAGACACAGAAACCGAATCATGAGTACGCAAGAACAGGCGTCGTACGTCGCGGTCTGTCCCGAATGCGACGTCGACCTGCAGACGGACGAGCCGAACGAAATCGTCGCGTTCCACCGACGACACTACCGCGTCACCGGTCACGACGTGAAACTGGAACGTACAGAGCTAAATTTCGAGGAGGTAACCAGCACTGATATCAAGGGTGTCGTTCGCCAACTCGAAGAGCAGTACGAAAACGGCGTCCCCATCGGCGTCGTCGCGGCCGTGATGAACGAACACGGTCTCACGATCGGCGAAACGTTGGACAAGATTCACGAAGTCCGGATGACCGGCGGTCTCTACGAACCACGGGATAATTACCTTGGTGCATTCTGAACCGTGGGTGCGTTTGACGTCGTAGTGCGTCAGTCGCCATCCTCGGCTTATCCTTCTTCAGCAGCGACAGAGTATCGTCTCGGATTCGTGAGCGTGTGCTTGCTAGCCTGACAGTGTCTCGGCCGCAGGCTCATCCCAACGACACTCCAATCTGGGTGATAAACCCTTATAATAGTCTTCTATATCACTGGCTAATTCTTTTTACGATACGCCGTAACTATGCTACTGTATGACGCAGTGGGAACGCGCTCAAGCGAAGCCAGTGAGCCCCGACATCACCGATCGATCGAACGCACTGCCTGCAAAGTACTTCACCGAGCCGGAGTTCTTCGAGATGGAGAAAGAGAAAGTGTTCGGCCAGTACTGGATTTACGCAGGTCACGCAAACAGTATCTCTGAACCGTGGCAGTTCTTCACCCGGACCGTCGGCAACCAGACTCTCATTCTGGTTCGGACCGCCGACGGAGACATCCGCAGCGTCAAGAACTTCTCGGCTCGCGATGGCGCACCAATCGTCGACGAGACACCGATGTCAGATCCGGGATACATTGACCCGGACGAATTCACTGACCTAGAGAGCGTCCACGTGGACAGTATCGGACCGCTCGTCTTCGTGAATCTGGCCGACGACCCGATGCCGTTGTCCGAGCAGGCGGGCGTGATGAAAGACCGATTGGAGGCGCTTCCGCTTGGCGAGTACGAACACGCCTGTCGTATCGTCTCGGAGGTTGAGTGTAATTGGAAGGTGTTCGCAAGCAACTACTCTGAATGCGACCACTGCCAGGCGAACCACCAAGACTGGATCAAGGGCATCTCGTTGGATGAGTCGGAACTCGAAGTCAACGACTACCATTGGGTGCTCCACTACACCCACGAGGAGGATGTCGAAGACGAGATGCGTATCCACGATGAACACGAGGCGCAGTTCCACTACCTCTGGCCGAATTTCACGGTGAACATGTACGGCACCGCCGACGGCTACGGTACGTACATCATCGACCCTGTCGATACCGACCGCTTCCAACTCATCGCAGACTACTACTTCCGCGACAGTGACCTCTCCGAGGAGGAACGTGAGTTCATCCGGACGAGTCGTCAACTCCAAGAAGAGGACTTCGAACTGGTCGAACGGCAGTGGGATGGACTGAAGACGGGCGCGCTCGCGCAAGCACAGCTTGGCCCTAACGAACACACCGTCCACAAGTTCCACCGCCTCGCTCAAGACGCATACAACTCGTAGCTGACTGTCGTTCGACCAAGTTCGCACAAACCAAACGCGACGTTGAGGAAGGAAGGGAGCGTGGCGAATCCAAGTCGAGTGCCGCCCTACGTCAGAGAACACATCTCCTTTACTTTCCTGGGATCGCGTCTGTGCGGTGACATCCGTTCGTATCTAGGTATTATAGCAAAAGCTCGTGAGTAGAATCATCTGTCAAGAATATAAGTATTTTGGCGAGGCCACAAACCTCAGGGGACGGTTCAACATTCGATACGATGCGTTTCTCGGGGGAGGATTGAAAGACGTGCGCTCGCTCGCCGAAATCGTTCAACAACCGCGTATTGTGTCGTTTCGGGCGACGAAGAGATAATTTACCATCTCGAACCACTACGCACGAAGATGACAGAAATTATGATGTTGAGAATGATTATATACAGAGTCGTTCGGAATGGCATGTGCACGACTTAAGCGGGTTTCAACGCGACCTCCTGTACGTGATTTCGGGTTTCAGTCAACCGTCAGGTTAGGACGTCAAGGAAGAACTCGAACAGTACGTCGACGGGGAGATCAACCACGGCCAGTTGTACCCGAATCTCGACACTCTCGTAAACAAAGAGTACGTCGAGAAGGGACCGATCGACCGTCGGACGAATTACTACACAATCACCGAGAAAGGCAGAGAGTCGATGCGGGAGCGCCGCGAATGGGAAGACCAGTACGTCGCACTAACAGCGTAGGTGAAGTGGTCAATTAACCGTAGGCGTGTACCGGAAGAGTAGGAGGGTGAACGTGGATACCGACTGTTTGTCTACTGCCCTCGATGGGTAGAACGGAAGCTCCCGCTGAGCGTCACGCCCTGAAGAGCCTGCTAGCTCACCCGCCACAACAGTCAGCAGGTTCCGCTGAAATCCGGCGAGATTAATCATAGTACTGAAAGGTGTCTGTGACGTTTACGGGGGGGTTTGATTTTTCTAAGACAGAGAGAACAGTTCTGCGATGAAAGAAACACCACGATTTCCGTAGCTTCCGTGGTAATAGGGCGCCCTCACTCCACCATTTCCGAAGCTATTATCGAGTGTATTCTCAATCGCACGCTATTTTCGGATTTTCTCATTCGGCGAAACAAGCGGAGACGCCACTATTTCCGAAGCTTCACACAGGGAATCTGGCTGCTTGGACGGTCCAAAAAGAGACGCGGTCGAAATTCAGTAATCGGAGATATCAGATTGAAGTAAATTGTTTTGGCTCGCGTTTGACTGAATCGAGTTGGCGATTTCTTCGAACCGAGATACCGAGAGCAAGACGTTGAGCACTGCATCCAGCGGAAGGTTGAGTTCGTACTCGTGGTACCGACCGGCAGAGAGGCCCTCGTTTCGCTCGTAGACGTTAATCAACCCCAACATATTCAAATCGGAGAGGTGGTCTCGAACCCGTCGGCCGCTGACACTGTCGGCATCGAGTTGGTTACAGATGGTCACGTACCGATCGTAAAGATCGCGAGAGCGCACCGGAACCTCGTCACGTGCTTCGTGGTACGCGAGCGCACACAAGACGACGTGCCCCTGCGTCGTCAGCTCCTGCATCCCTTCGTAGAGCTGATTTTTCTCGATTTCGTCTTGGGCACCGCGAACGTGCTCATCGGTCACGGCATCGACGTGTTCTGCCTGCGCGAGCTCGCCCGCTTCTCGAAGGAGCCGAATCGCTTGACGAGCAGATCCTGTATCTTGTGCAGAGAGCGCCGCACAGAGTGGAACGACATCGTCCTCGAGTACCCCTTCGTGAAACGCCTTTTTGGCGCGGGGTTCGAGAATCGAGCGGAGTTGGTTCGCATCGTACGGTGGAAAGAGGATTTCCTTCTCCGCAAGCGTATCTTTCACCTTCGGCGAGAGACTATCTCGAAACTGGAAGTCGTTGCTGATGCCGACGATGACGGGTTGGACGTTTTCGACATACCCGTTCGAGCGAGCGCGGGGCAGTCCGTAGAGGATGTCGTCGGAATCGCCGATGTTGTCGATCTCGTCGAGGACGATAACGACCGTATCACCGAAGGTGTCGAGTTCGGCGTAGAGAATATCGAAGATACGTTGTTGAGAATAGCCCGTGGTGCTGATCCGCTCTTTGCCCTTTTCCAGCCGGAGTTCGTTCACGAGGGCGACTGCGACCTGATACGACGAGGAGAGATTCTCGCAGCCGACCCAGACCGTCGAGAGATCGATGTCGTCGTACTTCTCGGCGTCACGTTCGAGGTGTGAGAGCATGAACTTGGTCGCAACGGTCTTTCCCGTCCCCGTTTTTCCGTAGAGAAAGATATTCGAGGTCGGACGGTTGTCGATTATCGGTTGAAGTGCGCGCTGATACTTTGCAAGCTCTTTATCTCGCTCGCGGATATCCTCCGGTTCGTATGAGTCGTCCAACGGTTCGGCGTTGGCGAAGACGAGACGGTCCCGCTCGAACATTCCCATGATAGATGGCCACATAGGTTATCGAGGAATAAAACCACCGTTTCCGGAGCGTCCGGAGCTTCCAAATATTAATACCCACCCCCCACCACCACTTCCGAAGCCCCGGTCGTTTATAACACCCTCTCACTCCACTATTTCCGAAGCTATCGTATTCAGGGAGCCACCCCTCGCTGAACGGGTTATATATAATGGGAAGTTATAAATGAATGAGTAAGAAACCATACCCGTAGTGTTTTCTAATGGTTTATAATTAATCTGAGAATAATAACGCGCACAATTCGTCTTCGAATTTGCCCGTCGAAGCCACGGCAAAACGTGCCTGAACTTCCGAGGGTTTCCTTCCTTCGGAGGAGATAGCTTCGGAAACAGTGGAGTGAGGGTGTCCGATCTCCATCTGTTCCTCGAAAGCTTCGGAACTGGTGGTGTGGTCCGACCACAAATCATAACGTTTAATAGATTGATAGAGACTCTCACACATTGTGAGATGCGCCCTCCGGTAGACCACTATTTCCGTAGCAACGTTATCTCGTGAATTTGCGGGGTATAGGAGGTTATTCGAGTAATTACTCCGGAATTGGTAGAGTGGTGGAGGGTGAACGAAGGTTCTTGATTCTGAATTCTAAAGCTAGCGATCGCCTCCTGAAAGACGAGTACGGACTGGGATACCGCGAACGCTCCGCCTCGAAGTCCGGGGCGAGCCCAACTGGAAAGTGTACGACAAACAGGGTCGGTTGGAACTGTACTACGACGAGCAAGCACAAACGTTCGGGACCTTTCAGCCAGTTACCGTTGATGATTCTCGACTGGCACACCCACTGGCTTCAGAAGAAGCCGCGCTGGACATCGGTGCGAACAATCTCGTCGCCTGCACGGCCAGGACTGATAAGCAATTCCTGTACGAAGGACGCGACCTGTTCGAGCGATTCCGAGACTCAACGCGAGAAATCGCCCGTCTCCAATCGCTCGTAAACGACCACGGGTCAGGTGACCCGTGGAACTCTCGCTGTTATCTTTAGAGGAGGGTCGATACAGTAGCCACCGCATCCGACGCTTGCACGACCGACGAACCAAACGGTGCGACCACGCCCAAGAGGCACTTGCCCGTGACCTCATCGAGCGTCTGTACGATGAGGGTGTTTCGACGGTGTACGTCGGGGCACTCACGGACGTACTCTCAACGCACTGGTCGGTGGAGGCGAACGAGAAGACGCACAATTTCTGGGCGTTCCGAGCGTTCGTGAATTGACTGGCGTGTACCGCTGAAGAGTACGGTATGTCGGTGGAAGTTCGGTCTGAAGCGTGGACAAGTCAGGAGTGTCCGAACTGCGGTTCAACAGAGAATACAACGCGGCACAGAGATACGCTGACGTGTCCGTGTGGATTCGAGGGACACGCAGACCTCACCGCGTCTGAGACGTTCCTTCGGCGGCAGACAACGGTAACACGGTCGATGGCACAGCCTGTTTGCCTCAAGTGGGATGACCACAACTGGTCGGAGTCACCACGCTCTCACCGACCCAACGAGGAACATACAAACCCGCAAGTTGCCTCCGTGGGCCGGTAAGCGATACCCCAGCATGAGGAAACCTCGCCGTTCACGGCGAGAAGGATGTCATTCGAACGTCATCCCGTAGCCCCACTCCTCGAGGTGGTCTTCGGCTTCGTCCAGATGCTCGAGTCCGACTTTCATCAGCGCCTCCCGGAGGTCGGTCAACGACACGCCGTCGTTGAATCGTTCTTCCATCTCGCGGAGCGCGTCGCGCTCGGCGTTCTTCGTTTCAGGTTGGAGGAACAGCGGCACCCGGGTTCTTCCGTCCTGTACGCCGTCGCGGCGGAATTTGTACGGAATCTGTATCGCCTGCTGGTGTGTCGATCGTTCTCGTGTCGACGATTCTGCGTTCTCGTCCGATTCTACCCCCGCATCGGAATCTGATATCGCATTAAACGCTTTATCATCGGATTCTCCTGTCTCAGTATCCTCCGCAAAGGGGTCTTCACCGGCACCCTCTTTCATCCCCGTCATGGAATCGGCACCTCGTGGTTCAGGTCACCCGGCTCCGGGGGGTTTGGTGCTTCGAGACCCACTTCCGCTTCCAGATGTCGTGCGATCCGGTCGAACTGTGCGAGGGTCTCCAGTTCGTAGTCGCGGTGGCGGTCGCGGTGTTCACGGACGTACGTGAACGCCGAGCACTGCTGCATCCAGCACCCTTCCATCAGCGATGCGCGCTCACCGATGATCTCCGGAATGGCGTAGTTGATCTCTTCGAGGATCGTCCGCTGGTCTCGGGTGTTTTTGAACCCGACGGGGATGGCCGCGAGCACCCCGACGTCGATCTCTAACTGCTCTTCGAACCCTGCCACGAGTGCTTCCAGTCCTTCCACTGCTGCTCGACCTTTCGCACTCGGTTCGACGGGGATGACGAGCGACCGGGTGGCGTGGATCGCGTTGTAGAGGTGCGGTCCTTCGGTTGCGGGCGGGTCGCAGATGAGAACGTCGTACTCGTCCGGAACGTTTGCCTCCCGAAGGACGCGAAGGAGCTGCGCGTGCACGCCGAAGGCTTCGCCCATCGCTTCTGCCTGGTCTTTCTCGCGCTGGAGGTACTCCGAGAGGTCCGAGAGCATGTTGTGTTCGGGGACGATATCGACGCCTTCGACCGTCCGAATCAGATCCTCGAACTCCCCTTTCGGCCGGCGAATCATGTGCCGAACGAGATTGTCGACGGGGTCGGTTCGCTCGTCGTCGACGCCGAATAGCCGAGAGAGGTCGCCGTCTTGGGGGTCGAGCGGAACGACAAGGGGTTTGAGTCCCGCGCGCGCGTGCGCGACTGCCAAATTCGCTGCGGTCGTGGTTTTACCCACCCCGCCAGCCTCGCTGTACGTCGAGTACGCTAACATGTACCCGACATGCGTGGCATCCCTCTTGAATGTACGTCAGACGCACCAATGAGTGAACCTCATTGATGAATGTAGTGAACACACCTAATGAATACTCCCAATGAACATCAGTAGCGGCCGCAATCGCTGGATGACTTGGTTGGGGCCCTTTGTAGCTGTACGACTACTGGATCGACACGAACCTTGATCTCAAGATAGACGTGTTCTAAGCCCTGAAAACACCGAATTTAGGTACTGAACATTTGCAGTGAAGGTAATTGATGAAC